>CAZMQG010000004.1:0-100658 GCA_964568625.1 uncultured Pseudomonadota bacterium | reverse complement strand
GTGAGAAAGGATTTTTTTAAAGCTATTTTTGAGTTATCGAGTTAGCGTTAATTAAGCATTTGATAAGCAATATTAAAGCTTATTTGCATTCATAAATGCCATTTGGACTAATAAAATTCAAGATTTTAAAGATGCTTACTTTACTTTAAGTGGTTCTTATTGTTTATACTGATTTTATAATTTAAATTTTTGTTGGAGAATGTGGTGAAATTTTAAATTCAAAGAATATTAATTTATAAAACGAAAGGAGTTTTGGATGAATTTTAGATTGATTTTGCACATATCTTGTTTTGGGGCTTTCGTCTCAAGTTTTACCCCGTGCTTTATTCAGTGTATGGAGAGGGGGTGGGCAACAAAAGATAGCCTAGTGGAAACCAGTCCAATGGATATAGATCCAGATTGTTTAACAGAGAGGATTGAGCAGGTTGTTGATGGGGGAATCGCGTCAGATGAAAGCGCAGAAGTGGAAGCTGTGATAGACTTTCCTGTCAATAATATGCAAGAGCTTGGCGTTGCGATTCAAACATTAATTCAGTTATCTAAAAATCAATCTCCACAGGCAAAAAGCATGAGTAAGCAATTTGCAATTAAAATCGCAAAGAATATTGAAATAATTTATAAACAAAATCCGCAAACAGTGACGGAATTTATTCAACAGAATCGTGATACTCTAAATCCAGAATTCCAGGAAATATTTGATTCATGTTTGGTAAAATGTCGTTACAAAATACAGCGTTTTGCTAGTTGCCATACATGCTCTATTTACACAACGTTGGCTTTTTTTTCTTTGGTTGGATACTTTGTTTTGCAAGAATTTTATTTGTAATATGTGATTGAAATTGATATTCTAAAAAGGTGTTTTTAGTGGGGATGTAGCTCAGTTGGTAGAGCGTCTGCCTCGCACGTAGAAGGTCAGCGGTTCGAATCCGCCCATCTCCACCATCCATCGCTTTAGCCCTAGTCACTTCGTAGTAATTTCTATAACTTTTTTCAATAAAATTGGTTGAATTTCCGGATATGTTAGAGCTTGTGGTAATTCATCAAAAAACTGAATTTTTTCTATTTCGAAATCAAGTGATTGGTTTAATTCTTTGATTACGGCGTAATATAGTCTGCCGTATCGTGTTTGCGTGTCTTTTGTGACTGAGTATTCACATGTTTCTATTAACTCAAAATTTGTCGCACCTGTTTCTTCAAACAGTTCTCGTTTGGCGGTATTTAAAATTTCTTCTCCTTGTTCCCTGCGGCCTCCGGGGATCTCCCATGTTATTCTTTTTTTATGTTTAACCCAGATCCATTTTTCTTTGAATTTGGAACAAATTACAGCAAATTCGAGTTTAGAATTTTCAATTGTTCTGAGGTTGTGGAATTCTACTTTTATCACGAAATTATCCTTGTATTTTTTAGGAGGAACATGATTTTTGGCGATGCAATGCAAATTCTACTTTGAACTCTTATGTCGTTGAATAATTCAATTAAGATAATTGCAAAATTGACAGTATCACTTACATTAAAAAAAATTGATGCATTTTTTTTATTCCAAGGGGTTGTTTTTTCGATGTTTTCCAATGCTTGTTTATATCCTTCGCCACTAAAAAAAAGTAGTCTTGTTGCAAATTTTTTTCCATAAAATTGTTGAGTATGCCAGTTCGTTGTTTGCTCTATTAGATAATCTTTTGCTGCAAATATCAAATTTTCATGTATGTCTTTATAAGAAATAAGATTATCTTCGATCATAAACATCAGTGAAATTAGTGTTTTGTCAGGGGTGCTCATTAATTCTGTGATTTTTGGCTGAATTAACCCTTTATAGCTTGTATAAAATTTTTTAACTGGGATGGAATTTTTTATCCTCAAAATTTCATCGATAAGTTCATAAACGGCATTAAGCTTTTCTACATTTAGTAGATAATTATTATCAAATAAGGTTAACGCGTATTGCAATGGCCCTTGGAATAACTTATCCTCTGGAATAGCGATAAAAGACATAAGTTCAAGGTCAAGCCTTAATGCCTGATCAAGAGCCATGAAATAATCGACTTTTGGAGAACTAGTTTTTTTGTAAGGTTTTGTGCTTCTACCTATATTAATTTCCGGTAAAATAGTATGAGGGTGTGCTATTTTCATACACAGAATATTTTCTACAATAAACAAGTTGATGATATTTGTAACTAAGATAGAAGCGTATAAAGTGTTTTTATTAAAAAGCATTAACTTCTTTCATTCTTAAAAACTTAACATTGAGCTTTTATTTTTATCTTTTATAATAAGCTAAATTTTATAAAAATTGTCAAAGAAAAAAGAAAGTTTTTATGATTATTACTTGGCATCTTAGATTAGGCACATATGTTTTAGGGTTAATAGTTATGCTATTTCAATGGGTAAACGGAATGGGAACCCGTGAGTCGACGTATACGCTTTTATTGGACCAAAAAATGGATGAGCACAATAGATTGGATGTTCAAAAATTTATGTGCGAATATAAGCGAGGATATCCAGAAACAAATTTATACAGTCTTGAGGCCGGATTTGATTTATTAAAGTCAGGGAGACTTAATCTTTACAAAGAGAGAGAGTTGGCGGCTCATCTACTTAATCAGGTAGAGCAACTTCATAAAAGTGATCCAACAGGTGTAGAAAAATTGGTTTGGCAGTATTACGAACAGCTTATGCCAAGTGTTAAAGAGTTGTTTGAAAAATGGGTTTACGGTCAAAGAAGAAGTTATCGTTGTAAAATAACAACGGCATGTTTTATTTTAGGAACAATAATTTTTAGTTGCTCAGGTTTTGTGATGCAATTACTTTCTAGTCCTGAATCGATTGAACAACTGGGATATTGCGATACATGGGGACACGATGGGTTATTTCCTGTTTGCTTTACAAGAAATGATACTTTATAACCCCAAAATCAATTTTAAGGGGTGATTTTTTTTTGTAGACTTTCCCATTCTTCGTACATTTTTTCAATTTGAGCTTTTACTTCATCAATACGTTTAGATGTTTTGTCAAAGTCCTGCGTGCCAAATTCTAAAAATTCAAAATCTTGATTAAGCGTAACGAGTTGCTTTTCAAGCGTTTCAATTTTGCGTTCAATACTACCCATTTGTTTTTTTGCTTCATACCATTCCTTGCTGCTAACGGTTTTATTTGGAGTTGTTTGGGATTGTAGGGGTATAGGGGTAGGCTTTTTATTAGATTTATCTGAAGGCGAGTTTGTGGATTGTTTCAGTTCATTATGTTTTTTGTGGTACAAAAATGACTCATAATTACCTGGGTAATTATGAATTCCATTTGGATTCAGTTCTAAGATTCTTGTTGCAAGTCCATCGACAAATGTTCTGTCGTGCGAAACAAATAAAATAGTTCCAGGATATTGATTTAATGCCTTCAATAAAATATCTTTTGTTTGAAGGTCAAGGTGGTTTGTTGGTTCGTCGAGGATTAAAAAATTAGCATCCAATAAAAGTGTTTTTACCATTGCCACTCGATTTTTTTCTCCACCGCTGAGTACCGCTATTTTCTTTTCTACGTCATCGCCTGAAAACAAGAATGCACCAAGTAAACCGCGTACGCGTGAACGCATTTCAGATGTGGTGCATATACTTTCAACTTCTTCTAAAATTGTTCTATTTTTATTAAGCGTTAGCTCTTGATCTTGTTCAAAAAATGCCATTTCAACATTATGACCAAATTTTAGCGTTCCATTTTCTAATGGATATTTTCCAGCAATTAAATTAAGCAGGGTAGTTTTACCTTTTCCGTTTGCCGCTATAAGAGCAACCTTATCACCTCGCATAATATCGAATGAGATATTTTTAAATAACTCAACTGATTCAAATGTTTTGTTTACATTGCTTACTTTTAGTACGATATCGCCGGAACGTTTAACATTTGAAAAATTAAGCTTGATTGTAGGAGGATTGGATTCAATTTTAATGAGTTCTATTTTTTCAAGGTTTTTTAGCATGCTTTGAGCCATGCTTGCTTTTGATGCTTTGGCTTTAAACCTATTAATGGTTTCCATAGTTTTTTTGATATGTCGCTGTTGAGCTTCATATTGAGATTCTAAGATTGCGTCATCATTAGCTTTTTGTTCTAAATATTTTGTATAGTTTCCTCGATAAATTTTTAAATTTCCGCGATCTATGTCAAAAATATACTGACATAAATGATCTAGGAAGTAGCGATCGTGACTTATGAGTAAAAATCCAAAGTCGGCATATTTTAAAAAATCCAAAAACCAGTCTTTGGCAACTATGTCAAGGTGGTTTGTGGGTTCGTCAAAAAGATAAAAATCTGCTTTTTGTAAAAGTAATTTTGCAAGTACAATTCGCATTTTCCAGCCGACGCTGAGTTCTCCGACAGGTTTATTAAATTTTTCTTCTGGAAAACCAAGCATGGAAAGCATTTTTTTTGTTTCGATTAAGCATTGGTCAAAATCATGATCGGAGAGCTCTTTTTGCAAAAAAGCAAATCTTTCAATTTTTTCCGGACTATGGATTGATTCTTTTTCGAATTCAGTGTGCAGTTTATCAAATTCTAGCTTAAAATCGACTAAACCTCCAAAAGCAGTTAAGGTTTCTTCGATGACAGATCTGTTGGAGATTAGGACAACTTCTTGTGGAAAATATGCTATTTTAACATTTTTTTCGATTAAAAGTTTTCCGCTATCAATTCCATGTAATCCGCTCAAAACTTTTAGCAATGTAGATTTTCCGCTGCCATTTCGACCGACAAGCCCAATTCTTTGATTTTTTTCAATAGAGAAAGATAGATCTTTAAAAAGTTCGCGTTGTCCGAATTCAAGGCATATATTAGAAGCTGTTATCATTGTTCCCCCCTAGATTTAATTTTTATCCAATATTCTCCAAAAATTTCCTTTTAATCTTCTTATGTATATGAAAGCAATTACTGCCGTAGCTACAAAAAATGAAGAATAAACCAGTGTGAATTTGATAATAATATTTTGAATTTGTAAATGGCTTATAGCCCATGATACAGGTCCAAAGAAGAATGCACAAACGCAAAAACGGCCCCACATAACTGCTTTTACATCCCCAGCCCCACGAAGTGCTCCTGCGAGGACAACTTGGAGTCCATCAAAAATGGCCATAAAATTTATGAATGGAAATGCTATGAATGCAAAATCGGTGAATTTGTTTTTTGGATCGAACAAATTTATGAAGAAGTGCGATCCAATCGATAGAATTATTAGAACAGGAATGAATGTTAGTGCTGTGATAATCAGTAGCTTTTTAATGTTGGCAATTGCCCCATCGATATCTTTTGCTCCAAGTTTGTTACTGACAAGAAATGTAATAATTTGAGCTGATGCCATAACCGGAATGAACGCAAACATATCCAAATTTCTGATTACATTGTAAGAAACGATAGCATATTTGCCCATTGGAGTTATCAATGTTACGAGCCATAAGTGGGATAGTGAAATAGTAGTTTTATCAATGATAATTGGCCAGCTCATTGATACGATTTGAATAATCTTTTTTATATCAAAACATGATTTCAAGAAATTAGGAAAGTATTTCCTATAGTTGCTATTGAGCAATATGTAGACAAGAGCAATTACGTTCATGGCAGAGTACTGAATTATGCTTGCAATTGCTGATCCGACTAATCCATGTGCTGCAAAACCAAATTTACCCAAAACTAGCGAATAATCGAAAAACATGAATAATACGATCCCTATAATGTTAAGCATCATAGGGATATGAGTATTTTTAATGGCTTTCATGAATCCGACAAAAACCATGGCAGAAAGAATAAGGATGATTCCTAATGATTTCAATTGTAAAAAAGGAATGCCTATATTCGTCATTTTATCAGATACACCTAGGCATTTGAAGATGCTTCTAGCGCCAAACATTATTAAAACAAACTGTGAAATTCCAAGGATGAACGTGATCCAGAAGGTGTTATAAAAGTATTCGCCGCATTTTTTGAATTCTCCGCTTCCATTAAAACGGCCGATAAAGGCAATAGAGGCTACCGGTACGGCTTCCGCGAGTTTTGTTAAAGTTATAAGCACATTGGTTGCCATTCCTAGAGCGCCAAATGTGGTTACAGATCCAAGGCTGGCAATAATCAAGGAGTCGATGATAGATGGTACTGACAGTAAAATAGACATAGAGACTACTTCAGGAAGCCAGTATAGAATTATGTTTTTGTATGAATCGCCTTTTATTGTGCTCATATTTCTTTAACATTCGGTTAGGTTAAATTTGGTTCTTTGCTTTTAAAAACGACAATTTTAAAGCATAACACCAATATTAACAAAGGAAAAGGCATTTTTTGAATAACTAAAGGCCCGATTGAGCCGAAGCTCAGTCGGGATTTTGAGATAAATTAGAATGAATTTATAGGATAGAAAGCCCGCCGATTTCGCCGAAATGCTTTAGAATTAGTGGTAAAACTGCGCGTTTTGAAGATATTTCATGTATAATTTCGCTTTTCGTTAATCCTAACAGATAATCTATGCCTTCTGTATCTAGGGATGCAGTTGCTTTTTGTTCCGCTATTCCCATTGGAAAACGCAGTATTTTTTCTGTAATGTTTATCGAAGATGTGATTAATTCCTGTAAAAATTCTTCAGATATGTTAGATTTTTGCCCACTTAAAATTGCTTGATACTCTCTATTTAAATGTGGCTTAGTTAGAAGTAATTGGTAAAAGGCTTCCCTTTTTTCTTGGCTTGTTTTGATTGTGTAATAAATAAGCGATTTAAGAGCCTCTTCGTCTTCATGTGTTATTGATAAATCTGCTGGAGTTCCTAGCCCTATTGTTGAGTCTGGACATTTTAAAATATTAATTAAAATAGAAATGATTTCTGGCGTGATGTCTTGTTCAGAGTTAAATTTACGTGTTATTGTTATATATGTGAATTTGAGCATATCTTCGTTGCTTATAAGAGACGTCATAAGTTTGTTTACCTGGGCAAATACGTTGCTGAAATCAAAAGCGGCGTTTGCTTGCTGCAATTGGACAAGATCGCGTTGCAATTCTCCATACCTTTTAAACATTTCTCGAACAAAATCGGTGTTTTGGCTTGGATCGAAGTATGATAAATGACTTATTGGGCGATTATATGCGATATCATTAATGGCTTCTTGTAGACTTCTCATATCGAAAGAGTTGTGTACTGTTGCTGGCTCATGAGCTTCGTCCATACTTACATCTTTGCATTCCATTGCAGATGTTTGGCTAAATAACCCTAAAATAACTAATCCAAATGCTAAAAATTTTTTCATAAAAATCTTTCTGATATAATTAAGTGAATATAAATTAAAAAATACTTTGTCTATATGTGAAAAGGATCATATCAATAAAAAGTTAAAAATCAAACAGAGTTTATTTATAAGAATTACTTATCTGCTAGTATTATTTACTTTTCAATTTTGATAATTCCGTGATCATCTTTTATTTCCAACTTTGTTCCAAACTCGGCACTTAATTTTTTCATATGATTTAAGATTTTTTGAGCTAAATCATCTTTGGCTAAATTTACTTGCATTTCCGAAATACAAACTGGGATTAATTCAATTTTTTGAATTCCGTCTTTGGTTATGAATGTTTTAAATAAAAAAGAGTGATCGTTGTGTAGGTCTGGATAAATCATGTAATCATCAATAAAGTCTCCGGAACCGTATATGATTGGTTTGCCATTATATATTTCGATTCCTTGAGATATGTGTGCGCTGTGGCCATGAATTAGATCTGCGCCGCAATCGATTATTTTATGTGCAAAATCTATTAAATTTGGTTCCGGACGTTCGACTTTGTTAGGGCCCCAGTGTATTGAAATTATTAAGATATCAACCTGGTTGCGTATAGATTTTATATCGTGTTCTACTTGTTCTATTTGTCCGATTCTTATGTAATTTATGCCGGCTTTTTCAGAGGTTGCGGCCCATTCTGGTTCATTATCTGTGTAGCCAATTACGCCAATTTTTATTCCATTTTTCTCGAGAATTTCTAAATTGCGCGCTTGGTTGATATCTTGCCCTGCTCCTACATGTTTGATTTTTTTACTTTCAAGTAACTGAGTAGTTTCTATAAAACCTTCTTCATTAAAATCAAATGAGTGATTATTTGCTAAATTAACAAGACTGATATTTGCATCAACTAAAGATTGAATATTGTCCGGATCAAGTTTGAAATTAAAAACTTTGAAAACACGTTTTTCACTTTTTGTTATAGTTGTTTCAAGATTTATGATATTGAAATCGTTTTTCTTTAATATTGGAAGAACATCTCCCCATGGGTATGAGGGGGCATGTGCTGTAATTGACTGATTTACCAATCGGCCGAGCATAACATCTCCGGTTAATCCTACAATGACAGATTTATGTTCCTGTAGTTTGATGAAAATTAGATATGCACTGATGGCTAAAAATGTTCCCCAAAATAATAATTTACTTTTTTTCATAAGTTTAATCCTTGTGAATTATTGTTGTAGTTAAAGATTTTTTGCTAAACAATTTTGTTTTTGTTAACATGCTTTAGCTTAACACGAAAATATTGTTTTAAAATATTGTTTTGAAAATAGAAGGGGCGTCAATGGCAAGTTTTAATCGCGTTATTATGATGGGAAATCTTACAAGAGATCCTGAGTATAAACAACTTTCTTCAGGGCAAGCTGTTTGCCGTTTGGGATTGGCATCGAATCGTCAGTTTAAAAATAAACAGTCCGGATCAATGGTTCAGGAAGTTTGCTTTGTTGATGTTGATGTATGGGGGCCTCAAGCCGACGTATGTAAACAATATCTGCAAAAAGGGCGTCCTGTTTTAATTGAAGGTAGATTAAAGCTTGATACATGGCAGGATCAGGATGGAACGAAGCGTAGCAAACATTCAATTGTTGCAGATCGCGTAACATTTTTGGGAGGAGCTAACGCTCAGGATTCAGATGAAGTTGATTTTAATGTTGCTTCAAATGATCCGATTAATCCTGCAAAGTTTGAAGTAAAATCTGACGTTGAAAATGAAAAAAAACATAGTGTTAGAAAATCTAAGACTATTTCATCTGAGGCTTCAACCGGAGAGGTTTCTCTTAAGGACGAAGCTCCATTTGAAAATGATTTGCCATTTTAATTAAGTAATTATTTTATATTTCTCAGGCAGGAAGAGTCTCTTTCTGCCTGATTTTTTTTTACTGGGATCATTATGAATATTTATTTTTACAAAGAAAAACAATTTGTTGCTAAGTGCTTGGTGTTGGTTTTTGTTTTTAATACAGCAGTATCTTTTTTGAGTGCAGTTGGTGAACAAATTCCAGCTGAACAGGTTTCATCTGAGCAATTAAAGACCGTTTATTCAAGAATTTCTGATATACATTTGCCTTCTGTCAGATCGGAGGATGTTAAAGAGCAAGCCGAGATGAAAAAGCATCAGGAGGAGAATGATAAAGCTTATAATGAGATGTTAACTCAAGCTAAATTTAAAGAAATTAAGATTCCTGCCGTTGGCGAAATTGAGAAATTAAGATTAATTTACCAGCTTTTTCATGGTCGTAGTTTGCAGCTCAATGATGATATCGGTAGTAGCCGTTCGATATTAAATGATAATGTCTTTACAGATTTGCAGATTTACTGTGGTTCAATGACCGATTTGAAGCGCCATGTTT
This sequence comes from uncultured Pseudomonadota bacterium, assembly GCA_964568625.1. Classification (GTDB taxonomy): domain Bacteria; phylum Babelota; class Babeliae; order Babelales; family RVW-14; genus JBAZAX01. The sequence continues at coordinate 91,018 of CAZMQG010000004.1, read as the reverse complement.
TTGGGACTATTGATAATACGGTTACGAACTTTGGTAAAGTTGAACTGCAATCTTTTTTATATCAACGTGCTGATTCTGTTTCCCAACTTAAATATGACATTAAGAATAAGCAGGATATTGTAAGATATTTGGTTGAGAATCCGGCTTTGTGCGATAAAATTGAACAGCAGCTTCAAATTGTTAAGCATAGTGAGTCTGATATGCTTTGGTTTTGGAAGGCATTGGAGTTTTCAGTTCAAAAATATACAGAGCAGTATTATTATCAAGGGTTAATGTCTGGATTAAATGAATCTACAGGGCCTCTTGAATTTAATTCTGTTATGCTGTCTGTTGTTGCGCCAGCGGAAATAGCGCTTATGGATGTTTTTATGGTAGGACTTAGCGCATTTATGTTGCGAACGGCTTCAAGAACAGAAAATCCTTGGGCTATTGGTGGGGCAGTTGCCTATTCCGGATTGTTGTTATTTAGTGCTTATATGATGACAAATATGATTACAGGGATGGTTAAAACATTCAATGGTGTAACGAATGATATTCAGGGTAAGTTGATGAGTACGGCAAGAATAGCGCAAGCTTCTGCAGATCTCTCAAAAATTCTGGTTGCAGATTCCAATCTTTCATCACTTTGGGATGATTCAAAGAAGCTTCAAACCAATGCAACTCAGGTTCAAGATGCCCAAGATTTACAAGATTTGCTTACGAAATTGCAGGCAGATACGTTTAAGGGAGAACCTTCGTTCTTCTCCAATAAAGGACGTGTGCTAGCTTGTTGTAAAAAGATGTTGCGATTGAAAGATAATTTTATAAATTCTATTAAAGCTATTGGGGAGCTTGATGCATATCTTTCGATTGCAAAGCTTTATTTGAAGCATGTGAATAATTCTAATGCAAAATTTTGCTTCCCTGAAATTATTGAATCCGACAAGCCTTATGTTAATATAAATAAACTTTGGCATCCGTTTCTTAACCCTGAAAAAGTGGTTACTAATGATATTGAACTTGGACGTGATCAGGCTCAAAACGTTATTTTGACAGGTCCAAACGCTGCAGGTAAATCAACATTCTTAAAGGCTTTTACGGTATCATTAATTTTGGCTCAATCTTTTGGCATAGCTCCTGCCAGTGCAATGAAATTTACTCCATTTATTAAGATTAATACTTATTTGAATATTGCAGATGAAGAGGGTAGGGAATCTTTGTTCCAGGCCGAAATGAGAAGAGCGCAAGAACTGTTGAGTTCGATCAAGGGTTTGAAAAATGGCGAGTTTAGTTTTGTTATTATGGATGAAATTTTTACAGGAACAAATCCAAAGGAAGGAACTGCCGGTGCTTATGGAGTGGCAAAGAGTGTCTCTAAATACCTCCAATCAATTTGTGTTGTCGCAACACATTTTCAGAAGCTGACAGATCTTGAAGCATATACGAATGGAAGATTTAAGAATTACAAAGTCTATGTAAATAAATTTGATACGGGAGATATTCATTACCCATATAAAGTTGTGCCTGGAATTTCAGATCAAGCAATTGCTTTGTTGTTGTTGAAACAGCAAGGTTTTGATCGAGAAATTTTGGATGAGGCCAATGCTGTTTTTAACAAAATCTAGAATAGTAAGATTAGTTTTTAATTAATAGTTTTGACTTTAATAAAAAAGGGCCGCAACTTGCGGCCCTTTAGGCTGTTTATATTATTAGCTTATTTACTTCTTTTCTTCGAAGTCTGTGTCAATTGGTTTATCATTAGGTTTAGCGTTATCGCCTGTGCCTTGATCACCAGAAGGTTGTTGTCCTTCTTGCCCTGTTTGTTGTTTTTCTTTGTATAAAATTTCTGCAATTTTATATGATGCTTGGATTAGATCGTCAGCGGCTTTTTGAAGAGCTTGAGCATCATTTTCGTTTTCTTTTAGTGCTTTTTTAGCTGTTTCGATTGCAGTTTCGACACTGTTTACTTCAGCGATTGGAAGTTTTTCTTTATTTTCTTTTATTGTTTTTTCGATTTGCATGATTGTGCTATCAAGATGATTGCGTTTATCAACTACTTCACGTTGTTTTTTATCTTCTTCTGCATGCAGTTGAGATTCTTTAACAAGTTTATCAATTTCTTCTTTTGATAAGCCTGATGACGAGGTTATGGTGATATTTTGTTCTTTGCCGGTTCCTACATCTTTTGCGGTTACGTGAGTTATACCGTTTGCATCGATATCGAATGTAACTTCGATTTGAGGTACGCCTCGTGGAGCTGATGGGATGCCATCGAGTCTGAAACGTCCCAATGTTTTATTGTCTTTAGCGAATTCACGTTCACCTTGTAGAACATGTATGTCTACAGCCGTTTGGTTGTCTTCTGCCGTTGAAAATGTTTGTGACTTTTTGGTTGGAATAGTGGTATTGCGTTCGATGATTTTTGTTGAAATTCCACCCATTGTTTCAATGCCGAGTGAAAGAGGTGTTACGTCGAGAAGAAGCACGTCTGTTACATCCCCACCCAACACGCCACCTTGAATTGCTGCTCCGACGGCGACGACTTCATCAGGGTTTACAGATTTATTTGGTTCTTTGCCAAAGAAATCTTTTATCATAGATTGTACTTTTGGAATTCGAGTTGAACCACCAACTAATATTACCTCTTGAATTTCTTTTGTTGTAAGTCCAGCATCAGCAAGAGCTTTTTTGCATGGTTCGAAAAGTTTGTTAAGAAGATCTTGGCAAAGATTTTCGAATTTGGCTCTTGAAAGTTTGAGTGTTAAATGTTTTGGGCCTGTTGCATCAGCTGTGATATATGGAAGATTTATCTCGGTTTCTTGGGTAGAAGAAAGTTCGATTTTTGCTTTTTCTGCGGCTTCTTTTAATCTTTGTAGAGCAAGCTTATCATTTCTTAAATCGATTCCGTTTTCTTTTTTAAATTCATCTACTAAGAAGCTTATGATTTTTTCGTCGATATTATCACCACCGAGCATTGTATCGCCATTTGTGGATTTGACTTCAACTACGCCATCACCAACTTCTAGCACTGAGATATCAAATGTTCCACCACCGAAGTCAAAAACTGCTATGATTTCATTTGTCTTTTTGTCCATACCATATGCAAGAGCTGCGGCCGTTGGTTCATTGATGATTCGTTTTACATCGAGTCCTGCAATTTTGCCAGCATCTTTGGTTGCTTGACGTTGAGCATCATTGAAATATGCGGGGACAGTAATTACAGCTGTTGTAACTTTTTCACCCAGATAGTCTTCTGCGGATTGTTTTAGCTTTTGTAGTACGGCTGAAGCAATTTCCTGAGGAGAGAGTTGTTTGCCTTGAATTTCAATTGCAATATCACCATTGCTTGATTCAACCATTTTATAAGGGACGAGGTGTTTTTCTTCGCTTGTTAAACTTGAAAATTTGCGCCCCATAAGTCTTTTAGCGGAATAAATTGTATTTTCCGGATTGGTTATTGCTTGGCGTTTTGCAATTGCGCCGACTAGGCGTTGCCCGTCTTTTGTAAATGCAACTACGGAAGGGGTTGTATTGGCACCTTCTTGGTTTGGGATAACTTTGAAAGTTCCCGCTTCCATTACCGACACAACTGAGTTAGTTGTACCTAAGTCTATTCCTATTATTTTAGCCATTTGATTATCCTTATTTTAGTTATTAAACCTAATTAATTCTAATTTTATAACCTATTTTTTAATACTAAGCTTATTTTAGTCTCTTAATGAAGGCAAGTCAAGTAGTTTATTAGAAAATCTTAGTGCGTTACGCTAAGATTTTAGAGCGCGATTTGCAATTGGAAATGCGATGGGTTTGTAGAAGACGTTTTTCCCCGTGTCTTCGTCGCGTAAATTAATATTATGTAAAACAGTTTTTCTCCCTATTTTTAAACGTCTCAGCACTCCGTCTCGCCCCGCCAGCCCATTATATTGGGGCTTGTGGGGATTTGGCGAGGGGTATTTTTATGGGGCTGGTGGGGCTCGCCTCCGTGCAAACTCGTGGGATGTTCGGTGGGATGTTTTCATGGGTGGTATGGGATTTATAAGCATATAGATATGTAGATATGATTTATTGGGTGTATATGAGTATGAGTTAGGGGGATTAGGATTAACTATGGTTATGCTGAGGTGAGTTGTGGGGATATAGTGTGTGGGAAATAAAAACCAATAGTAGAGTGGATAGAAGGTATAGATGAAACCGTGGTCATATACCGTGTAGCATATACATATGGAAATGGAATGGAATGCTATGAAAAGTGTTATGAAAAGTGTTATGAGTGTGTTGTTTAGATAGATAGATAGTAACAAAGTGCATCTTATATATATGTACAAATATAAGACATGCATGTCTATGATACATGTACATTATGACGATAGGGAAAAAGATATTATTGGATGTTAAATAGAACTAAAAAAGGAATGCGTAAATCAATTAACACATGCATGACATACATACATATTATGTATACATATGCGAGAGTTAGTTACTTACCAATCGCACGCGAATATTTAAAACGTAAACTTAAAAACCCTAAACGATATAAATTTTATACATTCAAAACTAAATTCAAAAACAAAACCCAATAAAAATTTTTAAATTTATTGAAAAACTCAAATATAAAGAACTCCAAAAAAGGGAAAAGCGCGACATGTAAAAAATGCATATATTTTTTTTGCACTTATATTGCTACTCATATTTTATGTAATATTATTTTTTTAAAGTATAAAAAAAGCTAGAAATGCTATTGCTACAGATAACACTAGGTAGCGTGGATTTGTTTGAAACTTTGGTTTGATTCGCCAGTTAGAATAGGCATTTAATGCTATAATGGAAAAACTTAGCATCTTTATACTTATAATTCCAAGCAACATAGTTGAAAGTGTTTGTGAATGCTTGGAATAGATAATAAAAATATAAAAAATTATGAATTCTAGAGCTTTGTAACAAAAAAATTTAAATGACTGCTCTTCCATAACGTAGAATTGTTCATAAAGTGAAACTATAAAATCTATTATTTGAATAATTAAAAAAAGTAGAGCTAACCCTATTGTTGCCATACTTAAATCTGAGCAGTTGGCATAACGAAGTATTTTGGAATGGTTGATGAAAAGTATTATTATAAGAGGGCTTATTAATGTTGAAAGTTTTCGAGTCAAAAGATCAAAAGCATGCTGTTTTTCATAAGGCGTACTATTTTTTAGATTAGCGAGAATAGCGTTACCAAGGTATCCTACTGAAATTTTGAATATTGATTGTATGAAGTGCGCAATAACTGCGGCTAGATAAAAAAGACCTGCATATTCGAATCCAAATTTTAAAGCAAAAAATGGAGTAAGAAAATTTGATGTAAAGACTTCACGGCTTAAGCGTAGAAAATAATTAAAAATTTTTGCGCTAATGATTCTATTTTTAAATTTGGAAGGTAAGGCTAATCCTGTATCTGGAATGGTTGTATATATTTTATAAAGTAGGAATGTAAATAGTATGGTTACAATTAATGAATCTATGATATGAAAAATTAATATATTTTTAAATGTTACAGGATAATTAAATAGGAGGTATGGCGTCCATACTAAAAATAGATAAAATAAAAATGATGCTACATCAGTAAAAACTGTTTTTTTACACTCAAGACTTGTGTAAAGAAATAGCCGTAGAAACGATCTTATAGATTCTAGAACTATTGTTGCTGCAATTATTAAAAGCATAGGTAAGCCGATACTTGTAGATTTATAAAATGCTAAAAATATTGTAGCAATTGTTGCCGTGGATAAAAGTAATGGAATATGGGGAAATAAATAAAACTTAAAAAGAAGCCTCTTAAAGTTTTGCTTGCTCTTAATAAATAAATGGTAGAATGGAAGAATTGAGGTGCTTGCCCCAAAGTCTGCAATTTTTGTTATAAGATATATGAATGATAATGAGCTTGCTATTAATCCATACTCTTTAGGTGTTAAATAGTAAGTTAGTAGTATGTTGTGCAGCGTTTTACAGGCTTCATATAGCATACTTCCGCAAACAGCCCAACGAAATCCCTTATGGAATTGGGCTTCAAGTAAATTTAGCGGATTGGTATTTTGGCTATTCATAATATTTAGTCCTCAAAAATACTTTTTAGTCAAATTACTATAACAAGGCTTTTGCTTTTTGTAAGGGCTTTATTGATAAAATTACGAAATACTTATTTTTTTATACTGATTTTAGGTATTTTAAATATGTAAGTAAAAGTGAGGGTTAGGGGGAAGGATTTGGGGTTGCGCATTACAAAAATGGGTAGCGTAACCTCTATTTCTTTGCTTTGGACGGTTTCAAAAGTCCTAAGTGGAATAAGCGGCGTAATTTTAAAACATGTGTTTTCTATTAGAAATTGAAGTATATGTTATTATTTTTACTTTTCTATGCAGCTTGTAAGATAATTATTTTTTCTGTTATAATCATCTTATCTGTGGTCTGTGATTTGAGTGTGGCGGGGTGTCTTCAGAGGCAAGAGTTTATCGGAGACAAAAGTCTGAGGGGATATCATGTTTGAACCCAATGATAAAGTTGTTTATCCAGGACATGGCGTTGCAAATGTTGATGGCATTATTGAAAAAAACGTTGCTGGTTCTAGTGTTAAATTTATTAAACTTTCTTTTATCTATAAAGATATGACTATTTTGGTTCCAGTTTATAATGCTGATTCTATTGGGTTAAGGTATATTAGTTCCGTAATAGTTATAGATCAAGCATTAAAAGAGCTGTCAAAGGAACCTGAAAAGAAACTTGAAGGAATCGATTTTACTCCTAGTGGGTGGAATAGAAGAAATAAGGGGTATCAATTAAAAATTCAAGGTGGAAAGTTGCTTGAAATTGTCAAAATATATCGTGATCTAATGTATGTATCTCAACAGAAAGAGCTATCATTTGGTGAAAGAATGTTATTGCAATCTGTTGAAGATATTTTGGCTCAGGAAATTCAATCCGGGAAAAATATTGGGCGTGAGGAAGTTATTCAAGAGTTACGTTGTCCATTTAAGCAGTTGATGAACATGACCTCATATTCAAAAATTCATGTTAAAAATGGGGTTCAGGCTGCGTAAATATGAGCACCTCTTTAAATGCTTTGATAATCACTGGGCCTACAGCTTCTGGTAAAACTCAACTTTCAGAAATGATTGCGTCTATTCGATCTTGTGAAATAATCAATGCTGATGTTGGGCAGTTTTATAAACCTCTTTCAGTTGGAACAGCAAAGCCAGATCTTGTAAATATTGCGTATAAACATCATTTATTTGACTTACTTGATAAGCCTGAAGATTTGAGTGTTGTTAAATATAGAAATCTTGTTACGGATTTGGTAAATGATATTTGTGCAAGAGGTAAAATTCCGGTTATTGTTGGCGGTTCTCTTTTTTACATCAAGTCACTATTTTTCCCTCCCCAGGAGTTACCGATCCAAGAACTAAAAAATAATAATCAAATAAATATTGATGAATTAGATAAAGATCAGCAATGGGAATTACTACAGAAAATTGATCCTGAAAGATCTGCAGAGCTACATCAAAACGATAACTATAGAATTAATCGTGCATTGAAAATTTGGATCCAAACCGGATCAAAACCATCAGCTTACAAACCAAGATTAAAACCCAAGTTTAATACTTTAATTGTTTACGTAAAACCAGAGACTGCCATTTTAAAAGACCGTATCAATATGCGAACTTTATTGATGATTAATCCCCACTCTGTTTTAGAAAATGGATGGATTGAGGAAGCAGAACATTTAATTGGAACTGATTGGGAAGCATTTTTAAAAAGCAAAAATCTAATTGGGTATCCTGAAATATTTGAATGGATTAAAGCGGGAAAGAAGTGCAGCGCGTTACCTGCTTTAATTGAGAAAATTCAAATTCAAACGGTGCAGTATGCCAAACGCCAAAAAACTTTTTGGAAAAGTTTTGAGCGTCAAATTTTACAAGCAGCTCCACAATCAGATTTTTTAATTCAAACCATATCTGTTGGGTTACCAGATACTAAAACTCAAAATCAAATTTTGACCGCATGGGATGAATTTACAACTAGATAATAAAATGTATTTGAATTATTTAAAATAGAAAAAAGTATTTTATTGAATACTTAAGCCCTAAAAATTTATTGATGATTCACTTTGGATGATCTAAAAACGTTGCTTAAATTTGATTTTTAATCGAGTTGTTTTTTAGGTGCGATCTATACGTTGATTTGAAATAGGGCGGAACGAATCAAAATAATTTTGGTGATCAAAATTGGGATTGATGTTAAAATAACTAACTAAAAATAAATATATAAAAAGGAACACTATGAATTTTGTAAATTATTTACTTATTGCAGTGATATTTACTTTTGCTATTGTAACTTTCGTTCTTTATATAAAATCTGATTATCGCAAAGATGAAAGGTTTCCGTTACCAACACCAAATTTTGATGGAAAAATTTCCGTTGAAAAAGCAATTAAGCAACGGCGATCAATTAGATCTTATAAGCAAGAACCTCTTACTTTAGCTCAAGTTGGCCAGATTTTATGGGCAGCTCAAGGAATAACTAATGATGATGGCTTTCGAGCTGCACCATCGGCTGGTGCAATTTATCCGCTTGAAATTTATCTTATTGCTGGAAAGATGACAGATCTCGTATCTGGTGTTTATAAATATTTAAGTAAGGATCATGTAATTATAAAAATTGGTGATGGTGATAAACGTTCAGAATTAAGTGATGCCGCGTTATCTCAAGAGTGGATCAAGGAAGCTCCAATTGCAATAGTGGTTTGTGGAATCTATGAAAGAACATCAAAAAAATATGGTGAGAATGCTAATAAGTTTGTTCATATGGAAGTAGGATGTGTTGCTCAAAATATTTATTTGCAAGCAACAGCGATGGGATTGGGAACTACGTTTGTTGGCGCTATTGAAAAAGAAAAAATTGCTTCTGTTTTACATTTAGATAAAAATGAGCATGCATTGTGTATTCTTCCCGTTGGAATTATAAACTAAATTTATTTTTGAGAAAATAAATTTAGTTTTGATCTAAGTTAAATTTTATTGATTTGATAAAGGTTATTTGCCCCCAGAATTTTCTGGGGGCAAATATTTAGTATTGGAAAAAACGTTGTTATCCTGTAAACTCTGTTATTGAAAGTTGTTGTAATAAAGGAATTTTAGTATTACTAAAACACAAGGATTGAAAGGCATTTTCGATGATTTATATATTCAGAAAAGAAATGAAGAAGTGGCATACAGTTTTGTGGGTTGTTTTTGCATCATTGGCATTAGGTAGTGGTTTTGGTTTGTTTTTCGGGAAAAAAGGATCGGATGAATCTGTAGTTGGAAGAGTAGACGGAAAGAAAATTTACTTTAATGATTATAGACGAGCGCTCAAACGAATTATGGCTCCGTATATGCAACTTTACGGGATGTCAGAAGAAAAGCTTTTAAATTTGTTGAGCCAATTTGGTAACCTTGATGAAATGGCTTTTAATATTTGCGTTGAAGATAAGTTAATTAATGACATTCAAAAGAAATTTAAAATTAATATTGATAAGGAAACATTCAACTCAAGATTAATCGAGTCAATCCCAGGAAATATTCTTGATGAAAATGGTAAGGTAAACATTGAGACATATCATAATTATTTAAAAATGCTTTCAACAAATGCAGTCGAATATGAAAGATCAAAAGCATCAGAGTTCAAATCTGAAGTTGTGAAACGCTTGATTGCAAATACTTACTTCCAACCAGAATTTTTTGCCAAGGAGTTTTTTGAAGAAGAATATGTTAAGAAGAATTTTGAGATAGCAGAATTTGGATTGGATCATTTTTTAAACCAAGCAAAAAGTGTAACTCCTGATGTAAAAAGTCTTGAAGATTTTTACGCTCAAAATAAAGAAAGTTATAGAGTTCCTGATAAATATAGAGCCAAATATTGGGAACTTGCTGTAGAAAGTTATGAAAAAAATATTGAAATTGATGAGCAATCAATAAAGAATTTTTATGACAAAAATAAAAGTTCTTTATTTAGAATAGCCCCCAAGGTTAAAGTTCGTAAGATTTTGATCAAAAAAAGCAAGGGTATACAAGGTACGGAAAGTGGTTATAAAAAGGCTGAGGAAATTCACCAAAAAGCAAAACAAGCGCCCGAAAAATTTGCTGAACTTGCTAAACAGTATTCACAAGATGTGCAAACGGCTAAAAATGGTGGAGTTGTAGATTTTTTCACTAAAGGCAAATATGATTCTGCTTTTGAATCCGCTGCATTTAAGTTAAAAGAATCAAATCAGATTTCTGATATCATCATAACTGGGGATGGGTATGAGATTATACAGTTAGTTGAAAGAATTAAGGCTGTTGAAAAGCCTTTAGAAGCTGTTAAGAGTGAAATTATAAGTTCTTTGCGTAGTAAGCGCAGCGTTGCAATTTTACAAGGTGAGCTAGGTATAATGATGCATAAGGCCAGAGAGGATGCAAGTACTCTTGATGCTTTTGCAAAAGAACACTCTTTACAGGCTAAAGAAACTGATTGGTTATCCGAAAAGGACATAACAGATGCAGAGATTTTAGGACAAATAGCACAAAGATTGTTCTCTTCAAAGAAACAGGAAAGAGAATTGGGTTATTTTAAAACAACTGGAAAATATGTCATTTATAGATTGATTGATGCTAAAAAAAGTTATTTACCTGATTTTTTAACTGTCAAAGATGTTGTTTTAAAAGATTATTATAAAAATCGTGCTACACAGTTACAACGTAAAGCTGTGAGTCAGATTAAGGCGGATATACTTAATTCCCAGACAACATTAAAAGATGCTGCTACTCGAAATGGAATTAAGGTTATAGAAACAGGTTTTATAAAAAAAGGCGATAAAATCCAAGGATTTGATGATAAAATGCCTTTATTAAGTAAAATGTTTATAATTTCTGATAAAAAACAGGTATTGCAGGATTCTTATGACAATGACTATTATTTAGTCACTTTAAAATCTATTCAATACGATGATGCTCAGCGATTTGAAGATAAAAAGGATGATATTAAAAATAAAGAAAATTTGAAGGAATCAAGGAAGCATACGAATGCGTTTATTGCATCATTGCTAAGAAATGCTAAAATAGATATGGATAAGAAAGTATTAAGTTTACATAAAAACCACTCGAAAGACATTTAATGTCAAAAGAAGTATCAACATCAAAAGACACGCAAAGTTCAGCATTGCTAAAGATATCCCCTGAGAAGTTTAAGTCGTTAGAATCGACTTTTGCTCAGATTGATAAAGAATTTGGAAATGGCTCAGTAATGTTACTGGGCCAAAAAACAGATACAAAAATTGAAGTAGTTTCAACCGGTTCAATTTTGATTGACTCGGCTCTTGGAGTTGGAGGATTTCCTAAAGGTAGAATTATTGAAATTTTTGGGCCTGAATCATCTGGTAAATCAACACTTGCTTTACATGCAATTTCTCAGGTGCAGAAAAAGGGCGGTGTTTGTGCTTATATAGATGCAGAACATGCAATGGATCCATCATATGCTACAAAAGTTGGTGTAAATGTTAATGAATTAATTATTTCACAACCTGATTTTGGAGAGCAGGCCCTTGAAATTACTGAGATGCTTGTAAGATCTAATGCAGTAGACCTAATTATAGTCGATTCAGTTGCAGCATTGGTTCCAAAGGCTGAATTGGAAGGGGACATGGGGGATTCGCATATGGGTTTACAAGCCAGGTTAATGTCTCAAGCCCTACGAAAGCTTACAGCGGTTGTTCATAAGTCCAAGACAATTTTGATTTTTATAAATCAGATAAGAAGTAAAATTAGTCATGGAATGCCGTCATTTGGCCCAAATGAGACTACTACAGGCGGAAATGCTTTGAAATTTTACTCTTCAGTAAGAATTGAAATTAGAAAAATTGCAACCCTAAAAAAAGGTGATATAGCCTTTGGAAATAGGGTTTCTGTTAAGATTGTAAAAAATAAGGTTGCTCCACCCTTTAAAAAAGTAGAGGTAGACCTTGTTTTTGGAGAAGGAATTAGTGTTGAATTAGAAATCTTGGATGCAGCTCTACAATTTGGAATTATAAAGCAAGGTGGCGCTTGGTTCACATATGAAAATGAACGGCTTGGCCAAGGGCGTGAAAACTGTGTTAAAAAAATTAAGGAGGATAAGAAGTTGTTAGATGCATTGTTAAGTGGCGTAAAAGAAAAAATTGATAGCCAGGGATTTGTTTGTGAATAAATTTAAAGATAATAACCAAGATTTACAGAGCAAGTACCGAGTAAATGAAGGTATAAAAGCTGACACAGTTATGGTAATTGGCGGAAATGGTGAGAATTTAGGGGCCATATCTAAGCGTCAGGCCTTGTCTATAGCTGAAGCTGAGGGTATGGATCTTGTCCAGGTGGGGGAAAAGGATTCAGTAGTAATAGCCAGAATAATGAATTTTGGCAAATTTATTTATGAGAAGAAAAAGCAACTTTGTGAGGCTAAGAAGCATCAGAAAGTGATTCTGGTTAAAGAGATTAAAATTCGACCAAGTATTGACGATCAGGATTACAAGACAAAGTTGAATAAGGCGGAGAGCTTTTTTAAGGACGGTAATAAGGTGAAGTTTACGCTCCAATTCAAGGGGCGTGAGGTGCCAAAAATGGATGAATTTGGTAATAAACTCTTTGCGCGAATATCTCAGGATTTGGCGGCAAGGAATATTGGCACTATTGTTGAGGAAAAAGATAGCCGGGGTGGCGTGGTTTGGTCCAAGATATACTTTCTTAAAGAGAAGTAAATTTTGCCCTGGCATTTTTGAATTTATATGTTAAAATGGCTTATAAACTGGTATTGTTTTAAAATAAAAATTTTTTCAGATTGTAAATAGAATTAGAGGGATTTATTAATGCCTAAAGTAAAAACTAACTCATCGTGTAAAAAGCGTTTTGTTAAAAATTGTAAAGGTAAAATTAAAAGATCGCGTGCTTACAAGAGACATCATGCATGGGCAAAGGGAACTAAGAAAAATCGTGAATTGCGAGCAGGTGTGTTTTTTGAAACCACACAGAATAGAAAAATTTCTAAAGCAATGCCTTATTAATTTTTATTTTGTGTAAGTAGTGATTTTTTTATTTTGTTAATATTTGTTTTTCATAAATTTGAAATTGAGGTTTTAAATGAGTAGAGTTAAACGCGGTGTAAATACCAAAAAAAGACATAAAAAAGTTTTGAAGCGAGCCAAGGGTTTTTGGGGACAACGCAAAAATGTTTTCAGACGAGCCCAAGAGACAGTGTTACGTGCAATGCGTTTTGCATTTATCGGTCGCAAATTGAAAAAACGTGACTACAGAGGGTTGTTTATTACAAGAATTAGCGCTGCTTGCAAATCTCAAGGCATAAGTTACAGCGTTTTTATGGGTAAGCTAAAAAATCTTAACATTCAGATTAACAGAAAGATGCTTAGTCAATTGGCAATTTGGGAGCCAAAAGCATTCGCAGAATTAGCTGCAATGGCCAAAAAGTAAAAAAAAATCAAAAATGTTGAATTTTTTTTAACCAACTTATTATTATAAGTTGTGTTGTTTTATGCTTAGTTTTGTGAGAAAAAGAGGAAGCGAGATATGAAGTGCTTAGAAGAGCTTGAAAATAGGGTTCTTCATCTTATCCAAACAAATGCAGAATTAAAAGTGAAGATTGATGAACTTAGCCGTGAGAATGAAGATTTGAAGGGAAAGGTTCATCAATCTGAAGAATCTCTTTTGCGTGAGCAGAGAGCTTTTGCAACTTTAGAAGATGAAAAAATAGCTATCAGAAATGTTGTTGAAGGTCTATTGAATACAATTAACACTCTTGAGAGTTCTTCTAACTAGAAGTTTAATGGCATGGATGGACAAAAAAAGTTAAAAATATCGATTCTTGGTAAAAGTTATCTCATTAATACCGATGAGACGCAGGAAGATGTTTTTGCAGCAGCACATTTGGTTGATAGTATGCTTAAAGAAAGTGCAACAAAAGGTCCTTTAGTCGATGATGGTAAAGCGGCAATTATTGTCGCATTGCAATTGGCTACTGAACTTAATAAGGCGCTGGGCAAACTCAATGGATTTGAACGTAAGATTGAGCAACTAAATGATTTGGTTCAAGCTGAAATACGTTGAGATATTTACATTATAGCTATCAATTTTTTGTGTAAGTTATAAAGGGTTGTGGCATTTTTTAAGAAGAGATGCTATAGGATGCAATTCTTTTGACTATTCTCTATTCTCACAAAGTTTTATAAGTTTTAATTTTTATTTTAATCTAGCTTTTGAGATGGGGATAATAAAATGTTCTTGATATTCGAACTAAGTCTTCTTGGCGCAGGATTTGTGCTGGGATTTCTTTCTTTATTTATTTACTTTGTTAATCAAAAAAATAAACTTTTTCAAACACACCAAAGTGTGCAAAACATGCTTCAGACTGCAAGGGATCAAATTGAAAAAGATCGTCGTGAAGCAATGCTTGATCTTAAAAATGAGTTGCATAAAAAGAGGTCTGAGTTTGATATTGAAGTAAAAAAAGGCAAAATCGAGTTGCAACAGCTTCAAGCTAAATATCAAAAAAAAGAAGATGCTATTGATCAAAGAGAAGCCGTTCTTGATGATTTGAGACGTGATTTGCAGCAAAAAGAACGTGATCTTTCACGCAGATTAGATGCATTTGCAGTTGATGAAGTTAAAATCAAAAAACTTTATGAAGATCTTGTTGCAAAGCTTGAAAAAATCAGTGGAATGAAACAGGATGAGGCAAAAAAGGTTTTATTTGAGTCATTAGAACGTGAAGTCAAAATTGCAAGTCAAAAATGGGTTTCCAAAATTGAAACCGATGCCAGAGAGTTGGCAAAGGAAAAATCAATTGAAATTTTAACAAGTTCGATGCAACGATATCTTTCTGATACTGTAACCTTACATACATCAAGTGTCATAAATCTTCCTAATGATGAGATGAAGGGGCGTATCATCGGTAAAGAAGGTCGCAATATTAAAGCTCTTGAGATGGCAACAGGGATGGAATTTGTTATTGGAGATACCCCTGAAGTCATTACAATCTCAGGGTTTAATCCTATTCGTCGTGAAGTTGCAAAGCGAGCGCTTAATAAACTTATTATTGATGGTAGAATTAATCCAAGTAGAATAGAGGAAACAGTTGCTAAATGCGAAGAAGAATTAGAGCAAACGGTTTCGGAAATTGGTCAGACTACGGTTTTAGAATTTGGATTTAGAGGTATTAATCCGGAAATTTCAAAGCAACTAGGAAAACTGTATTTTAGAACGAGTTACACTCAAAATAACTTGGTGCATAGCAAGGAAGTTGCATACTTTTCAAGAATGATTGCATCGGAGCTTGGACTTGATCCTGACATTGCGGCAAGGGCTGGACTATTGCATGATATAGGTAAAGCGATTTCAGCAGAAGTTGAGGGAACTCACGCAGTTGTTGGTGCTAATTTTGCAAAAGAGTACGGAGAAGATCCAATTATTGTTAATGCAATTGCAAGTCACCACGAAGAGGTTCCATCAAGCAATCCCTATGGAATTATTATACATATTGCCGATGCAATTTCTGCATCAAGGCCTGGTGCCAGAAAAGAGACATTATCTACCTACATTAAACGTTTAGAATCTCTTGAAGATATGGCAGGAACATTTGAAGGTGTTAAAAAGGCTTATGCATTGCAAGCTGGTCGCGAAATTAGAGTTATTGTTGATGAAGATCGACTTGATGATGACAGAGCAGCTGTTTTGGCCGGTGATCTTGCCAAAAAAATTGAAGTTGAATTGGCGTTTCCTGGTGAAATAAAAGTAAACGTAATTCGTGAGAAACGTTTTATTGTTGCCGCAAGGTAATATAATGACCAAGATATTAAAGTTTTTATTTATTGGTGATGTTATTGGTCAACCCGGTTTGATGATGTTTCAAAAATGGGTACCAAAACTCAAAGAGCAGTATTCTATTGATTCTGTTATTGTAAATGGTGAAAATGCCGCTAAAAATGGACGCGGTATTACTTTGAAAAATATTGATTTTTTCAAACACGTTGGTGTGTCGGTTATAACAACCGGTAATCATGTATGGGAAAATAGGGAATTTTACAATACTTTAAATTCAAGAGAAGATGTTATTCGCCCGGCAAATTATCCGCCGGGCTGTCCAGGTAAAGGGTTCACATTCTTCGAGTTAGAAGGATATACGATTGCTGTTGTCAACCTGCATGGAAGAGTCTTTGTTAGAGATCACTTGGATTGTCCTTTTAGAGCAATTGATTCTCTTTTAACATTTATAAAAACCAAAACCAATATAATTTTTGTTGATTTCCATGCCGAGGCTACATCTGAAAAAAAAGCAATGGGATTGTATCTTGACGGGAGAGTTTCAGGTGTTTTTGGAACTCATACTCACGTTCAAACTTCAGATTCACAAATTCTTCCAAAAGGAACAGCATATATGACTGACTTGGGCAGCAGTGGTGCTAGAAATTCAGTTATAGGAATGCAGGCTGATGGAATTTTGAAAAAGTTTTTGTTTTTTCAAAAAATGGGTTCGATCGTTGTTGAAGAGTCTGGTCCTTTGGAGTTAAGTGGAATTATTGTAAATGTTGATGTAGAAACGGGAAAAGCACTTTTTGTTGAACGTGTGAATATAATTGACGAAGAGTTGCATAGGACTCTGGTTGGAGATAAAAAAGAGAATTGATGTGTTATTTTTCTTTTTTTTAAATCGCTTTTTAAAACAATTTTTTATTGTTTTTTTAATTATTACGGCAGTGCTTGGAGTCAGTAATCTCATTTTGCGCATTCAAATGATTTCCACTCCGATGGGACTATTGCAGATTTTTCTTGTGATGCTTCCATTTATGGCAATATATGCTGTACCGATTGCGGCGGGAGTTGCGGTTCAGGTAGTTATTGGTCAATTTTTGATTGAAGATGAGCTTATAATTCTTAAGTTTTTTAAGTCTGCGTACAATGCACTTTGCTTATCAGTAGTTGCATTTGCATTTATACTTACAATTTTTTATACACCGCTTGTTTTTGAATTTGCTCCGCGCAGTTATTTAATTGGTAAACAGATTATTATTGAATTGGCTAAAAAGCAGTTTTACAATTTGGAACCTCAAAAATTTCATTCTCCGTATCCTGGATTTACATTTTTTTTCAAAGAAAGACGATATGAGGGTGGAGTGCCAAAATTTAATACAATTTTTTTGGCATTTAGTAATAAGCAAAATGAACAGTTTATTTTTACGGCAAGAGAGGGCTTTTTTCGCGATAATAGTGTTTTTTTGCTTGATGGATCAGTTTGTACGATTAGTGCCGATAAACGATATTCTGCGGTATTTAAAGAATCAAATATAAACACGGATAAATTATTAAATCTTGAAAAAGATAATAAATCTCTAAATGTCCTTAAGTTTTGGAACGTAACTCAATTATTTGAAAAGTTGCAGCAAGATATAGAGGTATTATGGGAGTTTTTAAAAAGAGTATCTCAAATATTATGGCTTTTCTTTTTTCCAATTTTAGGAATTTTTTTCATATTTAGATTTGGTAGAAAGAAAAGTAATTTATTAGTGGCAATTACAACAAGCGGATTGCTCTTTTTTGCTTCATATATATCGATTGCAGTTGCGCAAGCTCTTAGTGCTTGTTTTGCATTGTCGATGCTCATATTATTTGGGCCATTGTTTTTAGCGGCTTTTGTAAGCATTTTTTATGTTTTTAGAAACAAAAATTAATCAATAAAGGAAATAAAGATGTTTTTGGTAGTTCTTATGTATTCAATTTTGGCATTGACCTTTGTTTTTGCAAAAAAAACGTTGGCCTATGCTCATCCTTTTTTTCTTATCGGGTTCAGAATGATTTTGGCTGGAACAATTCTGCTTACGTACCAGCGTTTTTTTAGTAAAAGTAAGTTTTTAATTAACAAAAGTGATTACTGGTTATTTTTTAAAGTAGCCCTGTTTCACATCTATTTCTCTTTTATCTTTGAATTTTGGTCAATGCAGTATCTTTCTGCTTTAAAAATTACAATAATCTATTCGGCAACGCCATTTATTGCGGCGATACTTTCATATGTTCTGTTGAAAGAACGTCTCTCCTGGCAAAAAGTTTTAGGTATAATTATCGGACTTGGCGGATTAGCACCGATTTTGGCTCTTCAGTCCGGGTGTGGTGAGTCGTTTAAAGAGATTGCCTATATTTCATTACCGGAATGCGTTTTATTTTTAGCCGTTATCTCAGGGGCATATGCTTGGTTTTTGGTTAAACAGCTTATGGACAAAGGCTATGGGCTTGGAATGATCAATGGGGTTGCGATGCTGATTGGAGGAGTTATGAGCCTTTTAACATCAGGAATATTTGAGGGATTTACTAATCCGGTTTCGAATTGGCCAATGTTCTTGTTTTGGCTTTTATTGTTAATTTTAGCAGCAAATATAATAGTTTATAACTTTTATGGGTGGCTTTTACGTTATTATTCAATTACGTTTGTTACGTTTGCCGGATTTCTTTCGCCAACATTTGGAACTGTTTATGAATGGCTGTTTTTTGGCGGACAGATAACCTGGCATCATTTTGCATCGTTGGTCTTGGTTGCGCTTGGTTTATATGTTTTTTATAGGGAAGAATTGTCGGCTAAAGATTTTAAGGCTTAAACCACGTTCTTGTCTTAATGAGCAAGCGCTGATTTTAACATTACTATCTCTGTATTCAGTGTTTTGAGCTTTGATTTTAATTGAACAAGCGAATTTTTGAGTTGGCTTAAGTTTTTTTCTAAAGAGATTGTTTTTTTGGCTAAAATGTAGTTGTAATGCTCAAAAACATTTTCTTTATCTTTTAATAATGAATTCTTGATCCATGCCATTTGAAGTGGATATGGGGAATTTTCTTTGTACTCAGCTTTAAATCCTATGTCGTTTAATAATTTTATAGCATGATTTCGCCTGCATTCATTACTAGGAGCGATAAAATTGTTGGTGCCTTCTTTTTTTGTAACATTATCACCTGCTTGAATGTTATCAGGTACATTTACGATACTATAAGTTTTTTGAACGAGATAATTTGTTAGATTTAATCGATCATAGCTCATAATATTATTAATAATTTGTATGCCAGAAATTATTCGACTAAATTGATCTAATACTCTATTATTTAAAAATCGTGCCACCTCGCTTCCACCGGGATTAACGCTATCAATGTAAAATTCTCCACCATATTTCAATGCCTTGAATAAGATAGGAAGCCCAGTTTTAGTATTCCAGCCGAAATTGTTCCACGAATCAGTGTTTATAAATTTTGAGACAGCGTAGTCGAAAATAATCAAATTAAATTTTTCAGGAAAATTTTTTAAGAACATGAAAAACTCTTTATCATTAAAATCCAAGGGGAGAGGAATAGGTTCTTTTTGACCATCAGAAAGCTTTTGTTCTAATTCATTAATGGCATCTTCGATTGTTTTTGCTTTAAGCATTCGCTTTTTCATCGCTTCTGTAAGATTATTATTTACAAGAAAAGTGTATCCCTTAAATCGTGCTTGTTGTTTTTCTGTGTCAGCGTAATCGTGTTCCATATCCCCGGCACCCAAAACCATAGTTAAATTATTTTTATCTTTAAAATATTCGACTATTGCATCCAGATGTACTGACCCTAGGCTTTGCTTAATTGCATTAAGCTTGATAAAAGCGAGTATTGTACAGAGAAATAAAAAAATTGCTTTCTTTGGAAAATACATATATTCCCTTGTTTCTATTTTAATACAGTATTTAAATTTAATTATTAGATTCAAGATTTTGCTTAATTATCTTTATAATATCGTTAACAGCATCATCCATATTATTATTTTGTACGTGATAGTTAAAACTTTTTTCTTTTGCCTCTTTCTCTATCTCATGTCGTGCAATTTCTAGACGTTTTTCAACTACATCCAGTGAGTCTGTGTGGCGTTTTTCAAGCCTTTTTCGCAATTCATGAATGTTTGGAACGGTGATCCAAATTGTTATTGCGTCCGTTACTATGTTTTTTTTAAAATTATTTGCGCCGGCAGTGTCGGTAATTAATATGAAAGATTTCCCATTTTTCATATCTTGAATTATAGATTTAGGAGAGCCATAGTAATAACCATTATATTTTGTTGTTTCGAGAAAATAATTTTCATTTTGTTTCTTTAAAAATTCTTCTTCAGTCAAAAAATTATAATCAAGGTTGTTTACCTCACCAGGTCTTTGTGACCGTGTTGTGAATGTTACAACTCTTTCGATTGGTAAAGTCTGTTTTAATTTTGAGATTACGTTTGTTACAACTGATGTCTTTCCGGCTCCAGATGGAGCTGCAACTATAAATAATCGACCCTTATTTCTCATAAAATCCTTTGGATATCTTATCTTGATGATTTAATATTAAAATTTAAGTTTAACCGTGATTGGGTTATAAAATGAATAAATGCTGAATAAACTTGATATTTTAGCGCTAGAATCTATAATTTCCTAACAAAGTTTTGAATTTCCCATAGAAGAAATAGCTTATTTAAAGGAGCGATGTGTTTAAATATATTTTAAAAATAGCATTATATGTTTTAATTTTTAATTTTAATATTTTGTTTTCATTTAATAAAGATGTATGTGCAGAAGACTTGCATATTTTTAATGTTCTAAATAATGCCAAACTTGTTTTAATGGAAAATATAGCCATTGCCAATAGTTCGAACAAAGACCATATAGAAGCAAAATTGCCGATTGAACAAAAATCTTTGGAACAAAAGTCTTTGGATTTGGTAAAGATGGAAATTGAGTTGTTAAGGGAAATTGTGCAAGGTTTCAACGAAGGGCTTTTGTTTTTTGTCGAGTATCGATTTATAAATGTATGCAATTTTTTTAGTAATTTTGATTCAATCGAACCCAGAGATCTTCGGGCATTTAAGCGCAAAGTAACCAAATTTGATAATTTTATTCAGAATTATAGCCTGAAGAAAAAGGGTGTCTTAGACAAGAGAGAAGTTGAGTTATGCGAAAAAATTATAAATTTTGATCAAATTTTATTAACATGCTTCTTGAGATATGATTTTTACAATATTGATACAGTAGACAGGATTATAGATACTTGTTTTTTTAGGCCGGCTGAATTTATGGGTGTCCATCCACTTTTTACTACTTCTGCTTCTATAATTATTTTATCCATTTTATTTTATTATTATGTTTATCCTAATCTTGGAAATTTTAATGATTCTGACGAAGAAGACAATAGTCCATTAAGACCTGTCGACGAAAATGTTGCTTTAGATGAAAAGCACCCAACTTTAGAAAATAAGAGTGATTCAATTGATGTAGCTCAGATTAGAGTTTTTAGGCAAAATGGTCGAATGTGCGGAGCAAATGCAGCCTTTAGATTAATAGCTTTTCATGAAAGTAAGGGTGATGTGCTTCAGGCTTATAAAATTGCAAATGATGCTGTAAGGTTTAATGAGTGTTGTAGGCATTGGGCTGAAATTACAAAAGTAAGCAGTTTAAATGATCTTCATACTGGTCATTTGGACGTTATTATAAAAGATTATAATGCATCGCATGCGGATAGCCCAATTAATGGTGAAGATTTGACGATGGTGGATGATAGTATGGGATTGCGTGATTCTTCGAAGGCAAATTTTGCGGATTTTTATGGCATTGATGATTCAACTATCGTTGTTGATGATAAGGAGGTTGTTGTGGATGGCAAGCGAACAAGATTAAAAGAGGGCCATACACAATACTTTATTATTAATACAGCAGAAAACGATATTCCGGGATTTGGAGGCGATAAAGAGACAGATAAGCCTGGCGCAGAGAAAGACAAAAAAGATGATGCTAAAAAAGTTGAGGAAAAACCTAAAGAAACAGCAAAGCCCCAACCCGAGAAATCATGGATTTCAAGGTTTTTAGAAGCTATTTTTGGAAAAAACGAAACAGATGAAAATAGTTTATCAAAAAGTACTGATTCTGGTAAAAAAGGATCTAATGCCAAAAGAGATAAGAAATGGAAAAGAACGAATTATGGGCACTGGATTTCGCTTATGTTTGTTAATGATTCCAGTGCAAGAGATGGAGTTAGAGTTATAATGGCCGACTCAATTGGTAATCCTAATCGTACAGATGATCCACTTTTAAAGGGGTTGCATAGAATGTTAGTTTACGGTTCATGAAGAATTCAGTGAATGGGTGTGTGTTGTATAAACGTATATTCTTCATGAATATATCTGAAGAGACTTCACCTGTGAAACTTGTTATACTTTGGTTATGAAAAAATTTAAGTTGGTTTGAAAAGAAATGGGTTAAAAATGAATAAGTTGCCGGATATCAATAAAGATTTTACGCAGTGGTACCAGGAAATTATTTATCAGGCTGAGTTAGTCGATCAGAGCGAAGTAAAAGGGTGCTTTGTTTTCCGTCCATACAGTTTTGCAATTTGGGAAAAGATTCAATCAGAACTTGATAAAAAAATCAAAGCAACAGGAACTCAAAATGCATATTTCCCACTTTTTATTCCGGAATCGTTTTTAAAACGTGAAGCAAAGCACGTTGAAGGTTTTTCTCCTGAATTAGCCGTTGTTACTCATGCTGGCGGAGGTAAACTCGAAGAACCATTGGTAGTTCGTCCAACATCTGAGACTATTATTTACTCAATGTTTTCGCGTTGGGTAAAGTCATGGCGAGATTTGCCATTGAAGATAAATCAGTGGGCAAATGTGGTTCGTTGGGAAATGCGTACAAGACCTTTTATTCGTAGTACGGAGTTTTTGTGGCAGGAGGGACATACTGCGCATTATACTCATGAAGAGGCTGAACAAATGGCTGCACAAGCTTTGGATGCATATCAAGATATTTACGAAAATTATTTGGCAATTCCTGTTGTCAGGGGCCAAAAATCAGAGTCAGAAAAGTTTGCTGGTGCCGAAAAAACATATACTCTTGAAGGTATGATGCAAGATGGAAAAGCTTTGCAGCTGTGTACTTCTCATATTTTGGCACAGTCATTTCCAGCTGCATTTGATGTTAAATTTCAAGATAAAGATGGAACAATTAAAACTCCATATTGTACCAGTTGGGGATTTACAACAAGATCAATTGGTGCAATGATCATGGTTCATGGCGACCAAAATGGATTGATTATTCCTCCAAGAATTGCGCCTATTCAGTGCGTAATAGTTCCAATTTATAAAACTGATATGGAAAAAGACGCTATTTTACAAAAAGCTAATCAGATAAAGTCTAAATTTGAAGAGTTTGGCTTTAGAGTTGTACTTGATAATGATGATACAAAAACACCTGGTTCAAAATTTTATGAATGGGAACTTAAGGGGGTTCCTGTTCGAATTGAAATCGGGCCAAAAGATTTAGAAAAAAATCAGGTAGTACTTGTCAATCGGGTAGAACAAGATAAGTCAAAGAAAAAAGAGTTTGTTCCAGTTGATTCAGTAGAAGTTGCATTGAAGCGGATGCTTGATATTGTACATCAGCAGATGTTTGATCGAGCAAAAAAATTTAGGACGGAACGTTTTTATGAGGCTGAAAAGCTAAATGAATTTGGAGTTGAGCTTGATGCAAAAAATGGATTTTATAAAGTAGGGTGGTGTGGTGATGCTGAGTGTGAGAGTGAATTGAAGCAATTTAAAGCGACCATTCGCTGCCTTTTGAATAAAAAAGAACATGATACTTGCTTTCATTGTAATAAATCTAGTAATTTCGAAGTCGTAGTTGCAAAGGCTTATTAATTACTAAATTGTAAGAAAGGTATTTTACTAAAATACCTTTCTTGTTTTTGATATGAAATTTAGAGGGGTAATTTTACCATGCAAGATCAAAGTGGTGCGATAGATTATTATGCCAATTTTCAGGCTTATCTTTTGACTGAAAAACGAGTATCACAAAATACATTTTTAGCATATAAACGTGATATTGACCAATTTGGATTATTTTTGAAGCAGAGGAGGGTTGATATAATAAGATGCAAAAAAGACCATATGAAGGCTTTCTTGAAAAATTTAAAGGACCAAGGTCTTTCCGCTAAAAGCTTGTCTCGAAAAATTTCGTCTATAAAGCGTTTTTTTGATTTTCTAAATACAAAATATGAAGTACCTAATCTCTCCTCTACTCTAACCTTTCCAAAAATTGAAAAAACTTTACCAAACTATCTTTCGGAATCCGAATTAAAAAAATTATTGAATGCTGCAAACCTTGATCATTCGATTAAGGGGCAACGAAATAAAGTCATGTTGTATTTACTATATGCTACCGGAGTAAGAGTTTCAGAGCTTGTTAATTTAACTTTTGATCAAATTCATTTTGATACAGGATTTCTTCAACTTATTGGTAAAGGTAATAAAGAACGCTCTATTCCACTGCCAAAAAATATTTTGGAATTGTTAAGATATTATCGTGAGCAGATTTATCCTAAGTTAATTCCGGTAAATATTAAAGCCGATAGTAAACAACAAAATTTTATTTTTATTACATTGCATAAAAATCATGTAAAGCCTATGTCGCGACAACTTTTTTGGTTGGCTTTAAAAAAGATTTTAGTTAAATCTAACATTTTGAAAAATATATCTCCACACAGCCTTCGGCACTCATTAGCTACACATCTTTTTGAAAAAGGGGCAGATATACGATCGTTACAGTTAATTTTAGGGCATGAAAATCTTTCTACTGTTCAGATTTATACCCATCTTGAAAATAAACAGGTAAGAAAAGTTTACGATGAAAAGCATCCCAGGGCATAAAGCAAAAATAAAAAGTAAAAAGGCATCGATTTGTAAATCGATGCCTTTTTACTTTTTATTTGACTAATATAACGCAAAGTCGTTTTTTAGTTGTCAAATTTTATGTTAATATATACTAATGTTGTACGCTTTAGAAGCAAGTTTTTCGCCAAGACTATAAACTGTGACAGTTAACATTGAACCGCTTAAGGTAGTTGTTATTTTAAGATCGTATTTTCCATCACTACCAATGTTTAAAGCACTTTTTTGAATAATAATTGGAATGCCAATCACGCCTGTTGGTTTAATTTTAACTTCTGTTACTGATGCGGCAATATTTATGTTTGAAATTGTTGTTGTTTTGTTTATATAGGTTACTCCCCCGCTTGTTAATGTCATCTTTGCGTGAGTGGATGCATTATAGCAGTCTAAAAGTGTTGGGACTGCTATAAGTTTTGCAGATGCAAAGCTTATGGCTAAAATAAACAGAGCTCTAAAAATATTTTTCATCACATTTTCCCCTTCCCTTAAAAAAATAATAAAACCATTGGACTATATCTATAATAAAATATTTATTGTCAAATAGTCAATAAAAGCCAGCAAAAAAGACATTAAAGCCTCTTATGCTAGCTTTTGGCGAGTTTTTTAAGTCTAATTGAGTTAATGTAGTGAAATTAGAGAGAACCTAACTAATTTTTAAACGCAGAGAAGCCTCGTTGCATAACGAGGCTTCTCTGTTGAGTTTTTTATTTATGAATTTTGGAATTTATACGCCAACGGTAAATCTGCCTTGAGCAATTTTTTCGCCAACGCTATAAACTGTAACAGTAAGATAAATTCCATTTAATGCTGTTCTTATTTCAAGATCGTACTTATTGTCAGAAGCGATGTTTAATAAACTTTTTTGAATATTAATAGGAGCACCAATTAAACTTGAAAGAGATGGTCTTACTTTAAATGAGGCTACTGATGAAGGAATATTAATATTTGAATATGTAGTCCCATGCTCTACTGTTGTTATAACTCCTGCAATTGTTAATTGCATGTCGGCATTACTGGAGGAATTTTTGCAATCCATTTTTGTTGTTGCAGTTCTTAAGTCAGTCTTTTTAATTTGTGACGACTGAAGTTCTGCAGACACAAAGCATATGGCTAAAATTACCAATCCTCTGAAAATATTCTTCATATTCTCCCTCTTCCATAAAAGATTAATAAATTACTACTATTCCATAAAATACTATTGCAGATAATTATTGCAAGACATTTGTTTATATAAAAATATTTGTATAAATAATACTATTTACTTGTTTAACTAAGCTTTAAATATTCAGGAACTTTTAGCTTTTTCTTTATATAATAATTTACAAATATTTCTACATATCTTTTTGTAGCTTCGCTTTGTTTACTTCGATAATTACAAGCTATTTTTAATGGTGTATCACCATTTTTATCATGAATATCAACGATTGCCCCCGCATCTAGTAACAGTGATGTTGTTATGGGATTTGCTCTAAAAGCTGCAATATGCAAAGGTGTTTTTCCGGAAATGTCAATTTTATTAACATCAGCTTCAGCACTAATTAACAATCTTGCCATGTCTATATCATTATTGAAGATGGACCAGTATAATGCAGTTTTACCACAATAATCAGAAGCGTTTTTATCAGCTCCAGCATTTAGAAGCATACCTACGATTTCTCTATGTCCATTAAAAGCAGCTAAAAGCAATGGCGTATTTTCTTCCTTGTTTTCTTTTAGGTTAACTATGGCATTTGCTTGCAGTAATATATTTACTACTGAATGATTCCCCTTAAACGCAGCTACATGCAAAGGTGTCCATCCAAATTTATTGGGTTTATTTAATTCGATGCCTCTTACCCCAAGTAAAATTTTTACAATCTCTTCATACCCAAACGCTGAAGCGATATAAAGTGGGGTTTCACCTAAATTATCAGTTTGATTAACATCAATTTCATCTTCAATTGATTTTTTTAATAAGCTTACATCTCTTGTGTAAGCTGCAAAATATAATTGTGTTCGTCCTAATGAATCGGTATGTGCTACTTCTTGATATTGCATTCCGCAAAGATTAGGAATTCCAGATTCTAATGCTAATCCCAGCATTAGGTTTGCTATACCATTCACGATTTATCCTTTCTCGTTAATGATCTAATTTTATCAGTTTTTTGTTGTTTTTATTTTAATACTTTACCTGTCATTTTTTCCCAGATAATCAGATCAAGTCGCGAAAGTTTTACTTTAAATTTTGATAAAATATGTTCACATTCAAGATAGAATTTTATTGTAATGTGCTTTGGAATTGAGGAAATTAGATTTTGTTGATGCATAAATCGTAAAATATGCCTGTCAATTATTGCAACATCATCATACCCAACGTTACGTAAAAAGTGTGATGCTTCCTTATAGCCAAGCCCTTTTATATTTTTGACAATAAATTCTCGGGCTTGTTGTCCGGATAAATTTTTAATTTTATTCTTGATAGCAACGAACTCTCTTGCTTGTACTATAAACTTTGCCTTATTGTTATGGAATCTATGTTTATTATTTTTAATGATTCGAGCAAGCTCTTGTTGTGATAAATCTATAAACCCATTAACTCCCACTTCTTGTTGTATGCGAATTGCAGTTTCGGCTTTTGAATTTGCTGTGAGAATACAAAAACACAGTTCATTGAACCAATGGTTGGTCCCAAGTTGGTTTAGTTGCTTAAATTCGTTAAGTCGTTGTTCTATTAAACTGTTAGTTTCTAGGTTAAGCATAAAATGTTCGATTTGCTTTATCTGTTATACTATCTACACCTTGGCTGATTTGTCCTGATGTTGTATAATACTAGAAGTGAAAAAACATGCAAAGCAATTTGCAAAAAACGTAAAATAAAATTCATTGAATATGAAGGAATTTAATATGACCGGAAGATTTATTACATCTCAACGGGAGCTGTTGTCGATATTGTCATCAATGCAGCCGATTTGTAGCAAAAGAACTACCCTAGATGTTACAGAATCTATTCTTTTTCAAATTACACCACGTGAGCTGACCCTCAAGGCTACTGATCTGGAGATTAGCTTGCAATCAAGTATGATAATTGAAAGCGATGTTACAGAAACAAGTAGCTTTTTGATCTCTGGAAAACGTATTTTTGAATTGGTAAAAGAACTTGATGGAGAGATTGAGTTTAACATAAATCAAAATCAGATTAGTTTAAAATCCGGTGGGGTTGATCTTTCTCTTAATATAAAAGATGCTCAAGAGTTCCCTCCATTTCCAGAGCGCATTGAAAATTTGATGGATTTTAAAGCATCTTTCATATTAGATATGATTAGCAAAGTTGCATTTGTTATCCCTCAAAATAATTCCAATCCTGCTTTGAATGGAATGCTGCTTGAAGTTAATCCGCAAGAGATGAGTATGGTTGCAACAGATGGGCATAGTCTTGCTCATATAACAACAACAAAGTACTCTCTAGCCGAAGAAAAGAAATGGTTATTACCAAAACGTGCGGTAATGGAGATTAAAAAATTGTTCGAAAATTCAGGTGCAGAAGATAGTATTTTCCTTGGTATTTGTGGTAATCAACTTGTTTTTTCCGGCAAGAATTTTAATTTTTTCACAAAACTTATTTCTGATGCATTTCCTCAATATAAACCAGTTTTGGAGAAAGAAGGTTTTTTACCTGCAACAGTAGTAAAGGATTCTTTACTTAAAACGTTAAAACGTACAAGTTGCCTACTTGCAGGTCAGTTTGTTTCTACAACATTTAGATTTATGCCTGGGACTCTAAAAGTTAACATGCATAATAAAGAAGTTGGAAAACTAGATGAAGATTTAAATATGGATGAATTTTCAGGAGGAGAGATTGAAAGTCGTTTCTATGCTCCATATATTTTAAATGGACTTCAAGGATTTCCTGAAAAGAATTTACAGTTCTTTATTAAAAACGGTGCTCGTCCGATTATATTTGAAACAAAGGATGACAACTTTATTCAAACTTATCTTGTGATGCCGGTTTCCATTTCTCAAAGTTAATAGATCGTTGAATTTTATAGCGCCGTACTTAGTTGTAAAACTTACTACGGCGCGTATTTTTTAAAATAAAAGTGATTTAATTGTGCGTATTAAAAGACTTAAGTTGCGTAATTTTCGATGTTTTTCAGAAAAAGAATTTGAATTTGATGAAAAATTTGTTGTCATAAAAGGAAAGAATGGATCCGGCAAAAGTTCTTTACTTGAGGCTTTGCATTACTGTTGTTACCTAAGATCATTTCGTACGCACTTGAATCGTGAACTGATCAAACTTGATCAAGATTATTTTTTTATCGAGATTGATGTTGAAAATAATGATGAATCCAGTCAGATTCAAGTTGGTTTTGGGAATGAGCAAGGCAAGGTTGTAAAGCATAATCAAAAGCCTATAAATTCTTATCGTGAGTTAATTTCTCAATATAGAGCAGTATCAGTTTGTGCAGATGATATAATTGTTGTTTCCGGTGCGCCTGAGTTTAGGCGTGATCTGATGAACTATTCTACTCTACTTTTAAATCCCGATTTATATACGACGTTTAGACGCTACAACCAGGTGCTTGAGCAGCGAAATAGCCTTCTTAGGCAGATAAAAGTCAGTCCGGTAATTACGACGGGATTAAAGGATGAGCTTTTAATTTGGTCGGAAAAGCTTTGGATAGAGACATTTTCGCTTCAAAATATACGAATAAATTATCTAAGTATGTTGGAAGATCACGTAAACAGTCTGCTTAGAGGTTATTTCGAAGCGACTGAGTTTGATTTGCAGGTTAAATTTTCTTATTTACAAAAAAATGGAGCCGGGAAAACATCGACTTTTGCAGATTTTTGGCAGGAATATGAAAAAAAAGATAGCCAAAAAATGGAAAATGCATTGGGGCGAAGTTTCTATGGTGCACATTTAGATGATTTTGTAATTAATTTTTATGGTAAAAAAGCCAAAATTTATGCATCTCGAGGGCAACAGAAGTTGATAGTTTTTTTAATTAAAATTGCTCAATTGGATTGTATGGAAGAGGCAGGCATTCCCGGTGTTTTACTACTGGATGACTTTTTAACTGATTTTGACCACCAAAACCTAGTGCATGGGATAAATCTTCTGAATGATAAAAAATTTCAGGTTTTTATAACTAGTCCAATTTCTATTGATGTTTTTGATTTAAAACAGGCGTTTTTTGTAGAAATTTAACTTTTTTTAAGTCTTTTGTTTGACTTTCTTCAAATTTAGTTTAGCATCAATGCTCCAGTTAAAGATAATTGAGTACAGGGTAAATTGACATTTTTTAGAACAAAATTGCTTTTATTGAACAATGAGTTATAAATAAATTGCATATTTGAAAACTTATTGCTTAATTCTTTCTGTATGGGCAATTTAAAAAAGAGCTTGATTTTCTTGTAGAATCAGTTAAATTAAATACAGTAATTGAAAGTCATAATGGATAAGTATCCAAAAGATAAAAAATTTTAGAAGACTTCATTACTACTCTCCTTTCTCCTTTTTCCGCCATGTAATTTATTACATGGCGGTTGTTTTTTGTCTAAAAAATGCATTATCTTAATTGAATATTAATGTATGCAAATAAATATACGTTTTAAATGATGAAAGTTGATAAAATTGACAATTTGTTATTATGTGGTAGTATATTTTATATCAAAATGGAGTTTATTGGCTTTCTAAAACAGTAGGAGGTTATATCGTGAAAAAGATGATAAAGATAATGGCAGTAGGATTATTGCTAGGAATTGTGGGAAGTGATGCGTATGGAATGAAGCGTCAATTTACAGGTAAAGATGTAGATCAGGCTGAACACCCAGCCGCAAAAAGACAAGAACCTGCATTGTCTGAAATAACTTTATCAGATATGCCTAATGAAATAATAGAAAGCATTTTTGTTCAAAAGACCATAGATCAAATGTTTTTTGAAAATCCAAATTTAATAAACTTACCAAATTTAATAAACTTAATTGGAGAAATTTGTAGCTACAGATCAGTTTGTAAAAGAGTGCGAGACTTTTTGTCCGACGATGAAATTCTAAGAATATTAAAATATGCAGGATTAAATCTTAATAGATATAATCTCAATGCTCTCTTATCTGAAGCATTACACAAAGGATTTCCTAGTTGCATGAAAGTATTAATAAGAGCTGGCGCAAATGTTAATGAAAATCTAAGAGATGTTGAATATAGGTATTCTCTTTTACATGACGCAGTTCGGGATGAGAAAATTGAATGCATTAAGGTTTTAATTAGATCGGGTGCAAATATAAAGGCGTTTGATAGTGAAGGTTTAACAGTGTTAGAGTATGCAGCGCTTACTGGAAATGTAGAGGTTTTAAATACATTGATAGCTTTATCTGAAGAATTAAATTTGGGATTAAATGTTAATGATAAAGATTTGTTTGATGGTACAGCTTTACATTGGGCTGTTATAGGAACACTTCCAAATTGCCCCAATTTTTTAAAAAGATTACTTGAGTTAGGTGCAAATCCAGTAGTTTACAGTTGCTACTCAGATGAATTTTTAGAGCAGTGTTCAATTTCGGATCCTGAAAATATAAAATATGAGGTTTATGGACAAACTCCATTGCACTTTGCTGTCATGTTGGGAAATGAAGCATGCGTCCAAATTTTGGTTGATCATTATTTAAGAAACAGAATTGAAATTCCAGAAGATTTAAAATCTAACTTAAGAACTATGGGTTTTAAGATTTAAGAAAAAGGGACATATATGAAAAATTTTAAAAAACTTATATTGATAACAATGGTTTTGTATTCTACTGTATTTTCTAGTTATGGAATGTATAATCCGAATGCTTTTATTGAGCATGTTAATCAAAAACTACAGCTTGAAGAGTTGAAAAAAGCGATCGAGGAATTAAAAACATTAAGTGCTAATTTAAGTGATGCAGATCAAACTAGATTAACTCAGGAGTTAAGACAACTGTCTATTGATTTAAAGAATCCAAAGTCCAAAGAAAAAGCGGTTACTAGTAATGTTCCTTTAGAAAAAATATTAGTAAGTGCAATAAAAAATGGAAATAAGGATTTTGTGTATATACTTATTGAAGCTGGAGCTGATGTAAACTGGTTAGATGGCATGGGAGATACACTGTTGCATCATGCTGTTTATGATAGCAGTAGTAGAAATTCTTACACAATCGATGAAAACCGACTAAAAATTGTAAAGATGCTTATTTACGCAGGCGTTGATGTTAATCAACCTAATTATGAGGGATATACGTCCTTAATGATAGTCCAGTTTTTTAAAGATAACGGAAAACAGGAATATGCTGAAGTAGAGGCAATAATGCTTGAGCCAATATTTGAAACAGAGACTGAGACGTTTTAAAATAAGCGAGAGAACGATTTTTGTTTTGCGCTTAGCATTTCCCTTTATTGATATTTATTCTTTATTACTCGAAAACAGTATGTTTCATCGAGTCAGCGCAGGTATCAGCATTGGTTATTTTTCAAATTGTTTTTTGTCGTTGATTGGTTGTAAAAAGAGAGTAATGGGAAAAAATCGTGCGATTGGCTGGGGCTTTAAAATTATAAAAACGCGTGGCAAAAAAATGAATCTAAGCGCAAAAAATCCAAAAGCAGGTTTTTCCCTTTTTTGGGTCAAAATATTTTGATTTTCATTAAATTTTTAATAAATTCAAAATTTATTAAATTTATTAATATTATGTAAGACCTTATAAATTATTTAGTCGTTCTATTGGTATATATCAAATGGATTTACAAGGTATCGTACGATTGGTTGGTTCAGCTACGAATTTTTTAGTAATATTATCAATTAAGTAGTTTTCTAACTATATCTTTTTATTAATCCTAAATACTAGGCTTTACTTCCTTAGCTAAAGATTCGGAAATTAAATTGCCGTTACGCGACGTCAGTCGCGCTAACCCAATTTAAAATTTCATCTTAATCTTTAACATAATAATCATTATCAGACGTTACTTGTCAAACATAATTCTCAATTTTAAAACTACCCTTCCAATCAAGGGTCTCAGCGATTTTGTTGATTTACATAATTATTATTTTAGATAAACCCAAGGCTTCCGGAAGTTAAGACTGATGAATTACCAGGAAATCAAGATTTCATGGCCCTGGCCAAAGGTGATCCAGACATCCACAATCCACAAAGACTAATTGCCAATGCATCAGTAACGTCATTTTGTACGGAAACACCCAATTCTGCAACTCGAGGAAATAAACGAAAAACCATACTGGCTACCTGTTCTTTACTTGCACCACCAAAACCGGTTACCGCAGTTTTAACTTCACGTGGTGCAAATTCATGCAAAACCTGTCCATGCTGATCAGCCAAAAGATATAAAATACCTCGCAAATACCCCAACTTTAAAAATGTTTGAGCATTCTTTCCCAAAAAAGATGTTTCAAGTGCTATCTCACGCACACCACATTTTGTAATCTTTTCGTTAAAAAACTTATAAAAAATTCCAACACGAGTTGAAAGCGTTTGAGTTGAACTCATCTTCAAATACCCACAATCGATTAGAAATGTCTTCCCTGATTCTTTTTTTAAAATAGCATATCCCGTTACGTGAAAACCGGGATCAACTCCAAGAATAACCGAATCACCGTTCATGTCGCACTCTCCCCTTCTTTAGACAAGACTTGACCAAAATAAAGCATGTTTTAATTATAAACTTGAACCAAAATTACATGGGATATTCATGATCAGACACATCATAAAAACGTGTTATATCCCCACGAAATTTTACATTAAATTGCCCCGTTGGGCCGTTACGCTGTTTGCCGATAATAATTTCAGCAATATCAGGATTTTGAGTATCAGGGTTGTAGACAATATCTCGATAAATAAAAAATATCACGTCACCATCTTGCTCAATAGCTCCGGATTCACGAAGGTCAGATAACATAGGGCGTTTATCCATACGACTTTCCAATGATCGAGATAACTGGGATAATGCAAGAACTGGAATTCCCAACTCTTTTGCCAACGCTTTAAGGGAACGCGATATTGCGGAAATCTCTTGTGTTCTATTTTCATGTCTTTGACTGGAACTTATCAGCTGCAAATAATCGATCACCAGAAAACCAATATTATACTGCGCTTTAAGTTTTCGCGCTTTAGCTCTCAACTCAAGAATATTTAAACCGGGCGAGTCATCAATAAAAATTTTGGCCTCAGCCAGGCTTGCCGCAGTATTTGTTAAGTCCATCCATTCATCAGAAGAAACCATTGCATTACGAATTTTTTGGTGAGGAATCTGCGCCTCTGCTGAAAGCATACGCAAAACTAACTGTTCTGATGACATTTCAAGTGAAAATATACCGATTGACGATCCACTATGCCAAGCATTCAAGGCAAAATTAAGGGCCAATGCAGTTTTTCCCATTGAGGGACGTGCTGCCAAAATAAGTAAATCGCCATTTTGCATGCCGGACGTCATCTCATCAAATTTTGCAAAACCCGAAGGAGTACCTGTCACACCTTCACGAGACGATTTAACTTTGGCCAAATTTTGAAATGTTTTTTTTAACAGTATATCAAGTTGAACAAATGTAGTCGGAGAAAGCTTATTTGAAATCTGAAAAATCTGTTTTTCTGCCGAATCAAGCACACTGTCAATTTCATTAATATCTTGGTTATAGCACGTTGTAATAATGTCAGCTGCAGAGTGAATTAAATCACGCAAAATAGCTTTGTCTTTAACAATTTTTGCATGTTGAACAACAAGCCCAATGGATGGAATATCCTCCTGAAGCTCGATAAGATAGGTAATACCTCCACAAGTATCAAGTAATTTTTTTGTATCCAGATAATCTTGTAATACAAGTAAATCAAGCTTTTTATTTGCTTGCGCCAAATCAATAATTGCTTGATAAATAACCTGATGTTGTTTAAGTGAAAAATCGGAAGACTTTAAAATATCGGTAACTAACGTTAAATTTTCATCGTTTAAAAGTATAGCGGCCAGTACCGCTTTTTCAGCGTCAACACTGGCCGGCAATTTTTTACCTAGCACCGATTCGGTCTGAACCGCTTTGTTTTCTTGAAATTTCTCTCTGTATGCTAACTCAGACATCAAATCCCTAAATTAAATGTATATAAAATCTACTTTGATAAAGCAGAAACCTTTAATATAAACTGTGGTTTCAATTTTGCTGAAAGCTTAACTGTAACTTTATGGTCACCAACAGCTTTTATAGACTTATCAAATTCAATCTGTTTACGATTTACAACAATTTCATTCTTTTTTAACAACTCAACAATTTCATCTGGACCAACTGAACCATAAAGCTTTCCATCATCATGAGTTTTTTCTTTTATTGCAAGATGAAGAGCCTTTATTTTTTCTGCCAACATTGCAATTTTGCTATTTATAACTTCAGTCTTTTGCTTCACCGCTTCAATCTTTACTTTAAAATTTGAAGCATTTTCATCTGTTACTTCAACAGCAAGTTTACGAGGGAAAAGGAAATTTTTGGCATATCCGTCAGAAACATTTATCATTGTTCCAGCCATACCAACATTTACAACATCTTTGAGCATGTACACTTTCATAATCAACCCTCTTTTTGGTTTGGATTAATTGCATTAACCCTAAGTTTAAAAAACACTAAACTCGTGTAAAAAATTATAACAGATTGCCCAAAAATTTGTATCAAAAGAGTTTTAATTCTTTATGCCCAACATAAATCAATGGAACTCCGCTAAGAATCGACTTTAATCTGGCACTATCTTGCATTATCTTTTTAAAATAATTTAAAAACCAACTGTCATTTACAAAAAATGTGACAAAAGCAAAATCATTATGTTTGGTGTAACACGTTACAATTTCAGAAAACAATTTATAATTTGAGACAAAAAATAACTCTGAACAAATTTGCGGAATAAAAATAATTTTGTCATTGGAAGATTTAAAACCATCAAATTCAAAATAATTTTGCTGCTTTAACTTTTTAAGCCTGGAAAATTGGGCCACACCTTCAGGAAAAACATCACTCAAAAAAACATCTCTTATAGGTTTAAGCCTTTTATAAAGATGAGGAATTTTTTCTACAAACGGCACGCAATGTTTTTTGACATAAAATTTTCTTATGCGACATTTATTTAACCAACACACTGCCTGACAAATTTTCCCATTAAGCTTGTACTGAGTGCCTATTAACAAATGTGCATTATCGGGTAAAACATTACTCCACATCTCCATAACTCTCGGATAAGTATTTAACGGAAACGGAAATGAGCTCTCAGGCGCAAAAATTATAAACTGCTGGTGTTCGTCTCGTCTCTCCCATAATTTCAAATCACAAAGCTTTCTGTAAATTTGATACTCATAACTAACCAAATTTTGATCAACTGATACAATCTCAGGTCTTAAATAGATAAACTCGACACCGTCAGGTTGTGGAAAATCAGCATAATTATTATTGATAACGTCACTGTTATAACTGCCAACGCCCAGTCCAAGTAAAGTACCTGCAACCATAAATATTTTTGCAAAAAGCTTAAAGTTAATCAGTGGGATTAATGGATTTAAAAATGGATATCCCTCTAATCTCCCTAACCACCACAATGCATAATTTTCGAGCAGATAAAAATAGCCATAGCAGGTAACAAAAAACATTAAAATTTGCGAAGTATAATAACGTGAAATTTTTTTTATCAAAAACCCAATAACCATAAACCATATGGCACTGGTAAGAGAAAAATAAGTCATTCCAAATGCATACGCAAATATTGCAAAGCTTTTACCGGATTGAACTTTATCTAAAAGTAACACCAGTAACCAAACAAAATGGACCGAAAATACAAACACGCCCCATACTAACCCAAGCCAAAAAAATTGCGCGCCTGAATGATTCGCCCTACTCTCGGATGCTCCGCCATCTACACCAATTTGCATATATTTTGAATTTTGTGCCAAATTCAAAGCAAAAAAAATCAATAATAAAGATGGTAAAACAAAAAAACCAAAATATTCCGGGGAAAAAAATGCTACATCATAAAGAAGAGCTGAGAGTAAAATGAGAAACCACAAAAGACACCCCATTTTCATTCTTCTTACGCTCCAGTAAACATCTTAACTTACAAACGTTTTCATTATTATTAAACAATCTTGCTGTTAATAAAAGACGATTAGGCTTTGGAATGTCTGACTTAATCTTCTTACTCATAACAGTTGCAACAGTAAGCTGCGCAATATATGAATTTTTGATCTCAAGCTCTGTTAAACAAAAATTCATATCAATGGGCATTGCAACATCTGTTGATTTTTTCAATTTTAAAAAGGTATCAAAATTTTTACAAGCCAAATCGATTCCCGCATTCAAAATTCTGTTCGTTAAGTAAAAGCGTTTATAAAAAAGCTCTCGTTGATACTGAACATCACATAGCAGACTAGATACCTGCCAACAGCGTATTGCAGCAAGCGAAACAACAAACGATATAATAAAAATCAGTAATAAGGCACTTCCATTAGAAAGTTTATATTTCACAACACAACCCTATTTCTAAATTTTACAAAAAATTTTTGGCCAAAAAATTTTTGGTCCTGCACAGAGTTAACACTTTTATAAACAACCCAAACGCCACAATACTCTGATCTGGACTCTTTGTTTTGTACGTCAAAACATTTTTCCAGCACAAAATTGATCTCTTTTATGGATTTACAAACAAGACAAGAAGTCTTATGAATCCATTCGTGTTTAATAAAATTATATTGCCCCTGAGCACGCATAAGACCCTGATTTCCAATAAACCATGAAACAGCAACGCTCTCCGGTGAATTTTTGTCAGACAGTGTTAACTTTTTAAAAACAGACTGCTTTAGAACAGACGGTTGTAAATCCCAATCTGAAAAATATTGCCCGGCACTCATTAAATCTCTACGTAAAAGATCAACTGCAAGAACTTGTCTGTAAAAATTTTCTTGTTCAACAGAAATACTCATAAATTTAAGTTGAGCTCTTGATGCCACACCCAAAAACAAAATAGATATAAATGAAAATAGGGCAAGGTAAATTGTGCATTCAATTAATGAAAAACCTTTATTCTTCATATTTCAAGACAGCATTTTTTACCAACCAATGTTTTCCACTCTGCTTTAACTTTTATAACCAAATTATTTTCAGAATAATTTCGTTCCAAATTAAGACTAAAATTACGTCCATAACTGGCAATAACAGCTGATCTGTTGCCATTCTTATCCACCCCGTTTTTCACAAAAGCATCACGCTCCAGCCATTCAACAACCAACCCCAATGCCTTTTCCCTCATATAAAAAGAGTCTTCTAACTCAATCAATAGCGATTGCATTCTCATCAACAAAGAAATTAGTACCAGCCCAATAAAAATTGCCATCATCAATTCTATTAACAAAAAACCAAGTTGTAATTTTTCAAATTTAAAACGTCGTACACTCAAAGCCAAAGATCGTGACCTTGCCACATTAAAACCTCTTTTAATACCATAGTTTGACTTTAACATATCAAATCTCATAAAATTATATTAGAAATTAATTATTTTAGCCTTTTATAATCGGGGGACGAGGCTATGAAAATATCACATTCAAAAACATCACGTTTTCTGGCATTTATCACATTTTGCGCAATAAGCGCAAGCTTCTCATTTTTTATTAAAAAGTCTCAGCTTAAAGCAGATGCCTTTGAAGATCTGTTCAAAAATATTGATTTTGAACAACTGGCAAAAGACATGGAAAAAATGCTCGGAGAAGCGGAAGATAAAGTAGATTTACCAAAAATGCCTCCCGTTCCGGCAACAGGTGCAACGTCTGGGATCTCCGGCTCGACTGGAAAAACAACTGAAACAAAAACCCTTGGGCCTAAAAAAGACCGTCGAACTCTTTTTCTTAATCCTGATACAAAAATAGTTGAAACTAAAAACAAAAAAACAACCGAACCTACCAAAGAGTCTCGTAAGGCTCTTTCAAGTTACGTACAAGAGATGGATAAAAATTTAACAATTTTTGAAAAAAACATTGAGGCCAATAAAAAGCTATCTCCACAATTCAAAGAAAAATATTTATATGAAATAAGAAAAAAAATAGATGAAATAGTTGTAGCAAGCGAGTTAATTAATAGTAAAAAAGTTTATCAAAAAATATTTTTGACTACCCAAACAAGTACTTCAACACCACATGATTCCAAACAAGACATCTCTCAAGACAGTGCTGATTTTGATTTTTCAGACACACCTGCGCCAAAATCATTCTCAGGTTTTGGCAAACAGGCGCAAGCTGATACAGCTCTACAAAATTCAATGAAGCAACTCCGACAAAGATATTTATCCCTGATTGATGAATTGAATGTGTTAAATGAAAAACTAAAGGTTACAGAAGAAGAAGAGGCTAAAGAAGAGGATAAAGCAACCCTTGAAGAACTTGCCGACACACAAATGGAATCTTTACCCGGATACACGCCACTAGTCCCTCTTAAACCCAAAGTACGCGGCGCAAAAACTAAATCGACCACCACTCAAAAAAATTCAAGCTCTGCAAAGAAAACACAAGATTATAAAAATATCAAATCTAAGGCACTTGAAATCGAATCACAGACGCAACCCAAAATTTACACTCCAATTGATACACTGTCTGAAGTACAAACCGGAGTCCCAAGATGAAAAAGTTACTTTATTTATTAAGTTTAATTTTACTTCAAGCAGGCTTGTCATTTCATGTATATACCGGGTTATACGCAGGAGATGAATTACCTGCAAGCACGTCAGAAAACTTTTCATTCGAAGATTTTTTAAAACAACTTGAATCTCAGGATCCGAACAAAAATCCGGACTCGAGTGCAACACAAGCTCAAAGTAAAGATTCAACAATACAGTCAATCCCAAAAGAAACTTCTAAAGGATATTCGGTCACACCAAGTTTTGAACAATCACCACTTTTATTTGACATTCCAACACGTATAAATTCCGATAATAAAGGCAAAAAATTAGAACAAGAAATTATCAATATTTTAAATCAAAAAATAACACCTCTTGCTAACGATCTTTCAAAAGTAGTAAAAGGACCTGAAGCAAAAAAAGCTCTCGAGGAAAAGAAAAAGCAGAGAGAGCAAGAAGAAAAAGAGGCAGCACGACGAATAGAACAAATGAAATCCAAACGACCATATTCATACTCTCCATCATATCGTCCGTCAGGTGGATATGGTGGACGCGACTGGAGTCCTTCACGAAATCGCAGCGGAGGTTATGGGGGTTATGGAAGCAGTTACGGAGGATATAGCGGATACAACCCAAGCTCAAGCTATTGGGATAAATACAAGGGAGACAATGCATTAAAAAACCAAGAACAGGATAAATCCATAACAACAGGAAAAGACGGAGAGGATGAGAAAAAAGGTGGATTTTCCGAATCTGAAAAAAACAAAGACATCAAAAAATCTATCGCTTACGTCGACAATTTAACAAATCGGATTCAGGCTATTCTTGCCAGAGAAAATGAAAAAATTGGAAGCCAAGCGGCAATAAAAGAGCTAGCAACAGGGGCAACACTTGTAGAATTAAAAAATCTTTTTGATACACGGCAACAAGAGTTAATCAAAATTCCGGATAAACAAGACAATCAAAAATCTGATCAAGCAAATAGTGTACCTCAAAAAAATTATGGCGCCACTGGATATAGAATTAAAAATTTAGAACAAGAAAAAAGCATGTGGGAAAAGTTTGCGCCACAAATTGTTAGCGCCCTAGAAGTTAAATCCGGGGCTGAAGGTGTAACTGAGGCACAAAAAGTAGGTCGTGCCCTACTGAGTTCGCTGAAACTTTATAGATATATCTCTGAATCATCCGGTAAAATTTCAGAAAAAATTGAACAATTCTATGGGAACGAAGAATCAAAAATCCATGAAAAAGCTGATAAAAAGAAATCGAAAGCCGATGCTATTCTGAATCAAATAAAAAACTACACGGAAATAATCAACAATTTTATTGCACAAAATACAAAAGATTTAAAACCAAAATCAACAAGCAAACCCGATATTAAGAAAAATAATGAAATCTATAAAAATTTGGCTACAAAAGGCTTTTTCACTCAAGTTTTGGAGTTGGTTGAAAAAAGGGAATCAAAGTTAATGAAACTGGATAACCCAAAAGAGATAAAAGAAAAAGAGATGGCACTTTGGAATGAATTTATGCCAACACTTATTCAAGCAGCAACATATTCAGAACAAGACGAAAACACAGCAAATCCGGAAATCCAAGAAATGCACAAACAACAGGCTCAGGGTAAAACCCTTATGGATCAACTACTCCTGCATGGATATGTAGGCAGTGACATATTAAAACAAAACCAAACAAAATTTGAGAATTTACTAAAAAAAGAAATCAAACCAGGAGGTGGTACCCCTGATTTAGATCCAGCATCAGACGCCGGCAAAATTATGATAAATAGAGTAAGTAAATTACTGAAACTTTTTGGAAATATCCAAGATACTGAAGTAAGAGATTATAAATAAGAGACTATAAATTATAAATAAAGAAACCAAAAACCTCAGTCTGAGCACACGTTGAGCGCCGCACCGCACCAACGTGTGCTTCTTTTTTTATCTAAACCATTGACAAAAACACGTCAAATTCAGCATTCTAAATACAGTAGTTTTAATAACGAAAGGAACAGGAGAATGCGGTCAAACAACAGAGCTTTTATAAAAATAATAGCACTCAAACTTTTATGGATGATAAGTATAATTACGATTATTTTAAGCATCGTAAAAAAATTTAAAATTTAACATCCTACAAATTTTAAATCTGTTACTTTTTTCGCACACTTTTCAAAAAAGTCTTCACGTATAATTTTCTGCAAATTTCTGTCTTTACATAAAACCTTTATCTACTGGCCGAATTTCATTATCTTTCCGGTTTATTGACTAATATGAAATCAAAGTTATAAAATCATGTTGAAAAGGTAATAAACTCAAATACATTTTAAATTCAAGGTTTTATTAAAGGGGGGAGAAGCTCATGAAAACATTTAGAAATTGGTTACTCATATCAATAATTTTACTTAATTTCTCAACTTTTGGCTTAAATGGAAGCACCAAAGATCCCATACAAGAAGACTTACCTGTCAATGATATATCACTAACTGAGCCTTCGCTTACTGATGAAGCATCTCAGAGTGATGAATCACTGCGTGACATGTCACTTTCGGCACACCAAGCACTACAAGATTTTAAGCTTTATCTCAATAAACAAATCGCAAAACATAATCTAAACCTTACACCGGAACAAATAGAATCATTTATTGCCAAAGGCCGCAGCTTGATATACGAAAACTCACAAGAAGGTAATATCAACCAATCAAATTCACGTAAAATTCAAAAAGACTTCAAGCTTTACCTAAAATCTCTTTATCCTGAAAATTTCAAACTTAAGAGATCTACTAATGAGGTTAATTACAAATTAGCACGCCGTAGAATTCGGGCCACAACAAAAGATTTCGTGGTAAACAAACTACAAGTTAAAAATAGCACTGAAGTAAAAGAGTACTGGAATAAGGTTAAAGGCATGGTTTACAAAAAACTCGATAAGGCTGCATATTTTAATGATTTTAACGAACTTGTCGTTGATGAATCTGCCATTCCGGAGATTATTGGAAAAGTTTTTAATAAACTTGAAGCGGAAAACCAAAATGGAAATCCTGTAAACCCCAATACCCAAAGTAATCCCAAACGAAAACGAAAAGCAGTTGTTCCGGAAAAAATCTCAGCTCCAATTGCAGAAAAGCTGGTTGTTTTAATGATTAGAAATAAGGGAATAAGTGCAAAAAATAATGAAACTTTAACTCGCAAAATAATGAAAAAAATAAACAAAAATATTCAAAGAGGTAAAGTCGATAAAGAGTTTGTTATAAAAACAGCAAAAGAAGAAATTAAAGAGTTTCTGGATTTGAAAAGTAATGTAACAAAAAAACCATCTGAAAGATATTTGGATAGATTTATTAAAGCTATGGGAAAAACACCGGAAACGGACCATAACTAACCAAAACTTAATCTAAAATCCAAATTTAACGCTAAAACTTCTAGAATTAGTTAAGGGGCGCGGATGCGCCCCTTACTGTTTTTCATATTTTTTATCACTTATTTACAAATACATCTCAAAGTTTTTTTTGTTTAATTGGTTTTGCCAGTACTTCAGAATTTTGTCTCTTCTCCTCTAACTGT
The DNA here is from genome assembly GCA_964568625.1 of uncultured Pseudomonadota bacterium. GTDB lineage: Bacteria > Babelota > Babeliae > Babelales > RVW-14 > JBAZAX01. The sequence goes on along the minus strand of CAZMQG010000004.1, from coordinate 48,059 downwards.
TTTACTAGATCAGATTTAGTAAACAAATGCTTTTCAGCCAAAGCATCTTCATTTTTCAATATTTCGTAAATTGATAAAATTGCAACCTCACCGGTTTCTAATTCTATTATTATGTAATCATTTGCATAATTCTTTAATATGGCATTTCTAAAATCATCCATAGTTTTTACGATAACTCCGTTAATTTTAGAAATTATATCCCCAAAACTGATCCAGTAATTTTTATCACATTCAGAATCTTTTAATCTTCCTAAAATAACAATTCGCGAATCAAACAATTTATCAGGTTGAAAATATTTAAGCGAATTTGAAATAGATTTGTAATTTAAAATATTTTGCTTAAATCTTTCTAAGAGCATATTCAAGTGATTGTATGTCAATTCGGATACAATTAAACCTCCAATAACTTCATATTCCGGACTTGGATCAAAATTCGGATAAAAACATCTTATTTTAAAAGGATCATCGCTATCCAGGTTTAATTGGATGGTTCTCTTTAATCCATTTCTATAAATTACAAATTTTACATCCGAATAAACGGGCTGTTCGTAAACATAACTAAAAGACCAAACATTTCCCTTGTCCACTAAATTAATGTATCCATAATGATCTATCTTGTATCCATTTACAGAATAAAGAATATCCCCTTGTTGAATTCCTGATTTATATGCAAGAGAATTCTTTTGTATCTCGTAGACATAAAGTCCACCATCAGTAGGAGCATTTAAATGGCTTAACAATATCTCGGTTGTACCGTGGACAAACAAACCCAACCATGGCTCATGTAGAACTTTATTTTCTTTTAAATTTTGTAATTCTTGTTTTAGTGTATTTACTGATATTAAGTATCCAATCCCTTCAGCAACATAAGACTTCATACATACAATTCCAACAACATGCCCACGCTTATTCAAACAGGGACCTCCTGAATTTCCAGAATTTACCGGTGCTGTTGTCTGAATCCACTTTCCTTCCCATCCGGATATTTGTCCCCTAGAAATTTTTAGATTTTCTTGTCCAAGTGGATATCCAACTATCATAACATCTTCAGCCTCTATCAATGTATCCGAATCTCCTAGTTCAAAAAACGTTATCTTAGATCCCGGCAAAACTTTTTTTAATGTTTTCAAGCTTTCGTCAGTTAGTTTTAAAAGTGCCAGATCCTTGGATGGATAAACACACTCTATTGTTGTCTTAAGTTTATTTTTACCAGTACATGGAAGTTGAACTTCAACCGATATTGCATTCTCCACAACATGGTAATTTGTAATAATATATCCATCATTTGATATAAAAAAACCAGAGCCCTGTTTTTTATATTTGTTCCCCGTTAAATATGGAATATAATAGTTATATTCTTCAGAATCTGAAAATATCTGAACTACTGCATTTTTATAGTCTTTAAAGATCTCGGTCCAGTCAGTGTTTACATTTTTATTTGACTCATATTTATTTGTATTGGAACCGCATAAACAGACACTATTTATACTCGCCAAAAATATTAAAACCTGATAAATTTTTGAAAACCTGACAAGCATGATGATTCCTTGTGCTTCTAAAGATTTATGTAATTTATAATCAAAAAAGTACGCAAAATATAACAGAATATCGGCATAAATGCAAAGAAGTGAGTTAACAAATTAAGGGGCGCATCCGCGCCCCTTAACTAATTCTAGAAGTTATACACAAAATTATTTTGAATTTATTTTATTTTTTCAAAACATCACAGCAACGTTTACACAGTTGTTCAGGATTATCTGTTACTTCCCACTGCCAACAGCGCAAGCATTTAATCCCATCAGCATGTTCGATCTTAACATGCAGCCAGTTTAAATCTGTTGCCTCTAGGTGCTTGTTATTTTTCTCAAACTCAACTTGAGAAACGATAAACCAGTCTTTGAAGAATCTGGTGACGTCTTCTTTCTTGGATAGTTTATCGATAAAGTCCAACAACTGCTTACCTTCTTCTGAATCCGAATTAACATGAAGTAACACTTTGGCTTCTAGTGAGTGTTTAACAATGCCTTTTTCTCTCAAGCCCTCAATTGCTTTAAGAACATTATCACGCATTGCTTCGAGCAAAGGCCAAACTGCTACGCTCATGTAATCTTGTGTAAACACCGGGCTTAAGAAATTCTGAAGGTGAATTGAATCCGATTTATCTTTTTGATAAAAATCAGAAACCTCTTCAGCCAAGAAAGATAAAACCGGAGCCATCAAACGCGCAATTGTATCAAGGTTGTGATACAACACAGTCTGGACTGATCGGCGCATATGGCCATCTGCTTGCTCAACATACAAACGGTCTTTGGATACATCAAGGTAAAGTGCACTCAAATCGTTTGCGCAGTAATTATTCAATGTAGAAACAACAAGTGAGAACTTGTAATTTTCGTAGGCAGATCTGATTGTCTTATCAATTTCAACAAGTTTTGCCATTGCATACTGATCGATTGCAAGCATATCATTGAATGCAACACCATCTTTTGCAATATCAAAATCATAAAGGTTAGAGATCAAAAAGCGGCATGTGTTGCGAATCTTTTTGTACATCTCAGAGACGTTACTCAAAACTTTTTCGGATACAACAACTTCACCCTCAAAGTCTGAACTTGCAACCCACAGACGCAAAATATCGCGACTGTGTTTTTTAACAATATCTTGAGGCGCAATTACATTGCCAAGTGATTTTGACATCTTCAATTTTTTTTCATCAACAACATAGCCATGAGTTAATATATTTTTTGTCTGGGCATAGCCATTGATAACCATTGAGCACAACAATGAACTCTGGAACCATCCACGGTGTTGGTCTGAGCCTTCAAGATAAAGATCTGCCGGAACGCCTAATTTTTCAGGATCGCGGGCTAGAACTGCAAAAAAGCTTGCACCGGAATCAAACCAGACATCAAGGATGTCTTGTTCTTTTTTAAATTTTGCCAAATCAGAGTTGCCACACTTTGAGCACTTAAGATTTTTTGGAGTAACGCCGGCATCAATCAAGTCTTGAACCGTCACTCTGTCCCAAAATTCAATACCTTCTTTCTCAACATTGTCTGCCACCCAGTTAACAAATTCAGCACTAATAAAAGCATTATCGCAATACTCACAAAGCAGTGCAGGTATTGGCGTTCCCCAGATTCTTTGGCGAGAAATACACCATTCCGTACGGTTTGATGTAAATGCCATTAAACGGTTTTTGCCCCACTCCGGAATAAAATTAATTTTCTCAATCTCTTTTAATGTCTTCTGAACCAAATCATTTTTTTGCAAATCACAAAACCATTGGTCCGTTGCCCTAAAGATCAACCCATTGCGGCAACGCCAGCAGTGTGGATATGAGTGAGTGATGGATTCTTTGTGAATCAATCTGCCTAGCTCTGCCAGTTTTCTTATTACCCAGATTTGACCGTCAACAACAGGCATTGCATCAAGTTCTTCAGGCTTTATTCCAAAAGTATATTTTCCATCGTCAGAGATTGGCGAATAAACTTCAAGCCCACTCTTAACCCCAAAGATATAATCTTCAAGTCCGCAACCTGGTGCACAATGTAAGCAGGCAGTTCCGTCTGTCGTTGTAACAAGATCACCGGTTAAAACTGGAACCTGAAAACCTGGAATAAATGGGTGATTAACTTTTTTACCTGCAAAGACGTCTGGATCAAATTCGCAAAGTTCATGTTTTTCGATATTCAACATGGAACAAATTTTACCGGCCAACTCTTTACCGACAATATAAGCCTGATTTGGCTCTTTGCCTTGGATTATTACATATTTTGCCGTTGGGTTAAGAACAACTGCTCGGTTGAGAGGCAAGGTCCAAGGAGTTGTGGTCCAAACCAAAAATCCAAGTTTCAAATCTGGTTTTTGCTCAAATGCATATGGAAAAACAAGCTTTGCTGTTTGATCTTCAACTGGAAAGAAAACGTAGATTGCTGGGTCTTTGCGATCTTTGTACTCAATTTCGGCTGTTGCCAAAACCGTTTGGCACGATGCGCACCAAGGCACAGCCTTACCTTTACGTTCGATATAACCTTTTTCAACAAAAATGCCGAACGCTCGCAAAATGTCAGCTTCATATGGCTTGCTCATGGTCAGATAAGAGTGGTCATAGTCTGCCAGTTGTCCCATATCTTTGAGCTCTTCGCGCTGAATATCTATCCACTTTGAAGCATAATCACGGCAATGTTTTTTAAATGTTACACGATCAATCGTTTCTCTGGTTCTTTCAATGCCTAACTCGGCAGTAACCTTTAATTCGATTGGCAAGCCGTGACAGTCCCATCCGGGAACAAATGGAACATAACATCCATCCATTCTTTTCACTTTGCACACGATATCTTTTAAAATATTGTTCAGTGCATGGCCGGTGTGCAAGTTACCGTTGGCATATGGAGGACCATCATGCAGAATAAATTTTTTATTACCCTTATTTTTTGATGTCCCTTTTTTATAAAGATCACCCTCTTCCCAGCGTTTTAAAATCTCAGGCTCTTTAATTGCAGAATTCGCACGGATTGAAAACTCGGTTTTTGGTAGATTCAGCGTATGCTGAAACGGATTTTTATTACTTTTCTCTGTCTCACTCATGGCAATCCTAAAATTAACAAGACAAGGCTTGCACGCAAGACTTAACTTGCATAAGGTTAAACAATAATTTTGAACATAAGAATTATAAGATATAAAGGCTAATTAATCAAAAACAGACTTTTTAAGCCCAATTTTACTTATCCCCCGCAGGGGATATTTATTCGGAAAAGAAAAAAAACTTTAGAATATAAAAACACCAGCATTTAATTCCATTAATACTAGCCAAAGCTAGTTATAATAAAAACCTAAAACATAACTCTTGTGCCTTGAATTTAGCAAAAAACCACACTTCACTCAAGATTCTTTGATATATTTTTAGAATTTATTTCTGTAACACCAGCAATTTCACTATTTTTATAAAAAATAGGCTGCCTGTTTTATCTTAGTAAAACCAATGGAACAATTTTTTGGGATTCCACATACAAATCTATTAAAATATCAGCACAATCACGATTTCCCCGCTGAATAACCTCTCTATCTATAACTTCACCCCATTCTTTAGTTGAATCAACTTGCACCCATGCTTTTAATAAAATATCTTTAATCATCAACTTTGTTAATGATGGACCCATTTTCAATAAATAGTTAATTGCCATAATCACTTTTTCGGGTGTATTTAATGGCCAATTAACTAATATATCTTGAGTTAATTTTAATTTAAGCTGCGCTACTGGAATGCTAAGTGAAAATTCCGGCACATCAATTTCTTCTTGCCTCATAGGATGCTTATCAAAAGGATTCCCTCCCGAAGCACCCACATCTTCGGCTGTTCTTTTCATAGCATCAGCGGACAAAGTTAAACCTAAAATAGCTAATACTATCAATGCTTTTTTTATTTTTTGCATCATCTAACCTTTATTTTAAATTATTAACTCTTTATGTTATATGGGAAAAAAAGAGGCGAGACTAACAAAATCTCGCCCCTCAAAATTTTAAGCTTCTATCTAAGATTATTCTTCTACTTCAAGCAACTCAACATCAAAAAGCAATGTTGCGCCGCCGGGAATAACATTTCCTGCGCCTGAATCACCATAAGCAAGTTGTGGTGGAATTACCAAACGACGTTTTTCGCCAACCTTCATATCCAAAACGCCTTCATCCCAGCCCTTAATAACCTGACCAACTCCGACACGGAATGAAAAAGCTTGGTTGCGATCAACGCTGCTATCAAACTTTCTTCCCTCTTTTCCATTTTCTTCAAGCCAGCCGGTGTAATGAACTGTAACAGTTTTACCATTTACCGGTTTTTTTGCATCATCAGGAGCAACTTTTAAAACTTCAAACTTGAGCCCTGAAGGCAAACTTACCATTTTTTCCGTCTCTTTTTTATCCGCCACGTTAGTATCCTCTGTTGTTTTTACTGGAGGCTGAGAGCAACCACCCAATAATGCACATGCAACACATACATAAGCCAAAACCATCTTTTTCATCAAAAATCTCCTTAAAAAAAATATAAACCGACATGTATAAGATTGTAAATTTTTTAATAATATTTTCCAGTCTTAATTTCATATAAATTTAAAAAATAAAAAAAATAAATTACACTAGTAAAATAAAAGTGTTATGTTTTAAGAAATTGGTAAAAAAGGAGAAATTATGAAGTATTTTCTAATAATTTTATTCATCGCTATTTCATTTGGCACTCGTATACAAGCAAGAGTAACTGAAGAGAATGGAAAAGACACCCAAACAGAAATCGCAAATCAAAAAAAACCCAAAGCTGATCCTATCGTTATAGATCCTGTCCCAGTAGTCATTATAGATCCTGTAGTTGTAAACCCTATAAAAAATCCTAAATACAAAGACATTTTCACTGCATTAGATAATGATGCAATAGACGATTTAATATTACTAATCCAAAATGGTGCAAATATAAATCAAAAACAGGAAAATAAATCTACCCCCCTGCACAAGGCACTGGAAGATAATAAAATTAAAGCAGCAGAAATTTTAATAACCGCCGGAGCAGATTTAAAATCGCAGGACTCACTTGGAAGAAGCCCATTACACATATCTTTATCAAAAAATTTACCTGATATAGCTACAACAATCTTAAATTTGGGAGCAGATTCAAACAGCAAAGATCTCTGTGGAGAAACACCTTTACACATAGCAACCACATGGGGCCTGACAAATATTGTAAAAACGCTTATCGCAAATGGAGCAGATGTAAATGCAACAGATGGATTTAATCAAACAGCTATGCACATAGCAATAAAATTGGGGCATATAAAAATTATTGAACTTCTTCTTGAAGCTAATGCCAAGATCCCTGAGGATATTAAAAAACAATTAAGCAAACTAAATTTATAAGTAAATTAACGCGAGTTCGAGAATTTAAAATTAAGTTCGCAACAAATTGGAAAGCGCTTTGACCCCGCAGTGTCATGCTGAACTAGTTTCAGCCCCGTCCGCCATAGCCACGAGTGCAACGAGGGCGAAGGCTGGAATCCATGGATAAATTAATTCAAAATTTTGTAATTCGATATTAGGAAAAACTAATCCATGGATCCTGAAATAAATTCAGGATGACAAATCTCTAATCGAAAGTCGCTTTAGGCAGATTCAGCCCTTTTTCTAGTTATCGAACTGACGTTAAATCTGGACACCGGCCTGCGCCGGTGCGACAAGTAGTAGGTTTATAAAATTATAAATTTGGTATCTTGATAATCCCATGTTATAAGCAAAAGTTTCTGATCGCTATACTTTTTGTAAAAAACAAAATTAGTTTCTGAGTAATTATTATTTTTATTCTCAGAGACAAAATCACCCAGATCAGACTCTTTTGCTTGTCCAACACAGGACAGTGTAAGTTTATTCAAATCTGTACAAATAATCTTAAAACCATTTTCCGCCGGAATAACTTTAATAAGATTCTCATAGACCGGTAAATGGCTAAATCCAAAAGTCCTTCTGTCGTAATAAATTGGATGATCCATACTAACACCTCTCATCCATATGGCCTGAGCTGCACCGGTTGGGAAAAATCCATATGGAATCCCTACTAAACAAAGAGGTCTTTGTTACACTCTTTCATCCATGCACAATTCATCAAATGCAACGTGAATTTTATGATAAAGATTTTCATAATTTTTTAGAACTATAAACAAGAAAAACATATTAAACACAACCCAAAGACATGTAAATATCATAATTCTTTTGAATGCTAAGACAGATTTATACCGACAAAAATCTCTTATAAAAATTAAAAAAATAAAGATAAAAAGAGGCAAAGCTTTGTATAAATATCGACTAGAATAGTATCTGGCAATAGCAGGCCACATAAGAATTGCAGAGAGAACAAGCAAAAATAGTATAAGTTTTTTCTCGCGACTTTTTATGAATAAAAATATTAAAAAACTAAATATACAAATTATTAAAGAACCCTTCAATACCTGGTGCCCATTGGGCAAAAACGATAAACCAGCCAGATCAGACACAAAAGTAACTAGATCAAAAAATCTTGAACTTAAGTTTGTAAAAAAGCTGAGAAGCTGTGAGGGTTCAGATGAATCAAGCTTAAATGGAAAGAGATGCAACCTGAACAAAAAATAAAAAATACTGACAAAAATAAAGCCACTAACAGTTAAAATGCTTTTAAAAAAAAGACAGATCGAAGAGCAAGTACTCTGCATGCTACACTTGCAGATCTCGCCGTGCTTGCGGTATTTCTTATACACAAATGTCCAAAGTAATATCACTGCTGGGAAAAATATCACAGTCTCTCGAGTGAACAACGCTACTAAAAATATAAAAATTGAAGATAAGTAGTAAACACAACGCAAAAGTAAACTATCTCTTTGCAAATCCAGATACTTTTTGAATAAAATCACAATCAGCGCAATAAAAGTAAAATTAACAACCTGCTGGAAACCTGCAATCCACCCAAACCACGAACACAAACTCGGATGAAATGCAAAAAACATGGCACCTAAAAAAGCCAAATTAATATTAAAAAAGAAACAAAAAAAGTTAAAAACTAAAACAGAATTTAATGCATGAAATAAGGTAAATGCAAGATAATGTCCGTATGGATTAAATCCGCAAATGGCAGTAACAATTGAATGCAACACAAATGCAACAGGGCGATAGTAAACTGAAAAAAAGTTTTTTCTGCTGGAACAAAATTCGATGGTTGCAAAGAATCTCCCGAATGACCCTCTATAAAAAATCTCAAAATATCTTTTAAATTTTTTACTTTCGAGTGAAAAACCACACCAAAATCATCATTCATGAATCCCCAGTTATAAAACGGTAATCCAAGCAAGATGAAAATTAAGGCAAAAATTAAAAGTGAAAGCCAAAATTTTTGGTGTTTTTTAAAACAATTTTTTATTGAATCCAACTTCATTAAAAACTCTTTCATTAAATTTAATTTTTTCTAAAATCTCACTGAGAATATTCCTTGCACTCAAACCAGCTTTGTTTCGCAAATAATCTCTAGATCCAATCTCATGACAGTACCGGTCGGGCAAGGCAAAGGCTTTAAATAAAATTTTCTTCTCAATATTTTGGCAAAGATGCATTGCCACAACTTCTCCCAATCCACCAATAATGCTGTGATCTTCGATTGTAAAAATAGAGTCTAAAGAGTTGCATCGCAATGTAATAAAATCAAAATCTAATGGCTTAATTGTAGGAACACTAAAAAGACCAATATCTATGCCAAGATCTCTTAACTTTTTACACACATCAAATGCAATACTTAAAATATCCCCTGAAGCCAGAATCAAATTTTTGTCGCTTGACGTTAACTCTATAGCTTTCCCCAATTTGATACTGGATTTAGAGTTATATCTGCTCGGATACAAAATCTTTTCTTCGTTTTTTGATAAACGGATATAAGCTGGGCTACGCAAGTCGTTAATTTGCTCAAGTAAGCTTGACAGCTCAAAGTTACTTCCGGGAACCACTACTGTCATATTTGGTAATGCACGCATAATCGCAACATCTTCGATTGCGTGATGCGTTGAGCCCATGGCACCATAAGCAAACCCAGCGCCAACTCCCACCATGAAGACAGGTAAATTTTGATAACAAAGATCAACCCGAATCTGTTCAAAGCAACGCATTGTAACAAACGGAATTATCGAATAAACAAAAACTTTTTTACCTGCAAGTGCAAGTCCGGCTGCAACACCAATCATATTTTGTTCCGATATTCCGGCATTAATAAATCTATCAGGAAATGTTTCTTTAAACGGCTCTATAACAGAAAATCCCAAATCCCCTGCAATCAGGTAGATATCAGTATCAATTCCGGCAAACTCAACTAATTTTTGAATAAATAATTTTCTCATATTTGTTCTAAAATTTCTTTTTTCGCCATTTCATACTCTTGCAAGTTTGGTGACTTGTAATGCCATTCAAGCCTGTCTTGCATAAAACTCACGCCCTTGCCTTTGATAGTATTAGCAATAATAACATCGGGACCATGTGCGTTGCCTGTCTTTTGCAAGACCTCAGTTAATTGGTCAAAGTTATGACCATCAACACACATACAGTTACACCCAAATCCTGTAAATTTTTCGTGCCAAGATCCAAAAGCTACATCACTTGTTCTATCTAAAGCCTGTAAATTATTATTGTCGACAATCAAAACAAGATTATCAAGCTTGAAACGAACCGCCATCATAACGGCTTCCCAAACAGAACCCTCCTGACACTCCCCATCACCAAGAAGCACATAAATTTTGTTTTTTATTTGGTCGTTTTTACAAGCAATCGCCAAGCCAACAGCTAAAGACAAACCATGGCCAAGAGATCCGGTACTAGCCTCAATCCCCGGAAAACTGTCTTTAATTGGATGGCCCGCAAGCTTACTTCCATCTGTGTAATAATTTTTTAATTCGTCAGGATGAATCAGCCCAACACTGGAAAGAGTTGCATAAAGAGCCGCACAAGCATGCCCTTTGCTCAAAATAAAATAATCACGATTCTTACTTTTTTGCTTAATTAATTCTGTATTTATGAATTTATGAAAAAGCACAGTCATTATATCAACAATAGAAAACGCCGAACCAACGTGCGAGCACTTGGCAGCATTTACCATTTCAAGAATTGTTAACCTGATCTGCTTTGCCTGATCTTGCAAATTGGTCTTCCCGGCGGAGGCCGTGATCCAGAATATTTGATTCACTTTTTCTTTCGTAACTTGTTACACCCGACTACGCTTTTGAAAAGCTACGCCGGGTTCGCCTGTCTTCGCCAAGGATTCGACAGGCATGCCGCGCTTTTTATCCCCGGATTGGTAGGCTATATGGTTTTCTGGCGACGGCGAATAAAAATTAATATTTTTTTCAAACCACTTGAGCGATTCAGTTAAGCCGTCTTTTAACAAATATTTTGGAGTCCATCCAAGAAGCTTTTTTGCTCTATCAATATTTGCTTGCCAAACTTTTGGCTCCCATGGTCTTGCAACGCTTGCCCCCCAACAGATATCAAGCGGCCGCTGAACTATTTCCTGAACAGTTTTTACCACATATTTTATTGTTGATTGAACTCCAGTTCCCACATTAAAAACAAATTCTTGATCCGGTTGTATCACAGATAATTGAATGCAAAAATCAACAAAGTCTTTTACATAAATAAAATCACGAACAAAATTCGGCGATGACAAATTGATCTGCTTATCTTGCAAAGCATTAACAATGATTGATGGAATCAAGCGCCCGAGCATTTCAAAATCACCGTAAACGGCAAATGGTCTGACCGTATAAACAGGTAACTCATTAAATAAAGCCTCTTTTAAACAAAATTGAGTTGCTGCAGCCTTTGCAACCCCATAATCACTGACTGGATGTAAAACATTATCTTCACGCATTGGCTGATCTTTAAAACCATATTCAGAAGAACTGCCTGTATTAATAAAGCAGTCAAATCCAACCTGTTTGCATGCATTAAGCAAATTTACCGTTCCATAAAAATTAACGTCAAAAATCAACTTCTGGTTCAGTTGATTTGGAAGCCCTCCAAATGCAGCAAGATGAAAAATCACATCCGGTTTAACAATTTTTATTTGATTGGCTAACTGCTCATAGTTTGTTAAATCAGCATCAATAAAATTTATGTACTCTAAAACATCTTGCAACCGCCAAAGATCCGTGTTTTTTTCTACTATTAAAAAAATATTTTTATCCTGTTTTTTTAATAACTCTCGAACTAAATTTGCACCAATAAAGCCAGCGCCGCCTGTGATCAAATATTTTTTCACAGCTTTTCCTTTTTTTCCAAAATCTCAGAAATAACGTATGGAGGCCTGTTTTTAACTTCTTGAAAAATTCTAACCAAATATTCCGCAATAATACTTAACGCCAAAAGTTGAATAGTTCCAAATATAAACATAACCATCAAAAGCGTAGAAAAACCACGTGGAGCGTCTGTTTTAAAATAAAGATAAAGATAAAAAATTGCTGCAATAAAAGTCATGAACATTGCAAAAACAGCAAGCTTGGAGATAAATTCCAATGGTTTATAAGAAAAATTTGTAATAGCTTTTTTTGCCCAATTAAAATTTGCCAAGAAACTGTTACTGGTTTTTCCACCCTCTCTTTCTTGGCGAACATACTCAACACCTGTCTGTTTAAAGCCTGCCCAAGAACGCAGCCCACGAAGATACAAATCTTTTTCATTAAGTTTTTTTATTACGTTAACAACACGACGATCCATTAAACTAAAATCACCGGCATCAAGCGGGATGTTCAGATAAGAGAGCCAACGGAAAATACGATAAAAACACTTGTAACCCATTCTACGTAAAAGACTGCCCTTGCGTTTTTTACGTACGGCATAAACAACATCAAATCCCTGTTCCCACTTCTGTATTAAATCCGGAATAACCTCCGGTGGATCTTGCAAATCACCATCAATCATAACAACAGCATCACCTGTTGAATGTTGCAACCCGGCAAAAAAGCTTGGTTGTGATGATCCAAAATTGCGGGACATAATAATTGTTTTAACGTTTTTATCTTCGTCTATAATTTTGCGATAAATTTGGTAAGAACAGTCAATACTGGCATTATCAACAAAAATTAGCTCATATTCATAATTCAAATTTCCAAAAACACCTTGAATGCGAGTATGCATCGGTTCGATATTTAAGAACTCATTGTAACATGCAACTACTATTGATATTTTTTTCATGCTAAATCTGCTCTGTTTCAAAATCATATTCAAGCGGAGCACTATTTTCAAGAGAGCTTAAAGTTCTATTATCGCCTTTATTCTCAAGAAAATTTTTATACCATTCAATAGTTTCAAATAAACCTGATTTTACGCCACACTTTGCCTGCCAACCTAAAATACTTCTAGCTTTTTCCGAACACAAATGTTGTTCAGGAATTTCATTGGATGCCTGATTTTGAATTATTGGGGTCAGGTGGACTGAATGCATTTGTTCCAAAATTAAATCCACAAGTTGAATTACATTAAATGGGGTGTCCGTACTGAAATTAAAACACTGGCCAATAATTTTTTCATCATCCATTGCTTGAGCCAATGTTAAATAGGCATCAACCACATCTTTTACGTAAATATAATCACGCACAAAAAGACCATTGGATCTGATTACTGGGCGTTGACCATTTAAAACACTTTGGATCGTACCGGGAATAATTCGATTAAAATGAAGATCTCCACCACCGAAAAAATTTCCGCAACGCGTTACGCATACCGGAAGTTTGTAGGTATGAAAGTACGACTGAGCTAGTAAATCGGTACAACTTTTTGAGACATCATATGGATGACGCCCTTGCATCGGAGCATCTTCTTTATATGGTAAGTTTTCCTGCGCACCATATGCTTTATCACTTGATGCAACAACTATTTTTTTTACCCATGGTGACAATCTGCAAGCCTCAAGTAAATTCCACGAACCTTCGATATTGGATCTGAACGTTGAAATTGGAGATCTATTTGCCGTTCCAACAATGGCCTGCGCACCCAGATGGAAAACTGTATTAATATCAAATTCGTTTAAAACTCTTTGCAAAAGAGTTGGATCGAGTAAGTCACCAATAATAACATTAACTTTTTTATCAAGACCATCTGAAAAAAATTGTGAATTGGGAACAAAATCACGAACAAGGGCAAAAACATTTGCCTCTTGTCTTAAAAGCTCTTTAACTAAATATGGACCAAGTAATCCGGTAGAGCCCGAAATAAAGACATTTTTATTTTTCCAATACAAATAATTCATTGCAAAACCCCTTAAATTGAAGCTTGCCTAATTTTTTCACGATCAATTTTTGCAGGAGTAAAAGACTCTTTTTTATCTTCCCATACTTTCCAAGGAGCACCCGTTTGCCACAGTTTTTCGAGCAGTTCATGTTCACGTAATGTATCCATGCATTGCCAAAATCCCGCATGCTTATAAACCATTAATTGGCTGTCCTGCGCAGCACTAAATAATGGAGTCTGCTCCAAAACACAATCTGGGTTAATCGAAAGATATTTTAAGAATTCTCGTTCTAAGACAAAAAACCCTCCGTTAATCCATTCATCGCTAATCTGTTTTTTCTCTAAAAACGATTCTACGTGATTTCCATCCAACTTTAAATTTCCAAATCGAGATGGGAGATTAACCCCGGTCAACGTAGCAAGCCGACCATGTTCTTCATGAAAATTTAAAAGATTAAGTATATTAATATTCGCAAGTCCATCACCGTAAGTTAACAAAAACCTGTCCGTATCAATATACTTAGCAGCACGCGCAACTCTACCACCTGTCATACAATTCTGACCGGTATCAACCAGAGTAATTTCCCACTCTTCTTCATTGGCAAAGTGCTCAACAATGGTCCCACTTTTTGTATTAATGGTAAAATCAATTCCATGAAGTTTTAAATTTAGAAAATAATTTTTTATCATTTCACCTTTATATCCCAAGCAGATGATAAAACGATAAAAACCAAAATGAGAGTAAATTTTCATGATATGCCACAACATTGGCATACCTCCAATTGGAACCATTGGCTTTGGCCTAAATTCGGTCTCTTCACGTAACCGAGTGCCAAAACCACCCGCCAGTATCATCACCGGTAACTTATTGCGCTGCAAATTATTGCGTTGCAACTCGTTGCATGGCAAATTATCACTCTTCACAATCACTCTCCCATATTTTTATTTTGGATTAATTTTTTTGATAAATTCCATACAACGTTAGCCCCCAAGGGAAATTGATGCCTTTACGTATCAAATAATTTTCACCCTGAAGAATGCCGTAAAATAACTTATTTATAGGCTTTGCAGGAATATATGGATGATAATTTTTTTCACTTACAACGGCCTTTTCCCAAACTCTCTGTACTGCAGCCGGAGCAAAAAGCGTGAACATCCAGTAACCAATTCGCTGCTCTTTAAAATCCGGCAATAAACTTCGAATCATTTTTTTATTATAACGTCTCATATGAAAATGAGCCTTATCTTTTGGCCCAAAAAGTGTATTAAAAGCCGGAACGGAAAAAGCCAAAAATCCACCGGGTTTAAGAACTCTCTTTATTTCTGCAACAGCTTTTTTATCATTTTGTATATGTTCTAAAACCTCAAATGCAACAACCATGTCAAACTTATTATCTTCATATGGAATTGACTGTGCATCTGCAACCTGCTTTTCAACAACCATATCATCGGAAATCATATCAATTACATTTTGATCGATATCAAATGCATAAATAGATCCAAAATTTTTTAAAACTGCAAGGTCTCCACCGGTTCCTGCCCCTATCGAAAGTATTTTAAAATCTTTTGTACCAATTTTAGAAATTTTATTTTTTTGATCCGAAATATTAATTGAAGATAGCAATTCTTGCTTAAGATTTATATGCGATTTAATCCAGAAGTGCTCAGGTTTCAAACCGTACTCATAACCCTTGTAATCCACGCTTCTCTCCTATAATTCAAAGACAACATTCATTACTTTGGTTGAAATACATGAATGTATTTTAATGGAAAATAAGAATCATGCAAGCATGCAAGCATACAAGAATGCAAAAGCCCCGGATTGTTCAAATCCGGGGCCATTTTTTTTACAAATTTAAGATAAACTATGCTACATCAACCTTGCAAGTCTCCGCTACTTTTACCTTTAAATCTTTGTCTTTATCTTGTACGTCGGAACCGCTTGTATTGAAATCCCCTCTGAATGTTGTGCTAGAATTACAAGCCATTATCATTTTTTCCAACATATCCTGATCACATTTATCACTACTTGAACTATTAGTAAAAAGGGTAATTATTTGAGGAAGAATAGCAACCACTCCTCCAGCAATTGTATATAATGCACGTTCAACAACATATTTAAATTTTTGACATTTTGATGGCTGCGAAACCACAGTCTGTGTTTGGTCAAAGACAGTTATAGGAGGAATTCGCTTGTCAATAAATATAATTTTTTTAAATAAAGGTATAACCTCACTACTCAAATTTTGTGCCTCCAACTCACGCGCTATTTCCGGTGAAAAACTCTCCCAAAGAGTTGTAACCATCTGTACAACCGTGCCAGCATTGCCTGCAAGTCTAGGACCCGACGCATCTTGTCCCGATTGAAAAACAGGTATTGAAGCTCTTTTGCTCTCCCTTTTTCCCATATTTACCGAATGGCGAAATGTCCCTGTGGTAGATGCGGCGGCTGCAGCCCCATCCTCCAAAACAGGCAATCCGGGAATATTAAATCTATTATTTTGAAACGAAACAACCCTTAAATGTTTATCCACCAACGCAAATGTTATCAAATAATATGGAACTTCTACTAGATTCATCGACTCAAGAAGTAGAATTTCGGTATCATTTTCACTAATAAAATGCCTTATATGATCAAAAATTGCTCTCAATCCTTGATCTCCCATTGGTTTATGACTTAAATCCAGTGTTTTTGTTTCTGGATGATAATATTGTTGTAATCTAAACGTATTAAATTTTTCTCTTCCCAAATCAACCATAACTCCAACTGACTCTGCTTTTTTATCCACAGTCACTCGCACAGGAGTTATATCATGATCTTGTGTAGCATGCTCAGTAGGCACGCCCATCTCCACATCAACAGCTACAGCATCTTCTGCTTCTTTTTCTTTTTTCATACAACTCAGAGAATTAAAATCGAAAAAAATAAAAAATGCAGCAGTATAAATCAAAATAAAATTAAAAAATCTCATGCTCCCTCCCCATATAATTATCACAATCACTTATTACTTAATAATTAACACAAACACAGTTTAATAAAATATAATTTTTCTAATATGAATATATATTTTTACTATTCCATACTAAATAGTTTTAAATTTTTAACCAATATATTATGAATTATAAAGGGAAATATATGGGATCCCAAAATTTAAATTCCCATACAGAGACATTATTGACAAGTTTTAAGTTTTTTGGTTAAAAATATATTGTGTGAGTAAAAATCATCATTAATCCTTTAATTTCTAGGGAGACTATATGAACAAAAAAGAATTGTTGGCTCTGGCATATATTTCTTTGATTGCAGGCAACTCATCAGCACACATATTCAGCCGTGATTTTTTCAAAGAGCTCGATTCAATGGATAACTTCATGAATGATCGATTCAATAATATAAACATGTACAAAAATGAAAAAACTCAAAAATTTACTATTGAGGTTGCACTCGCAGGATTTGAAAAAAAAGATATTAAAGTAACAATTGATAACAAAAGTGGAATCTTAACTATTACAGCTGAGAGTAAAATAGAAGAAAAAGAAGAAGAAAAGAACGAAAAAAATATTTATATTCACAGAAGCAAATCAATTGAAGAAAAATACTTCAATCGCTCCTTTACATTGCCTAGTTATGTAGACTATAAAGATGCAACAAAAATAGAGACTACCTATAAAAACGGTATGCTAAAAATAGAATTTCCATTAGGGAAAAAAGAGAAGACAGATAAAATAACATTACAAATAAATGAAGAATAAATCTAAATAAGAAAATAAAAATAGCCGGGTATTTTTATACTCGGCTATTTTTATTGGTAAAAATTTTATGTTTTAATTAACTGCATTTTATCTCATATCTAAAAGCCAAAGTTGAAGGCAATTGGTGTAAAATACACTGCCTAATAGTACACCCCCTGCTATTTAAAGACGCGTCTATAATATATCCACCGCCAAGCTCAGTTATACGTTCAAAAAATTCTTGTAATAGGTCAGACAGATATTCCATATTCGTATATATATTTGTAAATGCCGTACAATCAACAAGGGTGGGATAGCGATATAATAACTTATTAAAAAGCATCCATGAAATTGTTTGCCTATTTACCTCCTCTACAGAAAAACTTCTAAAAGAACATGAATGCCTGAACGCTTCTATAAGCATTCTTAATATTTCTTTATGGTTTCCATTCGATTGCAACCGATAACAAAATAAATCCTCAATAATCGTTTTGTTACAAAGAAGACTTGATCTACAATCATATAAAATATCGGTAAATTTACTTGGAAAACATTTTTTATAAAGATTAATAATATCTCTCACATCACTGTAAGACCATCTTATAACAGCTGTACGTAAAATATGTGCCAACACAAAAATATCTTTATCGGTAATTTCTTTTTCATTAATATATTCTTTGGAAAATTTACCATCAGAGTCTATTCCACATCGAAAAAAGTGCTCCGCTGACACAAGCGTATCCAAAATTTCTTTATGTTCTCCCATTGCCTGCAAACGATAATATATTAGGTCATAAATTATAGTCTTATTCCCTGCACTGGTTTGGGTATCAGATAAAATTTCAAGTAATTTACCTGGGAAATATTTCATATAAAAATTTAAAATACCGACTACTTCATCACAACGCCAATTTATAACGGCAGTACGCAAAATTCGTGCTGTTGTACTAATATCACGTTCTTCTAATTTGCAAGAAAGATCAAGTGAATATAAACCAAGACTTTGTATTGAAATGAAAAATGCCGTACAGATAATCAGCGCATATTTTTTGAACATAATAGAACTCCTTTTTTAAACTCCAGCACCACACCCACCAGCATTACACCCGTGATTTAAAATATTAAAGGAATTGATCAATGTAAAGAAAAATAATAAAACGAAATATTTTTAAACTTTTATGCTATGTAAATCTACAAACATTATTCAGAAAGTAACGGATCTTTTATAAACCCAATCAACTGACACTCACTCCTTGGAGTAATCCCATATCTTTCTTTTACCAATTCTTGCATTTTTCGTGCAAGCTCAATGACATCCGCACTTGTCGCCCCAGGTTTGGTCACAATCATATTTGCATGTTGGTGAGACACGATTGCATTCCCGACAGACAACTCGCCCTTAATGCCAATTTTGTCAAGATAATACCCTACAAACACAAGCTTTTTGCCGTTAATTAAAAAAGGAACCTCGTCTTCATGAAAATTTCTAAAAAAGCTTCCACAAGTATTTGAATTTGGGTAACGACGCATACGATGACGAATAATTTCATCACGACGCCCTTTTGCATAAGCAGCATCGAACTCAGAGCCCTTTTTTAATTTAAAGATCGCACTGATTAAAAAGTAATCGCCATTTAATAATTTTGATTTATCATAACCAAACTCAAACCAAGATTTTTCAACATCTAAAATTTTACCGGAGCTTTTTTCAATCACTCTGGCACTTGTAAGAAAATCGGCCAAAAAATAGTCAAAGTAATGTATATTAATATACACAGACCCACCGACAGTTCCGGGAATATGGCTAAATTCTTCAAGCCCTACCAATCTATTTTCTATACAAAAATCAATAAGATCTTGAATCTTAACACCTGCGCCGGCAGAAACTTTACCATTTTCGTAATCAGCTTCAATTTTACACAACTTAGGTCTTATAACCAAACCATCAAATCCGTCGTCGCTTATTAAAATATTGGCACCCAGACCCAAAACAAAAATCTCAAGCTTATTTTGTTTGGCAAAATCGAGAGCAAAGGTAAATTCTTTCTCTGTGGTAGGCTCACAAAAATACTTTGCAACCCCACCAGTCTGAAACCAATTTTTATCATTTAATGAAATATTTTGTTTTATTTTCATATTTTCGATAAACATATCTAGCAACTCAAGTAAATAGTTAATAATATAAGCAACTAGGAAAGAGATTTATATTGTAACAAATATTTTTAATTTTACATAAATTATCCCCCATTACCAAAAACTGGTATAGCAGATAAACGTAATAAATAATTTCTAAGAGTAATTATTTATTACAGCGCAGCGCTTAAATGCCTTTTTTTTTAGATAATTGATTTTGTAATCTGTAAACTGCTAGTTTGAAAATGAAAGGAAGGGGACCAAATGAAGAAAATATTTTATATCTCAATAGTGTTAGCCTGCTTTTTAAGCTGGAAAACGGATTATCTTACAGCAGAGCAACCCGCAGCTGGACAACCAATAGATGATCAAGTCGTATCTTTGCAGCAAGAAACAATAAACAGATTAAATTGGGTAGAAACATATCATGGTGTATCAACACAAATAATGTTCGACTTTTCTAATCCAATTTATTTTGAAAAAAAAATAATCAAAGAAAACTTTCAGCTAAGATTAATATTCCCCGGCATGCAACTTGAACAGTTCAGCGTAAAACAGGTAATAGCAAAATTAAGTGAATTAAAAAAATATGGAATTATAAAAAATATAGCCGTAGCAGAAAAAAATAAAAAATTCCCAAAGGTCGTTTTATATATAGATTTTGAAAAAACAAAACAGGTAAAAGATAAGAACAACAAAGATGAAAATGCTTATATCCTAAAACCAAACAGACTGCTAATCAAATGGTATAAGATGGAGGCTCCAAACAGACTTATCATAGATATTTTCACGCAAGAAGATTTGGATAAACTAAAAAACAAAAATGAATCTATTTTGTTTGCAAAAAACGATTTAATAAAGTCGGATATAACGTCTAACAATTCAAAATCACAACGCATAGTCCTTGATCCAGGTCATGGAGGAAAAGATTATGGCGCAAAAGGGAACGGCTTAATCGAAAAAACCATTGCACTTGACATAGCCAAACGCACAAAAAAGATGCTTGAAGAGAATAAATATAATGTACTATTAACTCGCACCCAAGACTGTGACCTCTCTTTAGTTGAAAGATCTACACTTGCCGAACAACTCAAGGCTGACCTTTTTGTTTCAATACATGTAAATTCAACAAAAAGTTCTTCAACCCATCACAATGGAATAGAAACATTTTATCTTCAAAATTCTGATTTAGTTTCTCCAACACGCCATGGAGGGTTCTTATTCATAAATTTAAAAAAAGATCCATCTCTTATCACTTTGATTGATGAACACATTCAAGCCAACACGCAACTTTCACAAACTCTTGCAAAATCAATTCAATCATCATTAATTAATTTTTTAAAATCACAACAACTGTATATAAATGACAGAGGCGTAAAAGCCGACAAATTTCGCGTATTACTTAGAAGCCCAATTCCTGCCGCACTTGTCGAAGTTGGCTTTATAACAAATAAAAATGATGCCTCTCAATTATCAGACAAAGAGTATCGTAACAAAATTGCCAATGGAATATTCCAAGGCATAACACAATTTATTCAACGTCAATAAACTTATGCCGCATCACTTCCCAAACGTATAAATTTAAATTTTGACTCCTCCGCCTGTGCAATATTTTTCAAAACATCCACATCAACCGGCGTTCTTAGCTGTTTTACATAGATTTTCAAATTTTCCGGCAGGTGTTTTATATTTACATTCCAACCACCTGCTTCTTTTGGCAAAAATGCGTAATAAAGCTCGTTAAATGACATTAAAACCAAACGTTCTTCCTGCTTTTGGTCTACACTTTTTTTATCAATTGAATGAGTAATGAAATCCGCATGATCACAAAATCGCCTATAAAATGTAATCGAACCCAAATATTTATTATTTTCGTCTACAATCATCCAATCGGTAATAGATTTTTCAATTTTGCGTTTTTCTTTTTCTGTCAAATGCACAACAAGCACACCGTTTTTGCTGTATTTTTTTCGCACCAAACTAATTTTTCGTCCATCAAAATCAAAAGTTATCTTATCCTCAAGTCCATTATTTTTACCGTTGCCTTTTATAAGCCATTCCCAATTTTTTGAGGAATAATATTTTTCAAGAGATGGGAGCATTGGATCGATAATATCTATATTATAAATTCCATACTTTAAAAGTTGATAAATATCCAAACCGCCCGCAACATAAACAACCCTTGCTCCCTTTTGGGATTTTTCAGCAATCTGCATAAGCGTCTGATTATTCCAATCTTTCCATCCCTCACCAACAAGATGATACCACATTGTTGAATAAAGAAATTTCACTAATTGTTGATCAGAATTATTATCAAGATATTTTTTAAAATCCGGCCATGTCGACACATTAAAACAGTATTCAAAGCAGCGGTTGGCAAAAGAAAATAATCGTTCTTTCTCAACAAACTTACTTGGATTAGAAAAGAACAGTCGATCAAGAAACCTATATTTATTAATAACAAAATTTACATCCGAATCCTGGTCTTTTATACCACTTTGAGTAGAATCAAATTTATGATCTTTCAGATATGAAACAAATCTAGGCATATTATTTTCGATAAGCTGATAGATTGTAGAAAAATTTTGTCTAAAATCATCATCAATCTCAAATCCAGATATTTGTCCATTTTCAGAAATATAACCGTTTGTACACTCACTTAAAAATGGTACTAAACTTGTCAATTTATCTTTATATTTCAAATAACTTTTATTAAATCTTTGCAAGAAAAATTCATTCATCCCGTCTGGCATATTATCAAATGAATAGTCGGAATAACAACGTTGTGATAAAACCCAGTTACCCAAAACATCCTGCGCCGTTTTAACGGTTGAAACAGGTCTGGCTGTTAATGCAAATCTAAAAGCCGATACAATTACAAATTTACAACCAAGTAAAAGCATTGTTGCAAACATAATTTTTTTTAACTCTTTCATTACCAACTCCCTTTTCCAAAGCAAGAAAATACTACCCGATCCAGTTTTTGTAATCCTGCATGTCAGCCACGTGTCGGCCATAGCCACCGGGGCGACGGCTGATAGCTTCAGCGACGTCTGAAACTTGCCTGCCTCGCCGTAGCCACGACAGGGCGTAGGCGGAATTCAGGATCCATCAATTAATAAACGCCTCTATTATCTTGTATTCGAACCTAATTTTATAAATGAAAAGTCTGAGTTATCTGCCTTTTGCATATTGCATAAAACATCTTTATTAACCGGATTGCGTAATTGCTTTACAAACATCTTGAAATTATCATCCAGTTTTGAAATATCAATTCCCCAGCTATCATTTAAATTATTGGATGCAATATAATAAAGTTCGTTAAAAGAAATCAACAAATGGCTATTATCTTTTTTTACAAAATCATCCTGCCTACAAAATCTACGTTCAAAAACAACTTTGCCTAACTCGTTGTATAAATCATCGAAAACAGTCCACTCCGTACGACTTTGTATAATATCAATAACTTTTCCGAACGAAAGTTCCGCTTTAAAAAAACCTAACTTATCAAAGGTTGTTCTTTTCATCACAAGTTTTCGATTGCCAAAATCATAATTAACAACATCTCCAATGCCATTATTTTCAGTTTTATTAACCACAAGCCAATCCCAAATATCAGAATAATAATCAGGCTGTGAAGGAAGTACTGGGTCAATAACGGTTATATTATAAATTCCGTATTTTAAAAGTTGGTAAATATCAGTTCCACCCGCAATATAAACAACAGTTTCTCCATTTTTAGTCAAATCTCTAATGCTACTAAGAGTAGATCTACTCCAGTCCTTCCAGCCCTGTCCGGCAAGATAATTCCACATAATTGAATAAAACATTCGAACAATTGGATAATTTTCCGGAGATTTAAGAAGTTGTTCAAACTTCAATGCCGTTTTTGGATAAAAACAAAACTCAAATAAGTTATTTGCAACACAAAAAAGATTGTTTTGAGTTAAAAAAGGGTCAGAATTGGCAAACAGCAGCTGCACAAAATTCTTGTACTTATTAATCACAGTCAAAAAATTTGTCTTACACTCAACTTTGTTTATCAACTCATCTGAAAATTCATGTAATTTTATATATTCGATAAATTGGTTAATATCGCTCTCAAGATATGAGTAAACGTTAGATAGCCGTTCTTTTACTTTATCAGTAAGTTCAAATTTATCCGGACGCAATGGATCAAGACAAAAAAAATCAATAATACTTTTGGTCAAATATGGCTTTTTAGATGATTTTCTTAGAAGTCTATTAAACTCGGTTATGTATTTGTTGCCCGATCCATTCTCGAGATTTTTTTGAAAATCAGCAATATTTATATCATCAAAAACATACTGGAAACATGGATCTTTTTTATCGACCCAACGCTTGAAAACTACCTTATCAGACATTTCGGGGCCATGTAAAATCATTACCACTCCTAATCAACATTAGTAAATCAATTATTATAGCAGTTAATTACTCTTTCAATTAAGCCTGCATTTTACCCTGAAATAACGTTATTAAACAACTTATACTAATGCTCCATATCTGCAACAAAAATTGACCTGAAAACTCTAACAATTGCTTCCAATTGTTTTATCGTAATTTTTTTCATTGTCACCCCTTTTAACTAAAGTGCCAACCCAAAATAAAGTACCCAATTTAATAAAATTAATAAAATTTAATAGCATCATATCAGATGTTATTACTAAACCAAAAGGAAAAAATATTGCGACTAGTAAAATATTAAAAGCATGGAGTAATTCATCATCCCCAACCACCATCTAAATGAGGGTTAAAGGCGTATATCCTAAAGTTTTGCATTCTGTTAGGTTTGCGATTAATATTGAAAATATGTAGAACTTTAAAATACAAAAAAGGACTTTTTATGACAAAAAAACTATTCATAACTTTACTATCGTGCATGTTTATCGTGTTGGGTTTTATTTTTCTTTATGGAAGAATCACACCTAAAATTTATATCACACCAGAAAAGCCGTTAATTGATGAACCTGTTGAAATTTCCATCTCAAATCTTTCAGCAAATGCACAAATTACAATTGAAGCCTCATGCAAAGATAAAGACAACAATGCTTGGACTTCACGTGCTACTTTTCAAGCAGATGACAAGGGCATGGTAAACGTGGCCAAACAAGCACCCATTTCAGGATCATACAATGGCATCGATCCTATGGGATTAATTTGGTCGATAGCACCTGCTGATAAAGAAATATTACAGCGTACGGGGCAATTAAATACCAACGAAATTTTATTGTCTATTTTCTCAAAAGGCAAACTAAGAGCTCAAAAAACAATACATCGGCTGGCTGTATCGCCCAATGTAGAAAGAAGAGAAATTCGTGAAGAAGGTATCGTTGGAACTTTATTTTATCCAAAGAATATTAAAAATGGACTAGGCGTTATTGTTGTTGGGGGATCAGGTGGTAGAATACCTGAAGACATTTCTCAACTTCTTGCATCGCATGGATATACAGTTCTTGCATTAGGATTTTTCCGAGTAGAAGGCTTGCCAAAAAGCTTGGAAAACATTCCACTTGAATACTTTCAAAATGCAATGCAATGGTTTAAAAAACAACCACAGGTAGATAAAAACCATGTAGCTATTTGCGGCCGTTCTCGAGGCGGTGAATTAGTTCTTCTTTTGGCGGCAACATTTCCTCAAGAGATGCAAGCGGTCATTGCATATGTACCAAGCGGCATAGTTTGGGCTGGAATGTCAGATGGAGATAAGCCCGCTTGGACGGACAAAGGTCAGCCTATTCCATTTATAAAAAGACCTTCTGATGAAGAAATGCTTGAAGCTACCAAGCAAGGTCTAATTCCTAATCACAAGGGAACATTTGACGATCCTGAAGAAAACACTTCTAATTTTTTATATTTAATGAAAAAATTTAGCAATGATATTGAAGCTGCAACAATTCCAGTGGAAAAAATCGTGTGCCCAATACTACTTATTTCTGGGCAAGATGATAAAATGTGGCCATCAACTTTGTTCAGTAATCTTGTTATGGAACGGTTAGATAAGAAAAAATCTACCATTTTGAGAAAACATTTCCAATTCCCAAATGCTGGACACGGAGTGCAAAATCCATACGGGCCAACACCTGGTCGCCCCTATTATCACCAGGTGGCAAAATCTTGGATGACAGTAGGAGGAACCTCTGAGGGCAACGCTCGTGCAGATAAGCAAGCATGGCAAGAGGTTCTCGGTTTTCTTAATGAAACTCTTAATAAGAAAGATTAGGAATTTTCAAAATTAATTAACTCGGAGCTGCCTATTTTTAATTAAACACTTTTAAAATGCCATTTGGCTTAATTGCGCATATAACTCTTTAATATAATCTCCATGTTTTGATTATTTATCAAACTAAATATATAATGTATCAATAACAGAATTTGACCTGTAACCGCCGGAAGGGACCACCATGGAAGGTAGCGACATCGTTTTATCATTTGAGCTGCTTGTTTTGATCAATTGGTTAA
The DNA here is from genome assembly GCA_964568625.1 of uncultured Pseudomonadota bacterium. Lineage (GTDB taxonomy): Bacteria > Babelota > Babeliae > Babelales > RVW-14 > JBAZAX01. Next base: position 21,944 of record CAZMQG010000004.1, on the reverse strand, counting down.
TGCAAAATGAAAGGCCAATGTTAAACAACCTGATAAAGCATGCACTAAAAAACGGACTTGCAGAGGAGTTTGAAAAAATCTCTGGTATAGATAACATTGAAGTCAATGAACAGTTTTATACAACAGTGATCAGTTTTTTATTGTTCATGGAAGACGGTCTTGTCCAAAATTTAAGTAAAATAAAAATAGATAAAAATTCAAAAGACGATATTTTCCCTGTTTTAAATAAAATAGATATGAAAAATATCAACATAAAACCTATTTTCTCAGGTGCCAAACACTCCTCAACTGCCAATAGCGATACTGAAGAGTCAAAAAATATCTTATTCCACCAGATTCTTAAGAACTGGAAACCTAATAAAAACGATTTATTAAATTGAAGAAATACTCCATTTTATTAGGATAAAACCGCAAAAAAGTATGTTTTTTAGAGTTTTCAGTTTTATCCCCGAAAAAATTTCACTCAGTTTTTGATTTTCACACAGGCACTTTGCTATATTAAAACCAGGATGTTCCACATTATGTCGGTTTTAAAAAAGGAGATATTAATGAACAAGTTTCTTGTGGCAGTAGCCATAGTAATGATTGGAAGTGTCTGTTATGCCAAAAATCCTCCAACAAATCAAAGAGCTGATAGTCCATCAGATAGTAAAACAAGCCCTTATCCAGGCTTTTTAGGCCGAATGGGCCTACGTTTGAATGAAAAAAACAAGGAAATCATGGATGTGCGCAAAAAAATCTTTGAATTAAAAAAGTTTAAATGGGAAACAATGCGTCAAAATCTTAAAATTGATGCCAAAGAGTTTGCAAACATTATCAATAAGAAGATAAGTGACTTAAAGTTATCAAGTAAAACTTTTGACTCACTCCGTAAATCTGCAAAAACTGACAGAGAACGTGTATGCATTAACAAATTAGAAAATAAATTCTTACGATTCCAGATAATGCTTAAATGTATAGCTGAAGGTTTACCTGAATTTGAAGGTAAAAAACAAGGAGAACCTAACCCTAGAAGACTAGAAAAAATACATACTATGGAAACGCAGGTAGAGGTAGAAGAATAGTATTAACATAGTAATAAAGCAATAAAAAAAGAGGTGAGCGTCAAATGCTCATCTCTTTTTTTATTGCTAAAATTATTTAGAAAAATTTAAAATCAAATTCTTTAAGCTTTTGTCTTAATTCAAATAATGGTAATCCAAGCACTGCCGTATACGATCCGTTAATACTTTTCAAAAAAGCTTGGCCTATCCCCTCAATAACTCCAGCTCCACACGCATGCAATGCCCAAGGCTCTTTTTCAAAATATAAATCCAAACTTTCTTCATCAATTGAAAATTCAACCTGCGCACCTGTTGCCCAACACTGTCTCTTTTCAATTTCCCAATGCTGACCAGAACTTTTCATAAGCTGTAAACAGCAACCTGTTAAAACATCTACCGGCTGGTTGCGAATGGCTCTGAGCATCTCTTTTGCATTTTCAAGATTTTTTGGCTTACCAAGAATTTGAGCCCCTATCATTGGATTTATGCTAGCGGTTTTTATTAAAGTATCTGCAGTTAAAACAAAAATTTTATTTTTTTCACCTGAATTTACTTCAGGTGAGTTTACTTCCGGCAGCTGTAAATGCTGCATTTTATCACAAGCAATTGCAATAACATATTTTTCAAAATTATCAGAGGGTTCAATCACACATTCCGAACTTTTATGCGTCAAAACTTTAAAGTTAATGTCTGCTAACTTTAATAAATTCTGTCTTGGTTCAGACTGTGATCCAAGATATAAAATGTCTCGACATGAAATGTCTTGACATGAAATGTCTTTCATACTTTTTCCCATGCACCTGTAAAATTTTGCTTAACTTTACCTTCAAGTTGAAATGTAAAAAGCTTGTCCTGCAACTCAGAAAATTCAAGCCCAGTTTTGATTAATAGTTCATCAAATGTAGCCGATTTATCCAGACTACACAGAACAATATCTTCACAATGATCACAACTGTTTTTTCCAATTTCCATCTGTTGAGTAACACTCACGGAAGGTTTGAAAAGTCCATGCGGTAAACACTCTCCAAACTCTTCTAAGATATCGTTGGCATGACAAACAAGTTTTGCTCCCTGCTTAAGCAAATCATTACATCCTGCACTTAGATTATCATCAATTCTGCCGGGAATGGCAAAAACAAGCCGCCCCTGCTCCAACGCACAGCGTGCAGTAATTAATGCCCCGCTTTTTATGGCAGCTTGAACCACTAAGCATCCGGAACTTAACCCAGATATTATACGGTTTCTCGCAGGAAATGTTGCCCTATCAGGTTGACGATTGAGAGGAAACGGAGAAACAACCGTTCCGCCACTATTCACAACTGTTTTAAACAGATCAATATTAGCTTCAGGATAAGGACATAAAAGCCCGGAACCCAAAACAACAACCGTTTTCCCTCCGGAATTTAATGTTGTTTTGTGAGCCATTGTGTCAGCACCACTTGCTCCACCGCTAACAATCACCCATCCATTTGAGATAAGCGTAGGAAGAATGTTTTGAATAGCATTTAAGGCATATTCATTGGCCATTCGAGCACCAACCACGCCAAAATGTCTGGCTTTCCGATCGAACATGGCTCCCGAAACATAAAGTACAATTGGAGGAAAGTGAATTTGACGTAAAATTTCCGGATATTCCGAACTTAAAATATCAACAATCTTAATGTCATTTTTTTCTGCTAATATCAACTCTTGGTCCAAAATTTGCGAATCAGAAACACAATTATAAATTTGTTGTGCACAGGTTTGTGATAAACCAAATTTATTAACAAAGTCGAATATCGAGTAATCGTAAATTACTCTCAAATCTAAATTGATACCATTTTTGGCAATATCAGACCAATCCGGATTCAGCAATTCTGGATTTTGGTCCAGAAACAATTTGTGTAATATTTTAAAAACTGTTGCCGGACCAATTTTTTCAGCAAGTGATAGATGAAGCAATATCTCTGTATTTTTATTAAGCATCCACTACCTTAAATTACTCTTTAGCTTCATCTGAACTGTCTTCAGATTTTTCAGGTTCTATACTAGTGCTACTAGAAGCATTCTCACTGGAAGTATCACCCAAATCTTCAACCTTTTCAAAAGCCTTAACAGCCAACAATGTCTGGGTTTCATCCAGTCTGACTAAACGTACACCGGCAGCTTGACGTCCCATGGTACGTACCTCTTGTGGAGACAAACGAATGATTTTGCCATTTGTGTCAATTAACAACACTTCTGAGTTGTCAGTAACTTGAACAAGACCAATCACAGCACCATTTCTAGAAGTAGTTGGAATAGTTCTTACGCCCAGTCCACCACGGTGAGCAACTCTGAAATCAGCAACTTTAACGCGTTTTCCAAAACCTTTTGCCGATGCAAATAAAATATCTCCGCCATCTGAGATGATCTCCATGCCAACTACTGTATCTTTAGTACGCAACTTAATTCCACGTACACCTGCAGCCTGGCGCCCCATAGCTCTAACTTCTTTTTCATCAAACCTTATGCCTTGGCCCATACTTGTTGCAAGTATAATCGAATCTGAACCGGAACTTAATCCACAGAATGCAAGTTCATCACCCTCGTCAAGAGAGATGGCTCTAATTCCTGTTTTTCGAATTTTTGCAAACTCCATAGCATCCGTTTTCTTAATTACTCCACGTCTTGTTACCATAACAAGAAATCTATTCTCAAGCTCTCTGGTACAAAGCAATTTGACAACTTTTTCTTCTTCAGGCATTTGCAATAAATTGACTATTGCTCGACCTTTTGCAATCCTGCTTCCCTCTGGAACCTGGAAAACATCCATACTGAAAATTCTGCCCAAATTTGTGAAGAATAACAGCTCATCGTGATTTCTTGTAACAAATGCATCCTGAATAACATCATCCAACTCTTCAAGATCTGCAATACCCTGCTTGCCTTTACCACCACGATGTTGAAGTGTGTATGTTTCCAAAGGCACTCGTTTGATATATCCGCGACGAGTGAGAGTAACGACAACATCATCATCAGGGATAAGATCCGCTTCACTTAAAATATCAACTGCTCCCTCAATTTTGGTTTTACGAGGATCTGCATATGAGGTCTTAATTTGCTCAAGTTCCTTGATAATCTCTTTGACAAGCTCACTTTCACTTCCCAAGATCTCTTCAAGTCTTGTAATAATTTTTTTAATTTCAGCTAACTCTTCATTGATCTTACCACGTTCAAGCCCAGTCAAACGCTGTAAACGCATATCAAGAATTGCTTTACACTGTTTTTCTGACAAACTAAATTTCTTAGTAAGCAACTCCGTTGCCTCTTCAGCCGTTTGCGCAGACTTAATTAATACAATCACTGCATCAATATTATCCAACGCAATAATCAAACCATCAAGAACATGTGCTCGAGATTTATTCTTATCAAGATCAAATTCGCATCGTTTTGTAATAACCTCTTTACGATGCAAAATAAAGTAATCAAGCATTTCACGCAGGGTTAAGAACATCGGTTTATTGTCATATATCGAAAGCATAATGATTGACATGGATGTCTGCAACGATGTATGAGTATAAAGCTGATTAATAACAACCTGAGGAATTTCACCGCGTTTAAGTTCTATAACAAGACGAATTCCATCTCTTGCCGACTCATCACGAATATTTGAAATACCCTCAATAACTTTATTCTTAACCAAATCAGCAATTTTTGTAATCAGGTCAGATTTATTTACTTGATAAGGAATCTCTTTAATGATAAGTGCCGCACTCTTTTTATCCTCTTCAACATCAATCACACCGCGCATAATAAACTGACCATGCCCTGTACGATATCCTTTTACAATTCCGGCTCTACCACAAATAACCCCGCCGGTTGGAAGATCCGGCCCTGGGATAATTTCAAATAATCGCTCTTCAGAAAGATTTGGATTTTTTAAAATTTCTATACATGCATTAATAACTTCCCCAAGATTGTGAGGAGGAATAGATGTTGCCATACCAACGGCAATTCCATTTGAACCGTTTACAAGTAAATTAGGAATCTTGCTAGGCAAAACTATTGGTTCAAATATTGTTTCGTCAAAATTTGGAGTAAAGCTAACGGTATCCTTTTCAATATCAGCCAAAAGCTCTTTTGCAATTTTTGCCATTCTTACTTCGGTATATCGCATTGCAGCTGCAGCATCACCATCTATCGAACCCCAGTTTCCCTGTCCGTCAAGTAGTGGATAACGCTTGGAAAATGTCTGCACAAGCCCAACCATGGACTGATAAATTGCAGAGTCACCATGTGGATGGTAGTGACCAATCACTTCACCGACTACGGTAGCTGATTTTCTATAAGATTTGTCATGATAATAACCTAGCTTATGCATAGCAAATAGAATTCGGCGGTGCACAGGCTTTAACCCATCGCGAACATCGGGAAGTGCCCTACTGACAATGACCGACATTGCATAATCGAGAAATGATGTTTTTAATTCTCTTTCAATCGAGAGTTTACTCGTTCTCTCTAAATTTTTTTCATCTTTGGGATCGTTAGTCATTAATCCGCCCTTCCCGTAAAAAATTTAATTTGGTTAAAACAGTGAAAATACTCTTCTAGGTACGCCTGTTCCATACACGCGTTTACACGCTTTTAAGCGTTAGACAATAAGAATACCCAGCTTTAAGAAACAAGGCAAGATTTTTGCAAGAGATCGCGTAGATTTTAGCTAGGATCCAACTTTTCACAGAAAAAAATTCACTTTTTTTACTAAAATTTTATTTTTTAATAACCGGATTTTTTAGTAACCAGATTTTTCAGCCACAACTAGATAAATATTACTATTCCAAACCAAGTAATTGCAAAAAACAGCGCCGTCAGTAATGCATAACCGGCAGCAACAACATCATCGAGCATGATGCCCCATCCCGGAGCCTTTATCATCTCAACTCTTTTTATTGGGTAAATTTTTGTGATGTCAAAAAACCTAAAAAGTAAAAATAAAAATAGGTATGCAACCCAATCTTTTGGTAATAAAAACAGACAGATAAACATACCAAGAACCTCATCTATAACAATCCAATGAGGATCTTTAATCGAAAGAGTTTTTTCAAGGTATCCGGAACAAATAACTCCAACAAGCAATAAAAATAAAATTATGACTAAATCAAAAAACATATACTGCGTAGGTAAAAAGAATGTAATTAATGCAGTCACAAAACTTGCTGCCGTCCCCGGCCCAAAAGGAACACATCCAACGTAAAAAAATGTTGCTAGCAAATAACTTAATTTAAAAGATCCCGGTCGTCGCTCGTTGAGATTTGGCGTCCCGGCAGAATGATAAATGGAACAAAAAAATGGCTTTAAATAATCAAGTCCCGTATACAAAGCAAAAACTGTAACTAGATAAACAAAGTATCGCACAAAATAATCGACATAAATTGATTGATACCCAAAATTATGCAACAACATGTTAGCAAAAAGAAAAGAGATCGCTACAAATTGCAAAATAGTTTTGCATTTTGCAATTTTTGACGTAACCAAACTTGAACCTCGACTGATCAAATACGTACGCAGCCAAGTTATGAATACATCACGAAAAGCAAAAACAAAAACAACCCACCAACCGATAAACTTAATATATGCAAAAACTGCAAACGTAGTGAGAATTAATATTTTGTCGGCCATCGGATCAAGAAATGCTCCAACGCTAGTCATCATATTCTGCTTTCGGGCAATATACCCATCATAGGCATCAGTAATCGCCGCAATTACAAAAACAAAAATTGATAAAAATTGCATTTGTAACGTTCCAAAAAACAACCATACAAAAACAGGCGTAAGTAAGATACGCATAGCAGAAAGAATATTTGGCCAATTTAAAAAAGCACACATAAAAAGCTAAACACTTTGTTAAAATTTTTTAAAATACGGGTATATTAAATTCGTTTAATAAATTGAATTTTATCTGAAAATACTTACTGAGTCGAGCTAAAAATACAAGTAATTGCTCTACTGTTACTGCAATCCTGACCAAAGCACCCCCATTCTCTGAATTTTCCACAGCCTTTTGTACAAACTTGGATATAAAGTTATTATTAGTAAATATAAGCAATAAAATAATGTAAAACAGAATATTTAGGAGGTTTTATTTATTATGAAAAAAATTTATTTACTCATCTCAGCATTTTTTTTGATAACATCTATTTCGGTAGAAAATGCTACCGCAATGAAACGACGCGGCAAACCTGCCCATAAGACTGAAATCCCACAACGTCGTTGTAAAAAAGCTGTGGAAGATACACAAACTCAAGCAATTACCATTCAAGCATCAAATACTATTGTAGATGCACAAACTCAAACAGTAGAATTAACAGAACCGGCAGCTTCAGCTGAGCAACACCCCTCAAATAATACTGCAACTACACAACAAATTAAAGTAATAAACACATTTATAGGACCTACAAGTTTTACCGACTGGATAAAAGCCGAAGGAATTATTGAAGAGTTAAAAACAAAAGGAATACATGACTGCTTAATCCGAATGCTACTTACTCCACAAAATATACTCGATTCAATATTTAAACAAACAATAAAATTAATGGATCCTCTAACAGATGATACCGGAATTATAATTGAATCAGTTAATATAAATAGCGTACCTTTAAAAATTCGTCCGCTACTTGGATCGGGTTTTATACACAAAGGAATGACCCCTCTGTATTTTCTCAATAGGATATGCAGATACTGCCAATCTACACCGAGCCATTACATAGTAGCACGAATATACATACAAAGATTAATAAAAAAAAATACGCCTAATATTTTTAATAACATATCATTTTATAGAACATACATAGCCGCTTTTTTCTTAGCAAGCAAATGGCTCCAAGACAGAATTCATCCCCTCAAGTACTATGCTGATGTAGGCGGAATATCAAAAGATGAATTAATAAAATTAGAAGAATGCTTTCTAAATCTTATTGATTTCGATATATTTGTTTCACTGGAAGAGTTTAAAGAATCCTTCATACAGCTCATTAATCCATCATAATTAAACGGATTGATCTGTACGATTCAGATTGTTAATCTGTAACAAAACCGATAATTCGGAACAAATTCCATCAACAGAAAATACACCATCACACAAGGAAAGAATTGATGGCACCTGATAAAAATTATTATCGGCTGAAAATAGATACATATTATTAACAGAATGTTTTGTAAAAAATTTTCTAACAGATCCCAATTTGGATGGGGGAACATGCAAAACAAAATTAATATCACCCCATTCGTCATGTCGCTTTAAATCCGTAACTAATTCTAAAATTTTTTTCAGTGAACAGGAATATTTCTCGTTATCATCAAATGCATTAATAAAAAAGACCTTTCCAAAACGCTGACCTTTTTTATCAATACCCCATTTCATAAATCTAAGTTTTGCATAAATTACCCACCTTCGTGGAATAAATAAAACCGGTTTATGATTTGCCACAAACTGTTCACTAAAAAGTTGCTGAAAAATATTATTATACGAATAAGTGCTCAATGCACAATCCAAATCAACCTTGGCCCCTAACATTTTGTAAGCATGGCGCTTAACAAAGTTATACCATTTAATTTTTGATATAGTACTAACCAAAAAACCTTTTTTACTTATTTTCTTTGCAAGTTTAATATTCCTACAATGGTTCTTCTCAGAAAGAATCACAATAATTGAATAATCAAAATTTCTTGCCTGGTCATAAATATTTTTAAAATTTTGCGTACAACATGTGTTTAAATAAAAATTATTTATAAAACTGCACTCTTGTAAAAATTCAATAAATAACTTCTCTTTAAAACTCTGCCTATGTCTAAAAAAACATTCACAATTTGTATTGACCCATAAATCAATTTTGATAAATGGGTAATTTTTAGAAAACTCAAAAAGATAACTTTGGACAGATAAAAAATCTTTTAAAGATAAATCAAAAATAAAAAGCACTCTCTGTGCTGACTTTAACCTATCAATCGAAATAATCTGCTGCATAATACTACTCTGTTAAAACAAATGTATTAAACAATATTTTGAACTTGCTCTCGAGCCTTTTCCAACTCAACTTTTACATCAACGGAAAGCGTACTTACCTCAAATGTCGGACACTTTGCCATTAACGTGTTAATTTCACGTAAAAGCTCTTGCATAATAAAATCCAGACGCTTACCTTTTTCAGATACGGTTTTGTCTGCAAAAACACTTTTTACACTTTTTAAATGACTGTTAAAACGTGTAATCTCTTCATGAATATCCATCTTATTGAGAGCTACAAGCAACTCTTCTGCCTGCTTTTTGGCAAATTCGTCACCATCCTGTGTTAATTTAAGTTGTGCATCAACTAATTTCTTATGTTCAGAAACCGCAACATCAAACTTTTTTTCAATTTCGGCTATTCTTTTTGCACACAAATCAAATCGCCCTTCAAGATCTGCTTGTAATCTTAGGCCTTCCTCTGCACGAGTTTTTACTAATTTTTCAATCAACTGAGAAAGTCCATGAAAAAATTCTTTTTGTTCGTTTTCGCTCAGTTCACTCTTCTGCTGAACAAAAACATTAGGGAAACGCATTAACTCGGATAATTCAAGTTTCCCATCCACACCAAATTTTTCTTTAATAAGCTCTGAAGCCTTTAAATATCCTTCAATAACTTTTAATGAAGGTGTAATGGAGTCAAAAACTTCATTGCCCTCTGTAAATCTTACAGTTAAATACGTCCGACCTCTGACAAGCTTTTCTTGCAACATATTAACAATTTTTAATTCTAAAAAGCTAAATGATGTTGGAAGTTTACATAATGCTTCAAAATATCTCGTATTAATCGTTTTTAATTCAAGTTCAACAGAAAACTCACCGCTCTTTGTATGTAAAACAACGGTACCATTGGAATAACCAGTCATACTAAGCAGCACAGCAAACTCCTTTAATCAGAACCTAAATTTGCATAAACGTTTTGAACATCATCAAGATCTTCAATCTCTTCCAAAAATTTGATGACAGCCTCTTCATGATCTGAATCAACTGCCACAGGCGTTTTGGGCACCCATTCAAGAGCGGCAGACTCAACTTTTAATCCAATACCTTCAACAGCCTTTCTGACAGCATCAAGATTCTGTTTTTTGCATGTAATTGAAAAAACTCCGTCGCTGAGTTCAACATCATCAACATCATAATCAAGCAATTTTTCAATAACGTCATCTTCAGTCAGATTTCCCGCTGCCCTTACCACACCTTTGTGTTCAAACATCCAAGAAACGGCACCATTTTCAGCCAATGCTCCACCGACTTTTGTAAAAAGATGGCGAAGAGAAGATACTGTTCTATTCTTGTTATCGCTCAAAACCTCAACCATGAGAGCGGTGCCATGAGGCCCATATCCTTCATAAGTTGCAGCTTCATATGTTTCACCACCGGCAAGTTCACCAGTACCTTTTTTAATGGCACGATTAATATTATCTTGTGGCATATTAACTGATTTGGCCTTATCAACAATCAAACGTAATTTTGCGTTGCCAAGCAAATCGCCACCACCCTCGCGAGCAGCTACAGTTATTTCACGAATAATTTTTGTAAAAACCTTACCTCTTTTTGCATCGAGTGCTGCTTTTTTATGCTTTATCGTAGACCATTTCGAATGACCTGACATGAAAATCTCCCATAAAATTTTGCAACAAAATCAGTTAAAAAACGATTCCAATTCAAAAGTATATTCACAAAGAGTATATCAATCAAAATAAAGAGTTCAAACAGAGAAAAAAATATTATAAAAGTCAGTTTTGAATATTAAAAATAAACGCCTTTAAAACAAGCTTTCCTGCTCCGGAACAATCTCACCAAAAAGTTTTTTGCGTAAAAATGGAATTTTCTTTGGAGAAATTTGGCGCCCGCGAGGAGTTTTTTGCAATAAACCAATTCTGAGTAAAAATGGTTCACAGACGTCTTCCAATGTTTCCCTATCCTCACCAGTCATTGCAGCCAGAGTATCAAGCCCAACAGGACCCCCATCAAAATCCTTTAAAATAATAGACAAAATTTCACGATCAAGCTTATTTAAACCTTCGGCATCAATATCTAAAAAACGCAATGCCTGCTCCACAACCTCCAAATCCATAATCTCTTTATTATTAACCTGCGCAAAATCTCGTACACGACGCAAAATACGTTTAACTATTCGCGGGGTACCGCGAGCACGCATTCCTATATTTTGCGCAGCCTCCGGAGTAATTGGCATTTTCATAAAATCTGCATTTTGCATAACAATCTGACAAAGCTCGTTAGGGGTATAAAAATCAAGCCTTTCTACAATTCCAAAACGAGTCTGTAATGGCCCGGAAATTAATGCCGTTTTTGTGGTAGCACCTATAAGCGTAAATGGATTTAAAGGCAATCGAATTGATTTTGCTCCAGCACCCTGGCCAATAATCACATCAACACAAAAATTTTCCATTGCACTGTATAAAATTTCTTCAACATTTTTGGGTAAACGATGGATTTCATCAATAAATAAAATTTCGCGAGGTGCAATGCTTGAAAGAATTGCGACCAAATCGCCACCACGCTCAAGCACAGGCGCACTGGTAATTTTTATCGGAACATTAAGCTCTTTGGCCATAACTTTTGCCAATGTAGTCTTTCCTAGACCCGGAGGCCCAAAAAATAAAAGGTGATCCAGCGGTTCTCCTCGCATCTTACAAGCCGTCACATAAACTTTGAGCTTCTCTTTAATCAATCCCTGGCCCAAATATTCGTCGAAACATTTTGGTTCAAACGAGTACTGTTTGTCTTCATGCGATTCTTGCAAACTTAACAGTTCAAATTGAGCTTCCAATCTTTCCCCTTTGATTTTTGGGTTTTTATTTTTAAAATTATCTGCTCCTTATTTTACAGAAATTTTTATAAAATTTCTAAAATTACTAAAATCGCTCTTTTATTTATTTTATGTTTTGTTAAAATGTAGTAGTTCAACTGTGGATAATCCAGATATATAAATTTGATATTTTTTGAAACTTCATTTATGGGTTGCTAGCTCAATTGGTAGAGCAACAGACTCTTAATCTGCAGGTTCAGGGTTCGAGTCCCTGGCGACCCACCATCCTTCGCTTTCGCCCGTTGGGCTCTTAGCTACGGATGGCAAGCCGTTATTCGCTTTCGCGCTCGTCCTGAGCTTGTCGAAGGACGGCTGGCAAGCCCACTTTGATTTAAACTCCATCTTCTTGCAAGAGTGGCGGAATTGGTAGACGCACTGGCCTTAGGAGCCAGCCCTCGAAAGAGGATGGGGGTTCGAGTCCCCCCTCTTGCACCATCCTTCGCTTTTGCTCGTTGGGCTCCTAGCTATGGATGGCAAGCCATTATTCGCTTTCGCGCTCATCCTGAGCTTGTCGAAGGACACCTGGCAAGCCAGCCTTTAAATTTTTTTCTGTTTCTATTTTTATTAGTCCAGCAGCTGGCTAGTAAAATTCGTTGCATCCAAATAAAATATTCCCAAAATCAATCTTCTTGACTAATTTACCACATTAGTTTTTATACTGGATGCAAAATTGAGAATCTCAAAAGATTAAAAAAGAGAGAAAGGACTTTGACATGCTTATAATAAAAAATAGTGTAGATATGCAGTCGGAGGTGCAATCATGCCAAGCGGCAGAAACCGTAAAATTAGTTAATGTTCAAATTACACAAAACTCTTCTCATCTGGCAAAAGCACAAATCGAAATCAGTAATCTTGTCACTCACCCCGTATACAACGAAATTATCAAACTTTTTAAATGTCGACACCTTGACGGTTTTTTACAAAAGGATGTGCCACTAGACTATTTGGAAGAAACATATAATCAAGAAATTAAACAAAAGTTAAAATCATACCTTTTCAGTCACATAGTAGTCGACAATTTAATCAACGAACTAATGGTCCAAAAAATTCCTTATTCAAATTACCCACGACTCACAAATATAAAAACATCAAGTGAAAATGATATCTCATTTTTCTTTGATTTGTCTTTAACAGAACCCGTCGACTTAAAAGAATGGAAAAATTTTGCATTCAAATCCCCCAAACGTAAACGCTACAAAGATCTTGATAAACAGGTAAAATTTTTTTTAGAAACACAAACACACACATCCACACAATCCCAAACAAATGAGGTAGAAGAATGCGATTGGGTAAACTTTAGCGCAACATTACTTGACGAAAATCAAAAACCAATATTTCAACAATTGACCAGCGATTTTTGGATAAAAATGCAAAAAAGCGAACTCTCAAATAAATTTAAATCCACTTTTATCGGCAGAAATCAGGGAGACTCATTTATTACAAATGAATTAAACTTTGAAGACCCATCCGATACAACAAACGGCGCCGATCCTATTTTCTTGATAGTAATTAAATCGATAGTCAAAGGAAAAACCTTATCGCTTGAACTATTTAAACATGCTTTTAAACTTAAAAACAAAACTGATCTGCATAACAAAATCATGGAGGTTTTTTCATATCGTAATGATGTTTCGCAACGTAAAACCATTATCGAAGAGGTATTTAACCTACTTTTGAGCAAGCATAGATTTGAAATTCCAAAACATCTGGTTCTACGAAGGCAAGAAGATATACTTTTAAATTTAATGGCTCAACCGGACTATCACGTCTATAAAGCGCAGAAAGATTTTCTCAAATGCATTGAACTGCTGGCAGAAAAAAACTTAAAAGAAGAGACCATAATCGACCAAATAGCATACAAAGAGAATATAAAAGTAGAATTAATCGACATTCAAGACTATCTAAATCTTCTAAATAACAAACGAATGAACGAATTTGCATACTTCAAACCAACTCTTGAAAAGGTCGAAGACCTACATTCTCCTCTTAATCAAAGCATTATAGTACACACCGCACTACGCGAAAAAACATTAAATTACGTTATTTACAATCTGACAAAATAATAATCAAAGCATTCGAGCCCACACTTATTCTAGTTGGCCGACACGTAAAGGCCATAGCCACATGGACAAGGCTGATAGGGTTTTAAAGCGACGGCTGAAAGAGTTTTATGAAGATTGCTGAATAAAATGTATCGACCTACCAGTCATAGATTTTCTCTTTGGCGTTTACGTAAAACATGACAAAAATTCTGGGATCCATGGATAAATAACATTCCACAGCCAATCTTTACAATCTCCAAAAAAATTAACGCTACACCTTGCAATAAAGCCTTTTATGCATTAAACTGTGCATTAGATAATAGTTTCGAAATTTTTTTCAGGAGTAAAGTATGTCACTAACATATAGACCAAGCAAAAGAAAAAGAAAACGTAAACACGGCTTTTTAAAAAGAATGGCAACCAAAGATGGCCAAAAAGTCATTCGTCGTCGCCGTGCAAAAGGCAGAAAAAAGCTAGCCGTTTAATTGCAATTCTTGCATGATAAATTTTAAAGATCTTTTCAGATTTTCTCAAAAAGAAGTCTCTTCTTTATTTAAAAATGCAACATTAAAATATTCTTGGCGGGGTTTGAAGTTATTACAAGCTCCGCTTGATTTTTTTGCTTCAAAACAAGAAGCTGACAAATTATCATCAGATCCGACTTCCAATCATAGATTTGGCAAGTTACTGATCATAACACCGGGAAGTAGCGGCAAGGCTCATCAACGCAACCTCTTTCGCCGCCGTGTAAAAAATATCTTTTACACAAAGAAACTTTATCTTTACCCTACAAATTCGGTACTAATTGCGTATAAGAATGCAATGGTTCACGATTTTGATCATCTTCAAGAATTTCTCATAAAAAACATTCCTCCACAAGCGAACAGATCTCAAAATGTCGCTAATAAATCTAACTGTGGGCAGCCAAATTGTACATACGATAAAAATTTTGCAAAGCCACTCAAGCTCTGGCAACGGTTATTCATCGCAACATTCGATGTCATACGTCCCGTTTTCGGTTTTATCGGCGGAGCTTGCATTTACCCGGTTTCATGCTCTGATTACGCCAAACATATGATAACAACAGAGCCTTTCTATAAATCAATTCCACTCGTTATTTTACGAGTTCTCAGCTGCAATCCAATAACAGCTCTTTTCATTAGATGGAAAAATAAAAGGCGTAATAAATAAAAAATGTAATGTGTAGCATCAACTCATTGCAACATGTATTTTTTAAAATTTATTGTAAAATAATTCCCATTTTAGTTATAGGTAAAGTTAAAGTTTTATTTTTTAACTTTACTTGTTTTTAACTGGGAGAATTTAAATGAGATGCAAATACCTAGTTTTATTGATTAGCTGCTTCATGTTGACAACCAAAAGCGCGATTGGAGAAATAAAATTAAAAGACATATTTAGCATTCCAAATCAAATAAATATAAAAACCGGATCAGTAGGCACCGCTCAAACACGCAATGAAATCAAAACAGCTCTTCAAAAAAGACTTATAGATGTACTAGAAACAAAAAAAAATTTACTCGAAGAAAAAACAATCATCGTTTCAACCCTAATCAATAACGTCATCAGCGCATTAAAACGAAGTGGCGGTGTCATAGGCATTACCTATGGAACACAATTAAGCAAAGAAACCCTCCAAGACTTCAATGAAATAATAGAATCAATCTTGCAAATAAAAGATCCTGAATCTTTACTTAATAAAGCTGTACTTGAAAAGCTAAATAAGCAAGAAATGGATCCCGGGAAAAAAAGAACGGAAGCAAAACCGGAGGACGAACCCGAAGATGCCCAAACCCCAAAAACAGTTGAATTAACATTACAACAATGGATAAATTTTCTAAAATATTATGATCAACAGCACAAAGATCTACAAGGCGATTATTATATTTTAAATCCGATATCAATTTACAATGAGTATAAAAAAATCGATGACTTTACAACACAAATCAATTATGCAGAAGAAAAATTGGAACAAATTTTGGGAAAACAGCAATATGATCTTTTTTTTGATTTCATTAGAGTAGATCTTCAAAAATTAAATGATTCCTCAGTAAATATAAAAGATACGAATGCACTAAAAAAATTATTTTTACTTTATGCAAAAATAGAGCACGCATGGTCCGGAAAAATATCAACTGAATTAAATTCATCAGAAGAAAAATCCAATCCTAAATTGGAGGAAGGATCTACAGCAAATCTTATGTCAGAATTTATTGGTTCTTTAGAAGAAAAAATAACACCTGAAGAAGCAAAAAAAATACGAATTGGACTCAAGTCCCAAGATAATGAACGCTTGAAAAAAGAAGCTGATAAGCTTGCTCAAGAACAGGCTGAAGCTGCAAAAAAAGAAGCTTCCGTACTGAAAATTCAAAAGCTATATCGCGAACATGCCGCAAGAAAAAAACTCGCCGAAGAAGTCAGAATCAAAGAAGAAGAGCGTAAAGCCAAGGAAGAGGCTGAAGCTAAGAAAAAAGCTGCCGAAGAGCAGAAGAAAAAAGATGACGAAGAACTCTTACGACAAGAAGAACTTAAAAAGAAAGAAGCTGAAGCCAAGAAGAAGGCCGACGAAGATGAACGCTTAAAAAAAGAACAGGATGACGCTAAATTAGCAGCTGATAAGCTTGTTCAAGAACAGGCTGAAGCTACAAAACAAGAAGAATCAAAAAAAGCAACACCATTAGAACATCCTACAAAGCAGCGAGCTCATCAAAAAAAACGTAAGCCAACACAAACAGGAAAAAAATATCAACAACAAAAACAAGAGCTCGAATTAATGCAAATTGAGCATCAAAAAAAGGTTGATACTTTATCCTATTTAATAAATTTGGCAGAAGCTAAAATATCAACATCGGAAGGAGAAATTCCAACATTCCAAGCGATTAAAGATGATAAACTTACGCAAGAACAGCTCGACAAACTTAAAAAGGAACTTGAGTCAAAAATAAATGAGGCAAATCAATATACTGATATTGGCAATTTAATTGAGTCTTTCTACAAAACAGACAAAACTTTGGAAAGTAAAATTGGCACATTAACTGAAATTCTTAACAAACTATTCCCAGATTCAGAGGACATAAAACAATTTGGCCCCAAAATTCTTGATATATCCAAAATGGTTATAAAATTAGAACCTCAAGAATGCATTGATAGAATTTGTAGTTTAGTCGAATCAGCAGAAGTTGGGCAAGGCATTTTAAAGGCAAAACTATATGATAAAAAAATACCAAAAGCTACACAATCAAGCATATCCGAATTTAAAACCAAAATCATATCTTTAACCAATAGACTTTCTGAACCTATCGATGCAACAACAATTCAAAAAGCAATAGATAAATTAGGAGATAAAGAGTTTAAACATATAGAACAGGCTTTCTTAAACTTAAATTACACACCAAATGAACGCCAAGTAAATCCAAAATTAGATATTATAAACACGGCAATAGAAACTAGAACACAAAAAACTAAATCTGAGCAAGATAAAAAAGCACAAGACGCAGCAGCCTCAGCTGCAGCTCAGGCAAAAACAGCGCAAGAAAAAAAACTTTCTGCAGCTGCAGAAAAAAAGCAGGGTGAAGAAACAGCTAAAGCAAAAGTAAAACAAGATTGGGATTCGGAAATAGCCAAAATCCAACAAATCGCACCCGAAAACATACAAATTTCAGATTTGGATTTTATAAAAGAAGATAAATATAAAGGGTTAAATTTCGACGCAACTTCAAGCAGTTTGATACTAAAATTTATACAAAATCTTTGTAAAGAGCTAGATCAAAAGAATGATGAATATCTTAGAAAATTAAGCGATCTATTAATAAAAATAAAAAATAAAATAATTTTTGATAAAGATTTACAACAACAAAAAGATTTTAATCTTTTTGAAAAATACTTAAACACATGGAATCTTTTAAATAAAATCTACCAAAAAAGAGACACTCTCATAGAAAATGTTTCATTATCCGGCATACAACTTACAAAAGCTCAAGCATATGTCTTAAAACAGTCTGCTGATACTAATATTTCTGAAATAAAGGATTATGCCAACGCACTAAAAGATGCTAAAAAATACCAAAATCTACCTCAGTTATTAAAAAAAATGATACAAGCAAACATAATAGCTCATGCAAATCTACAAATAGTCTATACTATTTTATACAATGTTTTAGATTCCAAATATGAGCAATTTCTAACCACAATAAAAAACATTTTAGAATCTCCTAAACAAAAAGCATCAGTCCCTCCACAAAAAACCGGCACCACAGCACCAATCAAACCCACAGCAGCACAAGCCAAACTTCATGAACCTCCAAAATCCTCAGCATTAAAAACAAAACTTGTACTCTTAAAACAAAACCTTGAAAAACTAAAAATAAAATTGTCACTATTATCACAAAAGTTAGGACAGTTAAAAGCGGCATTGTGAAAGAAGGGATTTTGATGAATAACAAATCGTTTAAAATAATAACGCTTACACTTTTTTTACTATCAAGTTTTGGAGTAATACAAAACTTACTTAAAATAAATAATATTCAGGATTTGAATGCCGCAAAAACGCCACCACCTCCACCACCTCCACCTCCTCCACCAATGCCAGGGCAAGGTGGGAAAGTCGGAATTTTAACAAGAGCAATATTAATAAAAATTGCAAAAGGCGAAGATCTAAAAAATGATAAGCAAAAAGTTATTGCAGAATTAAAAGATGCAAATAAAGCTAAAAGTTTTTGGGGATTATTGGTAGCTGGTGACAATGTTGAAAATATTCGTAAATTTTTGGATTCTAATGGCTTTGAGTCTGGGACGGAAATAAGAAATGCATTTGAGGACAAAGTTAAAGAAAAAACAGATGTAACTCCTGACCCAACAGTTACACCTAAAAAGCCCTCAACCCATGGCGGCCAGCAAATGGTTGCTGGTGAGGGTATTCTCTTACAACGACTTATCAGTTTTTTAAACTCACCTGAGCAGGTAAAAGATATACCTGATAGTAAACAAATTCAAAATATCCTTGACTTAAACGTAATAAAAAATCTAGAAACTCAAACATATCCAATTCCACTGGGCAAAGCATCTTACTCAAAAACCGATATATCTGCAGTAAAAACTGCTCTAGAAAAGCGAATAAAAGAATTAGAACAAGAGGAATTGGCCAAAGATGCAGCAAAACACAAACAAACTGAAATTGATAAATCAATAAGTCAAAATGTAAAACAATTAGAAACTCTCTCTCCTGATAATATTGATAATTTTGTTGCTGCATTTAAATTCCCGGATCCTATTCAACCCAACTTAACTCCTGAAGAAAAGAAAGATATTATTACCAAATCTTGGCTGAATTACACCGGATTTAAAACTCAAAGCCCTTATGAATCGAAAAAGAAAGCTCTTTATTATATAATTCAATTTAAAATATATAATTTTACTGAAAGTGAATTCAATACAAAATTTAATACACATGCAGGCTCAACCAAATTTAACTATTATATTAATTTCTTCCCAGGGAGTACTAATTTAGCCAAACAATTTGCAACCATAAAAACCGAACTAAACAAAATAATCGCCACAGTAAATGATATAAAAACTGTGTTAGATTTTTGGGAAAATTTAAAACTTTCAACAAAACCAACAGATCTCGCCAACCAACTCCCACAAGCTGTAATTAATAGATTAAAAGAAATACTTACAGAAGATTTTTTGCAAGATAAAATTACTAGTGCAAACAAAGAAAATATTAAAAACATTGTTCAAGCTTTATTCAAAGATAGTGAAATTTCTGACTCACTAAAAACAAAACTTGGAATTAAAAAAACAATAAAAATAGGGGGTACAAAAACACCTTCAGAGCAAATTCTAGACTTACAAAAAAAATTCTCCAAAATAACAGACTTTAAATTACTATCGATTACGCAAAACGCTGAACTAAGTAATGTTCAAAAAATGTCTACTTTAATTTCAGAACTACAACTTACAGGAAAGCCCTCACAAGAACAAATCTTTGACGCAATAAAAGCCTATCAAACACCAGAACCTGGGGCCCCTGATACACAACCTCAACCTGGGCCTCACCCTGGACATGGTACACCACCAATGCCCGCAAGACCTCTTAATCAACAATTAAAAACACTAAAAACCAATTTAACTCAACTCAAAGGCAAGCTGGGAACCTTGAATACAAAACTAACAGCACTGAAAGTAGCCTTGCACTGAAAACTCTTTAATTTATTTAATTGCTAAGTTTTGGCCGGAGGCACAAAAAGCCTCCGGCTTTCTTATTTCATGGCGATTTTGTTTCATGGCAAGTGGGCAGGCCTACGAACCATCATTTCAGAGTAAAAAAATGCACAAATCTTGTAAAAACGACCATAATTTCACTAAATTTGCACTAATTAATGGGCCTTTCAATAGGCCTTTTGCGTTATTTATCCATAATGTCATACTGAAAATATGGAGGTAATTTCAGATTAAATTAAAAAAATATAAGGAATCCACAATGTTTCTCAAAAAATTGTTTAATATGAAAAAATTGTTTTATGCAAATGTGTTTGCATTCTGTTTAATAAATTTTTCATTAATTCAGGCATCTGTCATTGATCTGGAAACAATGCGCTTAGGTCAAGATATAATTATCTTAGCCAAAGATCAGCACCACGTTGATGACTCTCAAGAAATCTGGCAAGCAGGAGCAATTTTATTATCCGCAATAGATGAGTCCAAGCCTGCTGATCTTATTTTAGTTGAAAAAAATGATATCACAAAATGCTGGGACAGATTACCTGACGCATTTTCTGAAGATACAAGCGCTCAAATTATGCACGACACATGGATAAAAAATCTTGTATCTTTCTTAAATAATACAAAAAATCATAGAACTAAAACGGAATACCTAAGTACGCTTCAATTAACACTTGAATCCACAAAGCCAAAACACAGTACCAACCTTAGTCTTCTCAATCTTTTTTATGATGCTTATTCAAATTTTATAACATCAAATCCAGCAGGAAGCACACTTATAAAAACCATATCAATCGATCATCGCGAAGGTTCCATACTCATATTTTCATGCGTATCTGAATATTTTGAATTATTCAGGAACGATATTCGACAATGGAATGAGCGAAAAACATTACCCAAAATAATGTTAGTTGCTAAGGCTTGCACAAAAGATCTTAACCGACTTCCTCAAATTCCTCTAAGTAATCTTCAGGATGAACAGGACCGTATAAAACAATTTATAAACAATTTAAAAGGCGCTTTTTACAATAATGCTGAATTAGCTGAAAAGCTTGATTCAGATTACAATGATCACCAAAAGGAAACATCCCATATATTGAAGGTTTTTGTCTATTTGCACGACTTCGAACTATTGAAAAACATCTCATGTGACGAGCTTAAAGCAAGACTTAAGGACGATTTTTTCAATCAAAACGAGAATTCAACTATTCAAAAAATATTACAAGAAACCATTCCAAATATATTAATGAACGGAATCAATCAGCAAACTCAGTATATTTTAGCACAAATGGCGCTGCCTCAAACACGTTCAAGGCAAAAAGAGATTGAATCATTACTTCAAAAAAGATTCTTGTTATTCTTAACGCTTAACTTTGATTCATTTCCAAGCACAGCACAAATGGTCGACCTTGAAAGCATTCAACAAATAGTAAATTGCGTAAACACACCACACGATAAACCAAAGAAAATCCTGGTACTTTGCGGTAAAGAACATGCAGACCAGATAATAGAAATGCTTGAGATGATTGGCGCAGAATCAGTCGAGCAAACAGAAATTATAGATGACATACTTCGATGGACAGGTGACTCAGAAGACGATGAAGAAGCTATGGAAATCACAGAAGGTTCACAACCGAAAAAAACCTCTGCCGAAGCTTTTGAATTATGCAGACCAATTAATGAAAAACTTGCAACACTGTATTAAAAGTTATTGAATCGCCACGGCTTAAAAGCCGTGGAATCTAAGTAGTGCCGTTACTGAT
>CAZMQG010000003.1:0-118344 GCA_964568625.1 uncultured Pseudomonadota bacterium | reverse complement strand
TGCTGGCATAGCTCAGTTGGTAGAGCAGCTGATTTGTAATCAGCAGGTCGCTGGTTCGAGTCCAGTTGCCAGCTCCACTTTAAGAGAGTGTGTTAGCCCACGTAGCTCAGTGGTAGAGCACTCCCTTGGTAAGGGAGAGGTCACCGGTTCAAGCCCGGTCGCGGGCTCCATCTGGTGTTTACAAGATAGTGTAGTAGCGGTTAATGATTTTTGGGGTTTATAAATTTAGGATTTTGCAGCCATGGCAAAAGCTAGGACTATAATTCATTTTGAATGTAAAGATTGTAAAATGAAAAATTACAGCAAGCATGTTTCAAAAAAAAGAGCATTTGCGAAGCTGGAATTGAGTAAGTATTGTGAGAAGTGCCGAAAGCATTCCGAGCATAAAGAAACGAAGTAGAAAGAGTTAGGCCAGTAGCTCTAATTGGTAGAGCGGCAGACTCCAAATCTGCGGGTTGGGGGTTCGAATCCCTCCTGGCCTGCCAATATGGGCTGGTACTGAAAGGCAGTTTATGAACAAAGTTATGGCTTTCGTAAATGAAGTTAAAGCGGAAATTAGAAAAGTAACTTGGCCAACAAAAGATGAACTTATTGGAACAACAATAATAGTCTGTGTTTTGGTGGTTGTTTTTGCTTTTATTTTGGGAGCCATGGATGGGTTTTCCAGCTTTTTGATTAGAAGAATTATTGGTGGATAATATTAAATAGTCTTTTTGTGGAGTTTCAGATTTAAGATGAAGCGCTGGTATGTAGTTCAAGTTTTCACTGGTTATGAAGATATAGTAAAAGTTGACCTGGAAAAAAGAGTCAAAGAAGAATCTTTAGAAGAGCTTTTTGGACAAATTCTGGTGCCCACTGGTGAGGTTCTTAGTTTCTTTACTGATGACAAAACCAAAAAAGAAAAAATTTTCCCTGGATATCTTTTGATCCAAATGGAAATGGTCGGTGAGTCGTTTAGGTTGGTTTCTTCGAATCCGCGAGTTACTCGTTTTTTAGGAGGAGAAAGTCCTGTGTCGCTTACCGATCGAGAAGTGGACAGAATTTTCGCTCAAATGTCTGGTAAGCTTGCCAGATCTAGTGAAAAAAAACCATTTTCTGTTGGGGATGAGGTTCATATTAACAGTGGTCCATTTTCTGGTTTTGTGGGTAGGATTGATAAAGTTGATGAAGAACGTGAAAAGCTCACGGTTTTAGTAAGTATTTTTGGAAGACTTACTCCAGTTGAATTGGGTTTTGATCAGGTTAAAAAATAAATTAACTAAACATAAGAAAACTATAAAGGTTAGTTCACATGGCAAAAGAAATTAAAGCGAATGTTAAGCTTCAAATTCCTGCCGGAGCTGCAACTCCAGCACCACCAGTTGGTTCATCTTTAGGACAGCATGGTGTTAATATCATGGATTTTTGTAAAAAATTTAATGCTGCAACTTTGAAGCGCAAGGGTGAGACTGTTCCGGTTGTTATTACAATTTACAAAGATAAAACATTTGATTTTATATTAAAAACTCCGCCGGTATCTGAATTACTCAAAAAAAGAGCAAATATTACAAAGGGTGCTTCTAATCCTGGAAAAGATACCTCCGGAACGATCAAATGGGCTTCGGTAGAAGAAATTGCAAAAATTAAATTGCCTGATTTGAATGCTGTTGATATAGAAGCTGCGAAAAAAATCGTTGCAGGCAGTGCTCGAAGCATGGGCCTTAAGGTTATTGATTAGTAGTTGTTGAATGTTAGAGTCGAATAGCGGTTGGACTGCTTTAGATTTGTGCTTTTGAAATCATCACTTAATTACTTAACAGAAGTAGGTTTGGATTATGAGTAACATAGGTAAAAAACATTTAAAAGCCAGAGAAAAGTTAGCAGGAGCTAATGTCAACTCTTGGAAGTCGGCACTCGACTTTATTGTCAAAAATGCGCATGCAAAGTTTGATGAGACGGTTGATGTTGATGTTGTTCTTGGAATTGATGCTGCTAAGGGTGAACAGACTGTTAGAGGATCTGTTCTACTGCCAAATGGAACTGGCAAGAAGGTTAGAATTTTGGCTTTTGCGAGAGGTGAACATGAAGAAGCCGCTCGTAAGGCTGGTGCTGATTATATTGGATCAGACGATTTAGTACAAAAAATTGAGTCAGGTTGGATGGATTTTGATGTGGCTGTAGCAACGCCTGATTTGATGGGTTTAGTTGGTAAGGTAGCAAAAATTCTTGGTCCTCGTGGGTTATTGCCAAATAATAAGATTGGGACTGTTACATTTAACCTAACGGGTATTATAACAGATCTCAAAAAAGGTAGACTTTCCTATAGGAATGATAAGGGTGGAATGGTTCACGCACCATTTGGGAAAGTTTCTTTTGGTGTTGATAAATTACATGAAAATTTGGTTGCATTAATAAAGTCTATTCAGGCTTCAAAGCCAGCAACATCAAAAGGTAAGTTCCTCAAGAGGCTTACGATCTCATCAACAATGGGTGTGGGTGTAAGTATCAATCCGGACGAAGTTTCATAACAGAGTTTATAGAGGAATCGAAAAATGAATAGACGAGAAAAAGAACAAGCTATATCTTCGGCCAAGGAACTTATATCAGCGTCGCAGGCGGTTTTTGTAGTTAATTATAAGGGCCTGAGTGTTGCTAAAATGCAAACTTTAAGAAGCTCTATTCGTCAAAATGGTGGCCAATTAAAGGTTATAAAGGCATCATTGATGGATATTGCAGCCAAAGATTTAGACGGCGTTGATGAGTTTAAGTCCAGTTTTAAAGATCAAATAGGCTTTGTTTTTGCAAAAGGCGATGTTTCCGCTGTAGCAAAGCAGTTAATAGATTTTTCCAAAGAAAATGAATCTCTAAAAGTATTGACGGGTGTTTTTGAGTCAAAAGTATTGAATTCTTCTCAAATAAATATGATAGCATCATTGCCATCTAGAGAGGTTTTGATCGCTCAGGTGCTTGGTACTATGCAGGCTCCAATTACGTCATTTGTTAGAGTTCTTAACCAGGTTGTTGCTAGTTTGCCTCAGGTTCTGAAGCAAATTGAAGAAAAGAAGGCTAGCGGCAATTAAGATTGTTTGATATGATAGTTGTATTAGTTATTAGGTTGGGGGTTGAATATCTGTTTTAGTTTGGTATACACCTGAACATAATAATTGTGATTTAAGTGTTTAATCTTGTAAGGGAGTTTTTCACATGTCATCTAAGATTGTAGAAGAAATAAGCAAAATGTCGGTTATGGAATTGGCTGAACTTGTTAAAACATTAGAAGAAAAGTTTGGAGTATCTGCGGCAGCTCCTGTGGCAGCATCGGCTGCTGTATCTTCTGCTGCTCCTGTAGCAGCTGCTCAAGAAGAAAAAAGTGAATTTAAGGTTATATTAAAAGAAGCTGGATCTGATAAAATTAAAGTTATTAAAGCTTTAAGATCAGTTACAACGCTTGCTTTGGGCGCTGCAAAAGAGGCTGTAGAAGGTGCGCCATTTGTTGTTTCAGAAGCAGCTCCAAAAGAAGATGCTCAGAAAATTAAAAAAGCATTAGAAGAAGCTGGTGCGAAAGTAGAATTAGCTTAATTTTATTAAGTTAGTTTTTATACTTTGTATTTACTGAAATTTTTAAATTAGATTCCGCCTGAAACCTGGTGTTTTGAGGCGGGATCTAATTTCGTTCTTTATGGATTGCATGTTTATAATGAGTTAAGTTAATGTCTAACTTATTATGTTAGGTGTATTGTCCGGTTGATTTGAACTTTTTACGAGTGGGAGCAAATTGATGTCTCAATACGGAAGAGGTAAAGGCCTTTTACGAAAATCTTTTAGTAAAATTGAAGAGGTTGTTTCGTTACCAAACCTCATAGAAGTGCAATCAAAATCATTTAACGATTTTGTGCAGTTAGATTGTTTGCCTTCTGAACGCAGGAATGTTGGCTTAGAAAAGGTATTCAGGGATACTTTTCCAATTGAGCATAATGAAAAAATTTCTTTGGAATTTATAAGTTATGAATTAGGTAATTGGGCATGTATTTGTGGACAGGTTACTGGTGTTGAAAATAGATATAAATGGCAGTGTCGTTCCTGTAAAAAAAGTGGACATGGATCTTTAAAAGATTCATGCATATGTCCAAGTTGTAAAAAAGATACAGCATCATATTCCCGTTGCAAAAAATGTTTTTCGCGAGTTACTATAAAAGTTGATTCAAATGTTGATGATTGTCGTTACAGTGGTAAAACCTACTCGATGCCACTTAAAGTTAAAATGCAGTTAATGACATGGGACAACGATCCAGAAACGTCAAAGCGCGTTGTTAGGGATATCAAAGAACAAGATATTTATTTTTGCGACCTTCCAGTTATGGTTGATCTCTATGAAGATTATGATGGAAGATACAAGCTCGGTAGCCAAGGAACTTTTTTAATTAATGGTGTAGATCGTGTTGTCGTAAGTCAGATTCATCGTGCTCCTGGTGTGATTTTCACGATGAGTAAGAAAAATCGTGATTTTCGTGGTCAACCTTATCAAGTTGCTCGTATAATTCCAAGTAGAGGTTCCTGGATTGATTTTGAATTTGATCACAACGATATTGTTAATGTTAGAATTGATAAAAAAAAGAAAATTTTAGCTACAACATTCCTTCAGGCTTTAGGAATTGAAAAAAATGAAATTTTATCTCAATTTTACGAATTTGAGACCATTGAGGTAAAAAGTGATAAATTTTTCAAAAAAATTAATAATCAATTGATAGGACAGCGTCTTGAAGCTGATTCTATTCCAAAAGAATTTGAAAAACAATTTTCTGTTGGGCAACGTCTTACAAAATCAGCTATAGAAAAATTAATTAAATCTGGTGTAAATTCCTTAATCGTACGAAAAAATGCCTTGATTAATAAAGTTATAGCCAAGGATATAGTTGATAAGGAAACAGGTGAGGTATTGGTTACTCAGGGAACGTTTATAACTGAGGAATTGATTGATTCAACATTATGCTTTTTAAAGTCTTTTGAAGTAATAAAATCTTCAGGGTATGTCTTTCAGCCTACAATGGCCTTAACATTTGCTCAAGATAAAATAACCAATCGTGAAGATGCTCTTAAAGAACTTTATGGTAAGTTGAAGCCTGGTGATATTCCAACTCTAAAAATAATGGAAGAGTATGTACAAAATTTATTCTTTAATTCGCGTTTTTATGATTTAACAATTGTTGGACGTGCAAGAATAAATAGAAAACTTGGATTGGATATCGATAAAGACAAAACATATCTAACACATGAAGATATTTTCGCTGCATTGCGATATTTGATTGGGCTTAAAGAACGAGGTGAGGGTGAGCTTGATGATATTGATCATCTTGGAAATCGTGCCATTCGTCTTGTAGGTGAGTTGTTACAATCTCAAATTTATGTTGGTTTTGCAAGAATTGAGCGAATTGTAAGAGAGCGTTTTAGATTACAGGAAAATTATGCGTCATTAATGCCGTATGATTTTTTAAATGTAAAACCTCTTGCTGCAGTTTTGCGTGAATTTTTTGGAACAGGCCAATTGTCGCAATTTATGGATCAAACAAATCCTCTTGCTGAAATGGCGCATAAGAGGCGTTTATCAGCTCTCGGACCTGGTGGTATAACTCGTGAACGTGCAACATTTGAAGTTCGTGACGTTCATACTTCTCATTATGGAAGAATTTGTCCAATTGAAACGCCAGAAGGACAAAATATTGGTCTTATATCATCTTTGTCGACGTATGCTCGTGTTAATGATTTAGGATTTATTGAAACTCCATACAGACCAGTTAAAGATGGTGTAGTTCAGGATGAAGTTTTTTATCTTGATGCATTTCAGGAACTTGGGGAAACAATAGCTCAAGCATCTACTCTTTTAGATGAAAAACATAAGATTATAGATTCAAGAGTTCTTGCCAGAAAGAATGGAAATATTGTTTCAGTTAATGCTAAAGAGGTTTCTTATATAGATGCGTCTCCTCGTCAAATTTTCTCTGTTCCAACAGGTTTAATTCCGTTTCTTGAACATGATGACGCAAACCGTGCATTAATGGGTTCTAACATGCAACGACAGGCCGTACCTTTGGTTAAGTGTCAGCCTCCTATGGTTGGAACAGGAATGGAAGTTGAAGTTGGAAGTTTAGAGGGATCAATAGTAAAAGCACGTACTGAAGGTATTGTTGAATATGTATCTGCAGACAAAATAATTATTCGAGTTGATTTTGACAAGGTAAGCGAAGCGGAGCTAATATCAAGACCTATCGAAGTATATAATCTCAAAAAATACGGTCGATCAAGTCACAATACTTGGATTCATTATGTTCCGAATGTAAAAATTGGCGATAAAATTGCAAAGGGTGATGTTATTGCATCAGGTGCTGCTACATATAATTCAGAGCTTTCGCTTGGTAATGACGTTTTAGTTGCATTTATGCCATGGAATGGATACAACTTTGAAGACGCAATTGTTTTAAGTAAACGCATGGTTTCTGATGATATGTTTACTTCTGTACACGTTGAAGAGTTTATTGTCGAAGCTCGAGAAACTAAATTAGGTGCTGAAGAAATAACAAAAGATATTCCAAATCTTTCTGAAAAGGTGCTAGAAGCTCTTGATGAAGATGGAATTGTAAAAATTGGTACCCGCGTTAAACCTGGTAATATTTTGTGCGGTAAAGTGACTTTAAAAGGGGATGTTCAAGTATCTCCAGAAGAAAAGTTATTACGTGCAATATTTGGTGAAAAATCAAGAGAAGTAAGGGATACCTCTTTGCGAGTTCCACCTGGAGTTGAAGGAACTGTGGTTGATGTTAAGGTTTTTTCTAGAAGTGGAATTAGAAAAGATAAAAGATATAAAGATATAGCGCTTATAGAAACGGCAAAGATTGAGGAAAATTTTAATTTTCATCTTTCAATTCTTAAGGATGGCATAAAAGAAAAATTAATTGCTCTTCTTGAGAAATGTGATTTTACAAAAGGGTCTAAAAAAGATGCCGTTAAGAAGTCTCAGCTTGAAAAGATGTCTCTTGAAGAAATACTTGAGTTGAAGGTTTCTGATAAAGACATAACAGATAAGATTAGTATGTATAAAGATATGTATGCTAATCAGACACATATTTTAGCAGCACTGAAGAATGATCGCATTAGTCAACTTCGAAAAGGTGATGATCTTCCATCTGGTGTAATAAAAATGATAAAAGTATATGTTGCAGCCAAGCGACATGTTTCAGTTGGTGATAAGATGGCTGGTCGACATGGAAATAAAGGTGTTGTCTCTACAATTGTTAATCTTGAAGATATGCCATACTTGCACGATGGGTCGCCTGTTGATATTGTTCTTAATCCATTGGGTGTGCCTGGTCGTATGAACGTTGGACAGATTCTTGAAACCATTCTAGGTATGGCTGGTAAAAAGATGGGACAAGATTTGGGGGCCGTTATTAACGATCTAAGTTATAGCGAAGTCAAATCTAGGCTCAGTGACTATTACGGCAAAAATGTTATTGCTGAGATAGAGAAAGAATATGGCAAAGATGTCATAAATGATCTTGCTCAAAGAACCGTTAAACATGGTGTTGCAATGAAAACACCAATTTTTGCCGGTGCTGATTATAAGACAGAAATAATGCCATTATTAAAATCTTTAAATCTTTCCGAAACAGGTACATATAAACTGTTTGATGGAAGAACAGGGGAATCGTTTACTCAGCCTGTTACTGTTGGTTATATTCATATGATGAAACTTAATCACTTGGCAGATGATAAATTGCATGCTCGTTCTGTTGGGCCATACTCCTTAATTACGCAACAGCCTCTTGGAGGTAAAGCTCAATTTGGAGGTCAGCGTCTTGGAGAAATGGAAGTATGGGCATTGTACGCTTATGGTGCAGCTTATACATTGCAAGAAATGTTAACATTAAAATCGGACGATATTAATGGACGTATAAAAGCTTACGAAGCAATTGTAAGAGGCGAAGAAGTTCCAGAACCTGGAATTCCAGAGTCATTTAATGTGTTTGTAAAAGAACTTCAAAGTTTAGGGTTGCAAGTTGATCTTTTAAAAACAAGCAAGGAGCAAGTCGGTGAATAATAGAATTCTTGAAAAATTTCGTGAATATATAAAATCGACTCAATTCAACGCTATGCGTGTTGGTGTAGCATCACCAGAAAAAATTAGGTCGCTATCTTATGGTGAAGTGAAAAAAATTGAAACGATCAACTACAGGACATTAAAACCAGAAAAAGATGGTCTTTTCTGTGCTAGAATTTTTGGTCCAGTTAAAGACTGGGAATGTAACTGTGGTAAGTATAAAAGGATGAAGCATCGTGGTGTTACATGCGAAAAATGTGGGGTTGAGGTAATTCAATCTCGTGTTCGTCGTGAACGCATGGGACATATTAATCTTGTTTCTCCTGTATGTCACATTTGGTTTTTAAAGGGCATTCCAAGTTATTTGAGTTTGATTACAGGAATGACTGTACGAGATTTGGAAAGAGTGATTTATTTTGATAGTTATATAGTTATAAATCAGGGTAATTCTCCATATCCTCAGAAACATTTACTTTCATCTCAAGAACATGAAGATTATATTCGCAATAATCCTGAAGATATAGTATTTAAGGCTGGAATGGGCGCTGAAGCTGTTAGAGCCCTACTTGCTTCTATTGATCTGAATTTTGAAGTTCGCAAAATTCAAGAAGAGTTTGAGCAAACAACATCCGTTGCAATGCGACATAGGTTAGCAAAGCGATATAAAGTATTGTTAAATTTGGTGCAGGCTAATATTCGACCAGAATGGATTATCCTTGAAGTATTGCCTGTTCTTCCACCTGATCTTCGTCCATTGGTTCCTCTTGAAGGAGGACGATTTGCAAGTTCAGATTTGAACGATCTTTATAGAAGAGTTTTAAACAGAAATATTCGTCTCAAGCGTTTAATTGAACTTGAAGCTCCGGATGTTATAATTAAAAACGAAAAAAGAATGCTTCAAGAGTCCGTTGATGCTTTGATTGATAATGGTCGTCGTGGACAACCAGTCAGGGGTTCAAATAAGCGTCCTCTTAAATCGTTAAGTGAAATGTTAAGAGGTAAGCAAGGTCGTTTCCGTCAAAACTTACTTGGTAAACGAGTTGATTACTCTGGCCGATCTGTCATTGTTGTTGAGCCAAGTCTTAGACTTCATCAGTGTGGATTGCCAAAAATTATGGCGTTAGAGTTATTTAAGCCATATGTTTATGTTGAATTACAAAGACGTGAATTAGCTGAAAACTTGCGTGTTGCAAAACGTATGGTTGAAGAGATGACCTCTGAGGTTTGGGAAGCTCTTGAAGAAGTGGTGCGAGATCGTCCTGTTCTTCTAAATCGAGCTCCAACTTTGCATAGATTGGGTATTCAAGCATTTTACCCAATGCTTGTTGAGGGTAAAGCTATCAAAATTCATCCACTTGTTTGTTCCGCATTTAACGCAGACTTCGATGGTGACCAGATGGCTGTACATATTCTTTTAAGCCAAAAAGCAAGATTGGAAGCAGAAAAACTTATGCTTTCAACAAAAAATATTTTATCTCCCGCAAGTGGAAGACCACTTCCAACGCCATCACAGGACATGGTTTTAGGTCTTTATTATATGACCAAGGGCCGAAAGAATGTTCTTGGCGAAGGTTTGGTATTTTCCTCAGTAGATGAGGTTATTTATGCTTTTCAGCATGGTCAAGTTGATATACAGGCATCAATCAAATTAAGAATGAAAGCTGGTAATATTGTTGAAACGACAGTTGGGCGTGTAATACTGTTTGAAGCTTTACCAGATACGGCTGAAATTGAATGGGTTAATAAGGCTGTTAAGAAAAAAGATATAGCAAAACTTGTTGAAAAAATGTACAAGGTTTGTGGTCCAGAAGCTACTGTTGTTGCTTTGGATAAGATTAAGCGACTTGGTTTTAGCAATGCAACGCTTGGTGGAATTTCTCTTTCAATGGAAAATCTTGTTATTCCAGATTCGAAGTATAAGGCCGTTTCGAGTGGACTAAAAGAGGTTGAAGCGGTTGAGCAACTTTATCTTGAAGGTGCAATTACCAATGGTGAGCGTTACAATAAAGTGATTCAGATTTGGGCAAAAGCAACAGAATCTGTTACAAATGATATGATTTCGGTGTTAGAGGATCAGGATAAGGAATCCTCTGCAAATCTTGAAAAAAGTAATATTCCATTTAATCCAGTATTTATGATGCTTGATTCAGGAGCTCGTGGTTCCAGACAGCAAATTCGTCAGTTGGCTGCTATGAGAGGTTTAATGGCAACTCCATCTGGTGAAATTATGGAAACTCCAGTTCTTGCAAACTTTAAAGAAGGGTTGAATGTTTTTGAATACTTTATTTCAACTCACGGTGCACGTAAAGGATTGGCAGATACTGCATTAAAAACGGCTGATTCTGGGTATTTAACACGTAGACTTGTAGACGTTTCACAGGATGTTGTTATATCACAACATGATTGTCAGACTCTTGGATATTTAAGTTTAAGCGAATTGAGAGAATCAGGTGAGGTATTGGCGCCTCTTACAAAACGTGTTTTTGGTAGGGTTGCTGCAGAAGATATCAAAGATCCCGTGTCAGGTAAGTTAATTGCAAAACAGGGTGATTTGATTGATGATGCAGTTGTTGAGATTCTTAAAGATTCAGCTGTAACAGAGGTTGCGGCAAGATCTGTTTTAACTTGCCAAGCAAAACGTGGTGTTTGTGCCAATTGTTATGGAATGGATCTTTCAACACAAAAACTTGTGGATGTTGGAACTGCAGTTGGAATTATTGCTGCACAATCTATCGGTGAACCTGGTACACAGCTTACGATGAGAACGTTCCACGTTGGAGGAACAGCTAGTGGTCTTGTCGAGGAAAACTTTTACAAATCTAAGTTTGCCGGAAAGGTTGTCTTTAAGGGAATCTATGCCGTCAAAAATAGAAATGGCGTTTGGGTTGTAGTTAATCGTAGATCAAAAATAGCCATAATCTCGGAAGATGGTCGTGAGCTAGAAGAATACAGAATTGAGTATGGAACGTGGTTGCTGGTAAATGATGGTGATAAGGTTGAAAAAGGTAAAAAACTTGCTGAATGGGATCCGTTCAAGGTTATTATGACTGAAAGAGCTGGACGTGTTCAATTTATTGATTTAATTGAAAATGTTACATATCAAGAGCAGTTTGATGAAACCGTCGGACGTTCCAATAAAATGATTCTTGAAAAGCGAGACGAAAGACGTCAACCATGCGTTGCCGTAATGGATAACGAAAATGGTGAAATTGCAAGATATTATCTTCCTACTGGAGCAATTTTAACCATAGAAGATGGTGCAGATGTTTATCCCGGAGATATTTTGGCCAAACTTCATCGTGAGGAAAAGAAAACGAAAGATATTACCGGTGGTTTACCTCGTGTAACAGAGTTATTTGAAGCGCGAGTGCCGCATGACGCTGCAATTTTAAGTGAAGTTGATGGTGTTGTGAAATTTGGCGGAGTTCATCGTGGTCAACGCAAAATTACAGTAACAACTGATGAAGGTGAAGTGTTTGAATATAACGTTCCTAGAAATAGACATCTAAACGTTGAAGATGGTGAACACGTGAAGGCTGGCGACGCATTAACATTTGGTGTTCCAAATGCTCATGATGTGTTAAAAATTCTTGGACCAGATGCTGTACAAAGTTATCTCGTTAAAGAGGTTCAGGAAATTTACACGTTGCAAGGTGTGGATATCCATGATAAGCATATTGAGACAATTGTACGTCAAATGTTAAGAAAAGTGCGAATTGTTGAGCCAAATGATACAAATTTTGTAGTTGGCGATCGAGTTGATAAGTTGCAGTTGCAGGCCATAAATAAGGCTTTGGCAAAAGAAGGTAAAAAAGTAGCAACGGCAAAACCTATATTAATGGGTATTACAAAGGCTTCGCTTGGAACAGAGAGCTTTATTTCAGCGGCTTCGTTCCAAGAGACAACTCGTGTTTTGACAGAGGCGGCTCTCGCAGGACAGGTTGATTATTTATATGGCTTGAAAGAAAATATTATAATTGGTAAGATAATACCTGCTGGAACTGGAATATCTACATTCAAGAAAAAATATATTGGTGAAGATGTTACAGATTTTGAAAAACAGGCTCGAGATGAAGAGCAACTAGAAGCCGGTTTAGATAAGATATCTTTAAAATAAAAAAAGTGGTCAATCAGGCGCGTAGCTCAGTTGGTAGAGCATTGCTTTGACGTAGCAAGGGTCTGCGGTTCGAATCCGCACGCGCCTATTAGTTTTAGTAAAGTAAAAAGTTTTGTTTAGGTTAATTTAAGTTAATTAACGAGGTCAAACGTAAATGTTAAATAAAGAAGTAAAAGATAAAATTATAAAGCAGTACGCAATTCATGCAAATGATACTGGTTCGAGCCATGTTCAAATTGCTTTGTTGACAGAAAGAATTGAACAAATTTCTACCCATCTTAAGAATTTTCCAAAAGATTATCATTCTCAAAGAGGCCTTTCAATGCTTGTTGGACAGCGTCGTACCTTGTTGAATTATCTTAAAAGAAAAGATTTTTCAGCTTATGAGAATTTAACAAAGATGATTAAAGGGTAACAAATTTGTTGAAAAAGCAAGCTTGGTTTACTGATTTAGAGAGAGGTTTTTATGCATAAGATTTTTACTTTACCCGAGATTGGGTTGGTAGCAGAGGTTGGCAAGCTTGCTCGTCAAGCAGATGGTTCAGTGTGGATTAGAGTCGGTGATAATGTTGTATTGGCAACAGCTGTGGCTTCAAAAGAGGCTCAGGGTTTTAAGGGATTTTTTCCTTTAACCGTTGAATATCGTGAACGTCCTGGTGCTGTCGGAAAGATTCCTGGAGGATATGTTAAGCGAGAAGGTAAGCTAAGTGATAACGAAGTTCTTACATCTCGAATAATTGATAGACCTATTCGTCCATTATTTCCTGAAACATATTTCAACGAAGTTCAGTTGCTTTGTACGGTATATTCTTCTGATGGCAAGTTTCCTGTTTCAATTTTGGGGCTTATTGGAGCTTCCCTTGCTTTGACAATTTCCGATATACCTTTTTTTGGTCCAGTAGGGGCTGTTCATGCATGTAAAATTGATGGTCAATGGAAATTTAATTTAGATTATGAACAAACATCTAAATCTGATTCAGATATTATTATAGCTGGTACCGAAACTGGAATATCAATGGTCGAAGGACATTGTAATAATGTTGTAGAATCAGAGATGATTGATGTTTTATTTTTGGCGCATGAATTGATTAAAGATCAAATTAAGTGGCAAAAACAGATTCAAGCTGAAGTTGGAAAAACAAAAAATCAAATTGATACAAAAGTGGATTGGGTCGGTTGGAAGAAAAAGATAAAAGATTCTTTTCCTCAAAATTATTTGAATGGACTATTTGCTCCAACAAAACAAGAGTGTTATTCTGCTTTTGAAAATCTTATCAAAGATACAGTTGAAAAATTTAAAGAAGAGATTGGTGACGATTCAGAGCTTAAGTCTATTATTTTATATTTGACTGATGCATTAATAAAAGAAGAGATGCCTGAAGAAATTATTAAGCGTCAATCGCGTCTTGATGGTAGAAATTTTGATCAAATTCGTCCAATTTATTCTGAAGTATCTTCAATTCCTTGCTCGCATGGATCTTCTGTTTTCCAAAGAGGTGAAACGCAAGCTCTTGCAAGTATAACCCTTGGAACATCTCAAGATGCGCAAAAAATTGAAACATTGATGGGTGGAGTTAAAGAGCGTTTGTTTATGCTACATTACAATTTCCCTCCATTTGCAACCGGTGAGGTAAAGCCAATTCGTGGAGCAGGAAGACGTGAAATCGGACATGGTTATTTGGCTGAAACTTCGTTTATGAATGTATTACCGTCACAAGAAGAATTTCCATACACAATTCGTTCGGTTGTTGATGTATTGGAGTCTAATGGTTCGTCATCAATGGCTACTGTTTGCTCAACATGTTTGGCATTAATGGATGCAGGTGTGCCAATTAAAGATTCTGTTGCAGGTATTGCAATGGGTGCCTTACGAGATTCATCGGGCAATTTTCATGTTTTAACAGATATAACAGGCAAAGAGGATGGCTTCGGTGCGATGGATTTCAAGGTTACAGGAACATCTCGCGGAATTATGGCATTTCAGCTTGATATCAAGGATAAAGTAGGGCTTCAACGTCAAGTATTTGAAACTGCGCTTGAAAAAGCTCGTGTTGCTAGGTTATTTCTTTTGAATGAAATGCATAAAACTTTAACAGAACCTCGTAAAAAACTTTCAGAGCTTGCACCGCGTGTTGTTTCTTTTAAGGTTCCAACAGATAAGATTGGTGCGATTATTGGACCTGCCGGAAAAATCATTAAAGAAATTGTTGCAAAGACCGGCACACAAGTTGATATTTCAGATGATGGAATTGTTAAAATATATTCCAAGGATAGTGCAGCTGCCTCGCATGCAGAGGGCTGGGTTAAAATAATTGCTGGAGATATACAAATAGGATCTTCATTTGAAGGAATTATCAAACGTATAGCAGATTTTGGATTATTTGTTGAACTTGTTCCAGGAAAAGAAGGATTGGTGCACGTTTCAACAATTTCTAGATCAAAGCAGAGGGACATAGACAGAATTTGCAGAGTTAATGATACTCTTAAAGTAACTGTTACTGCATATGATCGAGAAACAGATCGAATTAGGCTTGTTGCTCCAACTCTCGAAAAAGATTAAGTCAATTAATTAAAGTAGATTATGAATACTTTATCAAGGTGTGATGGTCGCAGCGTGGCCCAAATTAGGCCTATAAAATTACAATATGATGCATATGGCTATGCCGATGCATCATTATTGTTTGAGTTGGGACAAACTAAAGTTCTTGTATCAGTAAGTTTACAACAGTCTGTGCCTAATTTTTTGAAAGGTCAAAGGACGGGTTGGATTTCAGCAGAATATTCAATGCTTCCATGTGCAACACAGCAGCGTACGATTCGGGAGTCTAATTTAGCACAACGTAATGCGCGAAGTGTTGAAATTTCGCGATTGATTGGAAGATGTTTACGATCTTGTATAAATATGAATATGCTTGGTGAACGAAGTATTCTCATCGATTGTGATGTGTTGCAGGCTGATGGAGGGACGAGGGTTGCTGCAATTACCGCGTCTAGTTTAGTCTTAAATTTGGCGGTTCAGCGTTGGATGCAGGCAGGATTGATTGATGGAAATATAGTAAACGAATTAATAGCTGCAATTTCAGTTGGTGTTGTTGATGGTCAACTTGTAACAGATTTGAATTATCTTGAAGATAAAGATGCTGAGGCAGACTTTAATTTTGTCATTTCACATAGCGGTAAATTAGTTGAAATTCAAGGAACTTCAGAGAAAAATCCTATATTATGGACGCAATTTGAAGAGTTAAAAAACTTGGCATTAAAGTCTGTTGAGGAAATTTTTAATGTCTGTTCTCAAGTTGTTCCTCCGTGTAAAATTTTATCGCGAGTAAATCAATTTACTGAAAATAGGTATCAAGAAAAGCATAATAAACAAGTTGATTCAAAACGAGAGTCAATTCATAGAGAGCAAGCTCCTGGTATATTTAGTTTATCCAACAGAATAAAAAAATCTTAAATTTTTTACGGAGTGCCAAGTGAATCAATTTTATATTTTTGTACATAAGGCGCTCAAAGTTTTTTTATCACGTGTAATGTTAATAGTTGTAGCATATTCTATTTTATTTTTGCCGGGATGTGTTTTTAAGCATGCAACATGCCGAAGTTTTTCTATAAAAAAACAAACAGTTCCTATCTTTGTTCAAATGCCAACTAGTAACCAGGTTTATGAAAATATTGCGCCGCTTGTATATGATTCCGTTGTTGAATATTTTGAATTGGTTGGATATAAAATTTCTTGTAATCGGAGAGATGCATATTCTTTAAAAATTACGATCAAAAGTCTTGATCCTGTACAAAAGTATGTTTCACCTGATATTTTGCTATTTCACTCAACAATAAAATTAGAATTGGAGTGTCAGTTGCTCAATTTTAATCAATCTGTTGTTGCTTCTAAGTTATTTTATTTCTACCACTTAATCTCGAAGCCAAAGATTCCTGAAACAAGTAGCGATTTTTTGGATTTTGAATATAGAAAATTACTAAGAAAAGCCATTCCTAAAATCGAGCAATATTTTAGATCATATTTGGTAGAAAAATGACAGTGATGAGCTTTAAAAATTTTTTACAAAATGCTCAGGGAGAAGATTTTTGGAAATCGTC
This sequence comes from uncultured Pseudomonadota bacterium, assembly GCA_964568625.1. Lineage (GTDB taxonomy): Bacteria > Babelota > Babeliae > Babelales > RVW-14 > JBAZAX01. The sequence continues at coordinate 102,058 of CAZMQG010000003.1, read as the reverse complement.
AAAAATTTTTTGTTTTAAGGGTTCGGATTTTTGTTCAGTTTTTTTTAGTGAATTATTTGAGTTTTTAGAACGAGATCAGAAGCTGCCATATTCTAAGAAAAACCTGTTCGCTGAAAATTTAAAAAATGATTATCATTCGTATTTAGAACAGAGTATTCTAGGAAATTATAATTTTTATTGGTTGGGAAATTTATCTGAACATGCAAAAAATACAAAACTTTTGAATTATATTTCTAATTATGACGGGTTGCATACAATTTCATTTTTTATTCCAAATGATTTTAAGAATTTTAAATGTTCAACAAATGCTGTTCAAATCGAGATTGATTCAAATATTGATATTGAAGATGCTAAGAAAGTAATAACTCTTTTTAGTCCAAAAATGCCAGACAAAAAAATTGCCATGCTAGGCAAAATTTTTAATGGTAAAAATGATATTGATATCGATTCAGTCTGTATGCTAATAAATTATTTTGAACTAATTAGCATAAATGCATTAGATGACTCATTTGCGTATATCGCTAATATTTTTGGGTCACAACCTGTTTTAAGTCAATTATCAAATGCTTTCTGGACAAAAAATACAAAAGATTTTTTTAATATTTGGAAAAAGATAGAATCATCGTATCCAGAAGTTTTCTGGGTAATATTTTGGTCCGAACAGGTGTGGAAGGCTTACAATGTTATTTTGTTTTTAAATCAAAATAGTTTTGTTAAGGCTAAACAGATAAGTTATGGATTGCCTTTTTCATTTATCAATAAAGATTTTAAAAATTTTAAATTGGCTGATTTACTTTGTTTGTATGAAAATTTATATAAAATTGATTTTGCAATAAAAAAAGGTTCAACATTTTACTCGCTAGATCTTTTTTATTTAAATTATTTCAATAAAAATTTGAGCCGTGGGATTTAAAAAATGTCGTTGTCTGATATTTTAAAACGTGATGTTCAAAAAATGATAAGTAGTTTAGGGCGAAATGAAAAAGGAAATGTTTATCCTTTGGTCGTTCATGAAGTTGAACGAATCATTATAGAGATAACTTTGCAAGAAACTAAAAATAACTATTTTCGTGCAGCTCAAATTCTTGGTATTAGCAGAAGCAAGCTTTATCGCAAGATCGAAAAATTTGGTATTGATGGTAGCAAATAAATTGCTAAGTTTGGTTTATTTTTTATTCAAAATTTCCTTGAATTTGGCAATCATTTTTTGCGATTCTGGAGGAAATGTAACATCTGGGGTAAAACTATTTATAAACTGGTTCAATGTTATTTCATTCGCGATACCTTGGATACCAAGGTGCTGTAACTCTTCCCTACTGATTTTAATATTTGCAATAGCAATGCGTTGAGTTTTTGTGAAATTTTCTGTTTTATTTAATATTTCCCCCAAAATTATTTGGAAAGCAACAACTAATTTTTCTGTTGAAATGGCGGGAGCCAGGAGTATTTTGAGTGGTATTAAATTTTGGTCTTTAATAGTTAATGGTTTAACTAAAACATTTGCAAGTGAGTCCTTGTCTATTTTACCAATCAATTGTGCGAAAAGTGTTGCATTTTCATTTATGGATTTAATTTGTTCAGTAGATAGATCTTCTTCAATGTTTTGGTATTGAGCAAATCCAGTTGCGATTAAACAAAAAGGGTTGATGTTATTATCTTTTGATTCAGTCATTAATTTTGTTAGAATTTGATTGTTATTAATTTTATTAATTTTCTTAAAGATATTAACAGACATTTCTGTGTAAGCATCCGTATCGGCATCATTCTTTTCCTGAATACTTGTAAATATATTTTGGGCAAGTTGTGTAATTATCGTAAGCCCATCTTTTTCCATTGTTAATATCTTATGAAGTTTTGCATTACCGTTTATATTGTTAAGAGTATGCATGAATGTGTTCTTTGTTGCAGGGGCCATTTGTGATGCAAGTTGTTCAAATTCAAGCCGGACACGAAGGTCGTCAAGCTCTTCACTTAAAGTTGTTAGCTTAATTTTCAAATCTCTAAGCGATTTTTTCAATTCTACCAGTTTTGGTTTGGTATCCTGCATAGGGTAAACTTGTGTTGATGTTATAAAAGTTAGGAATAAAATAAGTTTTATAAATTTTTTCATAAATATTCATTTCCTAGACAAAAACAAAAAATAATTCAAAAAAAATAAGCTCGTCTATTACAGACGAGCTTATTAAAAAAAATTATAAAAGTGCAAGTTATTGGAAATTTATCGCATTAAAGCTTCTCTAAAATTGTCCAATTCTTCCAGTACTTGTCCAGCGCCAAGAACTACGCATAAAAGTGGATCTTGTGCAACTTTAACAGGCAGACCGGTTTCTTTTGAAAGCAGCTCTGCAAGATTTTTAAGTTGTGAACCGCCACCTGAAAGCATAATTCCACGATCTACCAGATCAGATGAAAGTTCAGGAGGTGTATTTTCAAGAGCAGATCTTACGGCATCAACAATGATAGAAATTGGTTCTGTCAATGCTTCAAATGTTTCCAAAGATGTAAGTCTTGCGGTTTTTGGTACTCCAGTTACAAGATCACGACCTTTGATTTCAACTTGTTTTACTTCATCTGTTAACATGGCTGTTCCGATTTTCATTTTAATGTCTTCGGCTGTTTTTTCGCCAATCAACAGATTATACTTTTTCTTAACGTACTGGACAATTGCTTGATCCATTTCGTCGCCGCCAACTCTTACCGATTTACAGTAAACAATATCTTTTAATGAGATAATGGCAACTTCAGTTGTGCCACCACCTATATCAACGATCATGTTTCCTGTTGGTTCATTTACAGGAAGGCCAGAACCAATTGCTGCTGCCATTGGCTCCATAATTGTAAAAACCTCACGAGCACCGGCTTGTTTTGCAGAGTCTTCAACAGCACGTTTTTCAACTTGTGTAATTCCAGACGGAACACCGATAATCATGCGTGGTCTTACTAGTGTGCGACGATTATTGTGAACTTCGCTAATAAAATAACGCAGCATGCTTTCTGTAAGTTCAAAATTAGCGATAACGCCATCTTTCATTGGACGGCTTGCAGTGATACTTTCAGGCGTTTTACCTAACATACACTTTGCTTTATCGCCTGCAGCTAAAACCTCATTTGAGGTAGATTTTACAGCTACTACAGATGGTTGATTGAGAACAACACCGCGATTTTTAACGTAAATTACGGTGTTTGCAGTTCCAAGATCAATCGCCATATCATTAGAAAAGAAACTAAACAGTTTCGTTGCCGGAAGAAATTTCATATAAAATAACCTTATTAGTAATTATTTAAAAGAAAAGTTGCGCACCTAGTGTAACTAAATGTGTTTTACAAAAACCATTACCATTAATTGGCATATCATAAGATGCATAAAACTTGGGATTCATAAACCAATTTTTTAATGCAATCTTTGAGTCATATGCCGTTTGAATTGTAAAATAATGAGCTCTCCATTTGGACAACTGATTTTTATAATTCAAATTTTTTTCAAGATCTTCATGAGTTATATCTTTTGTTGGATCTGTTGGATCTATTCTTTTTTCTGTTTCTAAGTAACAAGCAATTGATTTGTTGTCTCGCTCATCGCTCCATTTATCCATGCCATGCCTTAAATATGTATAACGAAGTTGGATATGTACTCCATCAGAAAGATTTTCAAGTGTTACATATGGTGAAAATTTAAATACATTTCCTGGATCTATTTCAACTTTTCCAACTAGAGCGCTATAATTAGATGGTTCTTTGTAAATTGCAATTCTGCGATTTTGAGTATCATTGAATTGCCAAAGTCCACCAAGAATCAAACCCACTTTTAGATCCTGTTTTAACTCAAATTCTGGAATAAAATCGAGATAAACTCCCCAGTGCCCATCATTCATAAATGGAACCGACGCTGGATAATCAATGTTCATTTTACGACCTGCAGGTATTACTACACCGCATTGTAAATTTAGATCAATACCTCGCATCATTAATTTATGATCTATAAAATAATTTCCACGTAAGTGTAAATCAATATCACCTACTCCACTTCGTGAAATATTTGTTCCCTTGAATCCAATTTCTTTATGTGTAAGTCTTCTGATTGCATCGATTTTTTGAACTTCTGCATCACTTAAATTGATGTGATATGTGTTGTAATATTCTTTTCTATTAAAATCAAATCTACTAATTATATCTGAATTCATTATCGGAAGCCAAATGCCAAAAGTGACATTTTTTAAGTTGGCAAATTTTAAATTTTGTTCATATGCCAGAATTAATCCGACAGTGTTTACTTTTCCTGAAACACCAAATTTCAACTCTTGGCCTTCAAGTGCGTTTGAGCCAGTAATTTCATAAATTGGGTTATTATCTCCTTCATACTCTCCCGGATTTGCTTTTTGTAAGCTTGAAATTACATCTTTTAAATCATAAGATCCGTATAACTCTGGAATTCCACATGTTCCACCGTAGCGTTTACATGCTGTTGAAGCTGTTGCATAAAATACAGATGCATCAATAAAAGATTTCTGTTTGGTTACATAAAGCTCTGGCTTCTCAAGAAAAATGCTATACCTGTTACCTGTATGCGTTGCTAAAGCCGCAGTTGGGATTAAAAAGATTAATAAAATTAAAGAGTAAGCTCTGCTTGAAATCATTTTTTATCCAAATTTTTGTACAAAATTTTAAAAGTTTCGTCATTTTTATTAATTAAAGAAAAAACAGCTTGTGTTAAGCACTGAGCTTACTTTAAATTTGGCTTTAGTCAAGGGAAAGCCGAGAGTAAAGCCCATATTTTTAAGCTTTAATTTATGCGATTAACTTTTCCTTTCTTTTCGCGTTGCAACCATTTATAATTTGTTAAAGTTTTTATTTGTATGATTTTTAAAAAGGGGATAAATGAAGAAGCGTTATACATTCATCGCAAATTGGAAGATGTATTTCGATTTTAATGAATCAATAAATTATGCAACTACAAATTTTGATCAAATGATAACATTAGCCGATTTGCCAAATGTCTCCATTATTTTATGTCCGTCATTTCCTATGCTTTATCCAATGACGCAAATTTTTAGGCAAACGAAAATTCAAGTTGGTGCGCAAAATTGTTCGGAGCATATAAAAGGTCCTTTTACGGGACAAGTTGGTTCAAAAACTCTTGCTCAGGTTGGATGTAAGATATGTATTATTGGGCACAGCGAAATTCGTAAGTATAAAAGCGAAACAGATGAGATGATTTCAAAAAAAATTGAGAAGCTTATTGATGATGGAATTTCTCCTGTTATATGTATTGGAGAATCAGAAGTAGATCATAAAAATGGAAAAACTCTGGAAATTATTAATGAACAATTAAAAAGAGTTATTGAAATTGTAAGCCATTCGATAAAAAAGTTAAATGGATTACCAATATTTATAGCATATGAACCGGAATGGTGTATTGGGTCTGGCAAAACGCCATCTAATGAGAAATTGGAGACAATTTTTGCTTGGATTAATGCTCAAATTCAGAAGAGTGATTCAATCTCAAATTGGCAATTTTTATATGGAGGTAGCGTAGACGCTGAAAATGCTGCAATAATCGGTCAAATAAGCCATATCAGCGGTTTTTTAATAGGAAAAATGAGTACAAACTTTGAATTATTTGAAAAAATCGTAAAATCGACTATTCTTGGGAATAATAACTAAAATAAATTCCGTTTAACCTTTAAATTTTCGAAGAGAGAGAAGATGTATACGTTCTTGATGGTTCTTTTTGTAATTCTTTCCGCTTTACTTGCAATTATTATATTAATTCAGCCAGGTAAAGGGGACATGGGATTAGGTAGTATTGGAAGTGGTTCACAAATTTTGTTTGGTGGGTCTGGCGGGCGTAGCTTTTTTGAGAAAGTGACTTGGGTTATGGCGGCACTATTTATTTTTGGTGCGCTTGGACTTTCTTTGATTAAATCAAATGAGAGACAATACTCAAGCCTTTCAGGATTTAAAGCTGATACTTCTTCAACAACAAAACAGTCGTCTTTTCCTATTAATTCAGCACCAGTAAATTCAGTGCCAGAAGAATCAACTGACGAAGAATAATTTGAAAAATTAAAAGGGCAAAAATGTGGGGATCAATTTTATTGATGTCCTAGGTAAAAAAACAATTGAGTTTTGCCAAGCGCTTGGTGACCTTGGTTTATTTGGCTATGAAACGCTTGAAGCCTTGTTTAGTACTAAGCTCAAGATTAAAAAAGTTTTTTACCATATGAATTACATAGGTGTGAATTCAGTTGGTGTTGTAGGCTTGGTCGGAGGCACAGTTGGTGCAGCGCTTGCAATGCAAAGTTATATAGGGCTTGAGAGGTTTGGAGCCAGCCAATTTATAGGTCCAATTGTTTACATAGCTATGACTCGTGAATTCGGACCGGTTTTTGCGGCAATAATGGTCATTGGTAGGGCCGGGTCTGCAATTACGTCAGAGTTGGGAACCATGCGGATTACCGAACAGATTGATGCGTTGCAAACTTTATGTATTGATACGAAGCAGTATCTGGTTGTGCCTAGGCTTGTTGCAGCGACAATCATTATGCCCTTTCTTTCAATTTTTTGTACGTTATTCGGTGTAGCTGCTGGATATGTTGTAGCAGTTTATGTTCTTGGAATTAATCCACAAGTTTATACCCAGGCGATAATTGAGAATGTTGAGCTCACAGATATTGTGAATGGTTTGATTAAAGCTATAGTTTTCGGTTTTTTGCTTACAATAATTACCACCTATAAGGGGTTTTATGCTAAGGGAGGAGCCACAGGAGTTGGCATTGCAATTACTCAAAGCGTGGTATACTCAATATTAACAGTTGTAGTAGCTGACTATATTCTAACCTCTTTGATGTTTATAAAATGATAGAATTAAAAAATTTAACCAAATCTTTTGGCGATAAAACTGTAACAAAAAACTTAGATCTTACGATCGAAGATGGAGAATTTCTTGCCATAATTGGTCGATCTGGAGAGGGGAAATCCGTTCTTTTAAAACAAATTATTGGGTTAATTCATCCGACTAGTGGAAGTGTAATTATTGATGGGCAAGATATTACAAAGCTATCAAAACATGAGTTAAGGGCTGTTTTCAAAAAATGTGGATACGTTTTCCAGTTTGCAGCACTTTTGGATTCATTAAATGTGTTTGAAAATGTTGGAATAACTCTTATTGAGGAAGATTGGCCTGAGGAAAAAATTAAACCACTTGTTGTTGAAAAATTGCGTAATGTTGGACTTGATGAAAGCATCTTGGATCGTTATCCAAATGAACTCTCTGGAGGTATGAAAAAACGTGTTGGGTTGGCGCGTACCTTGATGTTGAGTCCTAAAGTACTGATTTATGATGAACCAACAACGGGACTTGATCCAATTACGGTTCGATTAATTCATGAATTGATTAAAAAAACGCATATAGAACAAAAAACAACAACAATTGTTATTTCTCACGATATTGATATTTTTAATTATGCCACTCAGGTTGCGATGTTGCACCAAGGCAAGATCGTTTATAAGGGCCCTACAAAAGATATTTGGGAATGTAAGGATCCATATATATACCAATTTATTAGGGGGTTAACCGAAGGTCCGATAGAACAAATTGGGTTTGTAAAAGATTAGTTTTATTATCTAAAAGTTTTATAGGTTTAAAATAAGGTAAAGATACGGCTATGAACTATTCTCCTCTTATTTTGATTGTGGATGATGAAGTTGCAATTTTGCAAACATTAAAAGAGTCTCTCATGGACGAAGGGTTCCGAGTGGAGACGCTTTCGGATGGTAATAAGGCACTTAATTTAATTGGAGAGTTAGTCCCAGATCTTATTTTTCTTGATATTTTTATGCCAAATTGCAACGGTTTGGAGTTGCTTACTAAAATCAAAAAAGAGTATCCATCGCAAAAAGTTATGGTTATTTCGGGTTTTGGAAATATATCGCTAGCCGTCGAAGCAATCAAAAATGGTGCAATGGATTTTATTGAAAAGCCATTTAATCTTGATGAAATTTTTTCAAAGATTTCATTCTTGAAAGAGAATTCAAAGAGCTCAAAACAAAATAATACAGATTCTGTTATTTTAACTGAGATTAAAAAACTAGAGATAGTGGGCGAAAGCTTCCTGTTTTTGGAGTTAATGACTCAGATTAAAAATATAGCCAATATTAAATTGCCGCTACTAATTTATGGTGAGCATGGAACAGGGAAAACATTAATTTCTAGATTTGTTCATTTAAATTATAATCTATTGAGTTCTCAATTTAAAGATAGGTCTTTTACGGTTATTGACTGTTTATCCGAGACTAATGTTAATTCAAAAATTTGTGATTTGGATGGAACAATTCTTGTTAAGAATATTGATAATCTTTTGCTTGATGAGCAAAAGAAATTTGTTAATTATTTAGATAGCGATGGGTATAAATTAAAAAATAATACCGGGCTTGTAAAAATTATTGTTACAAGTACTAGATCTTTATTTAGATTAATGCGAGAAGATAAATTTAACAGTAATTTATTTTATAAACTGAATATAACTCCGGTTGAAGTTCCTTCTATAAATAAGCGTAGATATGATATTCCGCTTTTGTTAGATCATTGGGTTAAAAAGTTTAATGATATTTATAATAAAAATATTACGATTGATGCGGAATCTATAAGATACTTACGCAATCGCTTCTGGCCTGGGAATATCTCTCAAATTAGGGATTTGATTGAAAAGGTTGTTATTCTTGCAGAAAATAGCGATTCTAAGATTTCAATGCGAATGTTAGAACATTTGGTTGGAGAACGTGATGTTGATTTTATTGAAGAACAGTCCTTTTTAAGTTTCAGCTCATTTGATGAAGCGGCTAAAAGTTTTGAAAAAAAATATCTGTTATATGTTTTGCGTAAAAGCAATTTTGATTTGCAGCAGACATCAGAACGATTAAATTTAAGTATCACTTCTTTATCAGATAAAGTTTCCAAATTAAATATAAATTTAAAAAGTCTAAACATAGATTGAGTTCAATTTACGCTTAGACTTTTCTGTATATAGTTTTTCTTAACGTCCGTTAGCTTGCGGCAGATTTTTTATAAAAATTAAAAGTGCTTCAAGAGCATGACCTTCAAATGCAGGGTCTTCAAATTTTCCAAAGCATTGTCTATAAATTTTGATTGAATGATCAATTGATCCGGAAGCAAGATATCGTCCATCAGGACTGAATGCTAATGACATAATCCAGCCGGTATGACCTCCGTTATTTTTATCGAAGGTGTGAATGATGTGCCAGTTTCTTGAGAAATTTTGATTATAAATTTTAATGGTTTGATCGTTTGATCCGGAAGCAATGTGGTGTCCATCAGGACTGAATGCTACGGCGTAAGCAATATCTGTGTGTCCTCCATTTGAGTGATCGAAGGAGTGGGTAACGTTCCAAGTTCCAAAGGTATTTTGCTTGTAAATATTTACGGTGTTATCCAATGAACCGGAAACAAGTTGTTGTCCATCATTGCTGAATGCTACCGATAGGACCGAATTGGTATGCCCCCCATTGGTTGCATCAAACGTGTGAATAGCGTTCCAAGTGCCAGATGCATCTTGTTGAAAAATTTTAACGGTTTTATCATTTGACCCGGAAGCAAGAGTATTTCCATCAGGGCTGAATGTTACTGAATTGATCACATTAGTATGTCCGCCGTTGGTGTGATCAAAAGTTTGAATAACGTTCCAAGTTCCAGAGGAATTTCGCTTGTATATTTTGATGGTGTTATCCCATGCCCCGGATGCAAGCTTCTGTCCATCAGGGCTGAATGCTACTGAAGATACAACATTAGAGTGTCCTCCGTTGGTGTTATCGAAGAATTGTAGAAGTGTCCAAGTTTCCGATGCGTTTCGTTGATAAATTCTGACGCTTTGATCGTTTGACCCGGATGCAAGATGTCGTCCATCAGGACTAAATGCTATTGAAAGGGCACTAGGGCTATCGAAGGAATCTACAAGATCCCAAGCTCCAGATGAATTTTGCTTGTATATTTTGATGGTGTTATCCCATGATGCGGCAGCAAGAGATTTACCATCAGGGCTGAATGCTATTGAAGTGATTCCATCATTGCGACTATTAATGGTATAGATATCGTACCAATGAGCATTAGGCCAACGTTGTTGTGCTTGTGTTAAAATTTCGTAATACAAAATTTCTTGGTAATCGCAAGTTAAGTTTGAAAAATATGTATTAGGGTCAATGTTATCGATATGATCAAGCGTTTGAGTTGCAATAGTAAAAGCACTTACAGCGAGTAATGATATTTGTGCTATGTTGCCAGGAATGAGGATAGGTTTTTGCATTTCTTCAGGATGCATTTGCTTCTGTTTTTTCCTTGAGGGAGCTGAGAGTTCCTGAGCATGCGATTCATCTTGTTGCTCACTGAAAGTACTTTTCATTTGAGCGGCAATATTAGTGATGAAAATACTTGCAATAAGTGACGATAAGAAACGTTGCGTAATTGAATTTCTAAGTAAAATATTTTTCATGACATAACCCCCTGATTAAAATTTAAAATAAAATTATAGTATCATATCGATATATGTAATATTATATACTCTATTTGAAATAATTTAAAAATTAAGTAAAAAGACCTAAAATAATGTCATTTTTCGCATTATTACAATTGGTTTTTGGGATCTCGAATATTACGTTGCATTTTTTCAGAATTATTTTGTTATGTTTTTGTCTTTTATTTTTTACTTTTGTTTTACATGAATATAAATTTGTTATGTAAAATTTATCACGGGAATATGTTTAAATTACATTTTATTTTGAGAGAAAAAGTTTCAATCAAAAGACGTTAATTTTAAATTAATATTTACATTCATACCTCAATCGATTAAATTTTAAACTGCCAGTTGTTTCTTTATTTAATTAATTTATAAATTTGGGAGCGAGTCATGGCAGATTCCATGAGTACACAGCAAATAGCAGAACTAGTTAAAGAAAAAAGCCTTGTCTGGCAAGGTTTACGAAATGAAGTTAAAAAAGTAATAGTCGGACAAGATCTTGTTGTCGACAGAATAATTATTGGTCTTTTGTGTAACGGACATATTCTTCTCGAGGGTGTTCCCGGGCTTGCCAAAACAACGTTGATTAAATCAATAGCTCAAGCAATTGGTTTACATTATCAGCGAATTCAGTTTACTCCCGATCTTCTTCCTGCGGATTTAATTGGAACATTAATTTACAATCCCAAGACGCAAGAATTTCAGACAAAAAAAGGTCCTATTTTTGCAAATTTTATTTTAGCTGATGAAATTAATAGAGCTCCTGCAAAAGTTCAATCAGCGTTGCTTGAGGCAATGCAAGAGCATCAGGTAACCATTGGCGATAAATCGTTTGCGTTAGAAGAACCATTTTTAGTTCTTGCAACACAAAACCCAATTGATCAAGAGGGAACGTATAGGTTGCCTGAAGCTCAGGTTGATCGTTTTATGTTTAAGATTATTGTTTCATATTCAACAATGAACGAAGAACGTGAAGTCATAAACAGGGTTCTAAATCCACAAAAAATTTATAAAGTAATTGAAAAAGAAGATATTTTTGAAGCGCAGAAAATTGTTGATCAGATTTATATTGACGATAAAGTTATTGAATATATTTTGAATATAGTATTTGCTTCAAGAAGTCCTAAAGAACATAAGCTTGACGATATTAAAAATTTCATTGAATATGGGGCGTCTCCTCGTGCGACGCTTGCTTTGACTAATGCATCAAAGGCTCATGCTTTTATTAAAAAACGACATTTTGTAACGCCTGATGATGTAAAGGCTGTAGCATGCGATGTTTTACGTCATAGAATTATTTTGACTTACGAGGCTGAAGCTGAGCAAGTTACAACGGATACAATAATACATAAAATTTTACAAGTAGTTCCTTCGCCATAAGCGTGATTAAATGAAAAATAAATTGTCTCTGATTATTTTCTTGACATTGCATGCATCCGGCAATTATCTTAAAAAGCTATAAAAAGGAATGGTAGGAATGAAGCTGCAATTATGGATAATAAATAGTTTTTTGATTCTAATATTTTTGTTGGCTTTATTGGTTAGCAGATTTTTAGAAATAGAACCGCCTTCTTTAAAGGTAAAGGCTGTTTCTGCTGAAGTTGTTAAACCGGTAGAAGTCAAACCTGTTGTTGCGGCTCAAAATTGGGGAAAAATTTATCAGGAAGATGTCTTTGGAACATACGTGGAAAAAGTTACGCCACCGCCAGAGAAAGTTCCTCTTGTTACGCCTATTCCTGAATTAAAGCCAATCCAGTTTACGGTTCCCCCTGAACCCAAAATTCCATCATTTGTTGCTCCTTTAAATATAACTCTTAAAGGAATTATTGTTACCGGTGATGAGCAAAAGAGTGCTGCCATGGTTGCAGATGAGACAAATAAAGAACATATGTATTACCTTGGTGACAAAATCAAAGATGCTCAAATCATAAAAATATCAAGAAACAGAGTTGTAGTTTTGCGGGCCAATGGTCAACAGGAGTCGTTTTATTTGATCAAAGATGATTTATTTTTACCCTCTTCGGATAAGTGGGAAAATATAGTAAAAAAAATTAGTGATCAGAAATATAAAATTGATCCACATGCCTTTAAACTTGAAGTAGAGTCGCTGGGTAATTTTATTGAGAGAGTTGGAGTTCTTGGGACAGCATACAGTAATGGTAAATCAGTTGGTGTAAAAATTGGCGACACAAAAGATAGAGATGTTGCATCTTCTCTTGGAATTTTACAAAATGATGTTGTTACCACAATTAATGGAATAAGTGTTGCTGATGTTAAGGATAGAATGCGTTTATATGATGCTATTTCAAAAATGAAAGTTGGCGATAACATTACGGTGAATATGCTTCGAGCTGGAAATGAAGTTTCGGTAGATTATGAGCTTGCAAAATTTCCTCGAATATCTAAGGCGATGGCAGCACTTGCAGGAAAAGAACCGGCGAAAACTGGTGCTGATGCTTTGCCTTTGAATCAAATGCAAGAGCGAGAAAAACGCACTAGGGAATTTGCAAAACGACATGGTGGCGACACAAGAGACCAAAACACTGTATCAGATTTAAGATCAAGATTTCTTGAAAATTTAAGAGAAAAATTGAGAAATGCAAGAAATCGGGCAAGGTAATTTATGCGCTACAAATCGGGAATTTATATGAAAAGATCGACTAAAATTTTTGGGTTAGCATTACTCTTTTTATTTTCTGCGCGATTTGTAATGGGTATGCCGGCGGCTCAACCTGATTTGCTGCCTTTTCCGCAACGAGTGCAGCAGGCCCAGCCTATGACAGTTACGCCGAATATTCCAGTTATTCCAACAGTTCCGGCTATGCCAGTGGCACCAGTTCCAATGATTCCAGTTGCTCCTGCTCAGACTATCCAAGATGCTTCCATGCCTCCGGTTGCACCAGCCGCACTACCAACGCAAACTGCTCCAACCGTTATGGCTTCAGAAACGCCAGAGCAGCTGGGTATTCCCGAGCAAATCGTTGAACCAAATAATTTTTTACCAACACAAGAGTCATCCAACACAAACATTCTGCCAACAAATGTTATTCCAGAAGTTATTGGTCAACCTACAGCCAATAACAATAAACCAAAAGATTTAAATTCATCAGAAAAAGACATTTATTTAAATTTTGATAATGCGGATCTTTTAAATTTTGTAAATTATATTGCTGAAATTAGACAGATGAATTTGGTTGTTGATAAAACAATTGAATCTGTAAAAATTTCGTTAACCATACGTGAACCGCTTACTGCCGAAGGTGCGTGGAACGTCTTTTTAACCGTTCTAGAAATGGGTGGTTTTAGTATCATAAAAATACCCGGAGATTTGGATTCAGATCCACTTATATTCAAAGTGATTCCTAAAGATCAAAAACAAACCCAACCATTACCTGCGTATATAAACGTTTCGCCGGATACTTTACCGGATAATGATATAAATATTCGTTATGTTTTATTTCTGACAAATATGAATGTTGCAGATTTAGAAGAGCTTTTAAAAAGCATGTTGAGTGACAAGGGGTTTGAGCTTCCGGTTAAAGATGTAAATGGTTTTGTTATTACAGATAAATCTCTTAACGTCAAAGCTGCTGCAAAAGTTTTGCTTGAACTTGATCAAATGGGAACGGCAGAAGCTGTTACCGTAATTAAGCTAAAAAGTGCAAATGCTGTGGACGTTAAGACTCTTCTTGAAGGTTTAATAAAGCAACCTGAAGTAAGTCCGTTGGCGCGTTTACTTGGCAAAACAGCTGAGGGTTCAACATCATATTTTCCTCCCGGAACCAAAGTTATCGCTGAAGAACGTACAAATTCTTTGATTTTGTTGGGTAGCCCAAAGGTAATAAAAAAAATTGAAGATTTTATTGTCAATCATCTTGATACCGAGCTTAAGCAGGCTAAATCGCCATTACATGTTTATGAATTGCAGTATACCGATGCAACACAAATTGCAACTATTTTGCAAGAGGCAACAGCTGTTCCTGAAAGTGTTGCAGGACAAAATGCAAGTAAGTATGGAGCAATTCGTGGTGGCGTTAAATATTTTAAGAGTATGACTTTTAAGGTTGATAAAGATGGGAATAGGTTAGTAGTTTCAAGTACCGATAAGGTTGATTGGAAATTACTTAAAAAGATAATTAAAGATTTAGATAAGCCACAACCACAAATTGCTGTTGAGTCTATGATTGTAACGGTTGATGTGACAGATACAAAAGAACTTGGCGGTGCAGTTAGAAACAAGAAACATGGAATGCTTGGAATAAATGTTGATGCTCAATCTGCAGGTGTTTCCACTTCTCCCACGCTTGAGTATGATTCCTCCACTAACCCGCTAAGTTTGCTAGGGAATATGATTAGTCAAATAGCTCCGCAGCAGGGTTTGACTACATTGACGTTCGGGAAAGTTGGAAATATATGGGGGATTTTACAGGCTCTTAAAACGCAGACTAATACATCTGTTTTGTCTCAGCCATTCATGACAATTGCGAACAAGACATCGGCTAATGTTGTTGTTGGATCTGAGCAGCGAATAATACAAGAAGAACAAGGTGGAACTGGAGGT
Organism: uncultured Pseudomonadota bacterium; assembly: GCA_964568625.1. Lineage (GTDB taxonomy): Bacteria > Babelota > Babeliae > Babelales > RVW-14 > JBAZAX01. The sequence continues at coordinate 86,971 of CAZMQG010000003.1, read as the reverse complement.
TTGAAGGGATATGAGTCTGTAACAGCAAACACAGATTTAACTATTGTGCCTCAAATAAATCTGGATGGGCTTGTTAGGCTTGACATAGATTTGAAAATTGATGAATTTGCAAATGCTGAGGCAACACAAAAAATTAAGCGAAATTTAAAAACAAATGTTGCTGTTGCAGATGGCCAGGTTCTTGTTTTGGGTGGATTTGTTAAGACAAAAATTGCAGAGACAAAATACAAGACTCCGCTATTGGGTGATATTCCAATTTTGGGATGGTTTTTTAAGGACCAAAAACGTATTATTACCAAGGAATATCTATTTATTTTCTTGTGCCCAACAATCGTAAAACCTCGTCAAACTCCCGGTATGAATTTGTATACCAAAATGAAACTGCATGAGGCAACTGATAGTATTGAGGATGGAATAACGACTAAGAGAACGCCGGATCCTGTTCATAACTGGTTCTTCAATCCTGATAAAGAAAATTACTCACACAAAGTTATTGATTTTGCAAATGCTCGTTATCAACCAACAACTGTTGATATTCAAAATGATCCTTTTTATCGTGCTCAAACGGTACGAGCAGAAGTTGAGGGAGAAAAACATGGTAATGGTGAGGATGAAGATGGTGACATTCAAGCAATAAAAAAACAAAAAAATATTGAGACATCAAAAGTTGTTGAAAGTAGTGGGATAAAAACAGTGATTCCGGAAGAGACAAAATCGGCTCTAGCCTCCAATGTTCAACAACAAAGTGTGTTGCAATCAAGTTTACCACAGACTACTTTGTTGCCATCAGTTTCGACATTAGAAAATCCGGAAGTTCAGTCTGTTGATCAAATGCCAGGTGATGGGTTGGCTTTTATGGAGCCGCCAATCAAAATTGAAAATGCGTCTGCTTTGCCTCTGCAACAACCTATGCAGGAATCTATTGCACAAGGTCAACAAATCCCCCAAGCATCTTTGATGCAACCGCTTGAGATGCAAACGCAAACACAAAGCGTTTTACCAAAACCTGTAATTGAACAGGCAAAAAGAGAAGAGTTTAAAAATTTATTAACACAAGAGCCTCTACCTGTTAAACCTACTGTTCCTAACCAAGTTCCACAGGCTAATCCACAAACAGAGTTTAAGCGTGATGAATTTAAGCGTTTTATCTCTCCCGAGATTAAGGTTAATGCGCGACGTTCTCAGGATTTAAATTTTGATATTCAAAAACGAAATAGATTAAAAGAATTTTTATCAAAAAATCCATCTTTGACCAAAAGCCGTGGGCCGGTGGTAGCGGATAAAAAAGAGGCTTTGACATGATAAAAAATATTTTTTTGCCTGAAAAAATTGGGAATAAAAGAATAATTGCACAGCGAATAGTTGGACTTTCTCTTCAGGATGAGATGGTTACGCTTGCGCTTGTTTATGCAAAGCGTAGTAAGACAATTGTTGAGGAGCTTCTCTCGGAAAAACTATCTTCTGATATCAATCTGTCATATGCTCAGCGAGCATCTGAAGCAATTAAAAAAATAATGTTACATGTCAAAAATTTTGATCAGATACGCATTGCAATTCCGGCGTCAATTGTAACATTTAAAGAATTACAGGTTCCCTTTGATGATGTTGAAAAAATTCGAATGGTGCTTGATTATGAAATTGAATCAATGCTTCCGTTTTCAATTAGTAACGCAGTTATAGATTTCATAATTACTAAGCATAATAAAGAACAAAAATCGACACAAGTTTTGGTTGCTGCCGTTCAAAACCAAGATTTGCAGGCCGAGCTTGATATTTACACGCAAGCAGGGGTTGAACCCAGTCATATAACTATCGATCTTTTTGCTACATATGGTTTATACAAACAGATTTCTGATTATGCATCAATTGAAAAAGGCAGTATTTTGGTTGAAGTTGGTGAAACGTCAACAAGAATTGCATTTTTGCAAAATGGAGAACTTCGCTTAACTCGTACAATGCCTCGCGGAATTATATCAATTGTGAAGAATATAAGCGAAGAGTCAGGCATGGATGTAGAAAAAGTTAAAGAGCATTTAGATTTAAATGGAGTTAATTCACTTGGCGGTGATGCATTAGCAAAAATTTTTCAAAATCAGTTTATAAATTTTTTCAATGACATTCAATTTACATTGAATTCATTCAGCTTAAAGCTTAATTTTTATGATGAGATAACAAAAATAATTTTTACTCAAAAAGCGAATCAGGTAAAGGGTTTTGTTAAGCTTTGCAGTGATACGTTGCAAATTCCTTGTGAAAGTTTTGATTGGCGCAAAGTTTTTGAAATTAAATCTGTTAAAAAACATCTTAAGAACATTGACTATGGAGCAGTTGATTTTGTTACCGCGATTGGTACTGCAATACCTTGTTATGAACAAGATCAATTTGACTTGCGAAGAAAAAGTTTTGTCTTAGTCGACTATAAATTGGTTAGCAAGCAAATTATTGCAGTTGTTGTGCTTTTGACAACAATGTTTCTGGCAATTGGAGTTCATGGTTATATGCAGATATCGACGTTGCGTAATACACTCGATAAAACGGAAAAAACTGAAATTTCTAGATTAAAAGCTATATTTCCCAAAGATCACATGCCTAAAAAACAAACACTGCAGGCATTTGTTCAAGAGGCTCAAAAATTGGTAAGAGAAAAAACTGACTTGTGGTCTGCATTCCGAAAAGAGCGTTTAAATCCACTCGAAATAATGCTTGAACTGACAAATATTGCAGATAAAACGCGAAATAATATTTATTTTACTGATTTGTCGATCAACTCAAAAGATAAGGGAGGAGTTGAGATTGATGTTGATGGATTTTTTAAATCTAAAAAAGGTAGTGGATCACATTTTAATGATTGGATTCCGATTGAATTGCGATTTAAAGAATCACTTATGTTTACACTGCTTGAGGATCCGATAAGTGCTACTATTATTCCTGATAGTGGTGTAAAATTTTCAGTAAAACTGAAGTTGAAAGAAAAAGAAAAGTAGAGCTATGGAAATTATTCTAAATTTTATAAATTATCTTCAGTCTCTAACTAAAAAGCAGGTACAGCAGTATTTTCTTGTTTTTCTTCTAGGGATGGGTGGTGTTGTTTCAGGTTTAATTTATTTTGTTCATTCAAAAAGTGTGGAATTACTTTTTGAGATAAAGCGATTAGAATCGCTTGCGAATAAGGCAACAAGTATACTTGAAGAAAATCAAAAAATGGAAATTGAGGAACAACGCATTCAGGCAATGCTTGATGCTGATAGAAATTTTAATATTAAAAGTTATTTTGAAGGATTTTGTCAAACTCAGGGCTTGCCTAGTCAAGGGTGGGGGGATGCCAGAACAGAAGAATTAAATGATAAATTTGATGAGGTATCATTGACGGCATCATTCAAGGGACAGACCACTGAAAAATTGGTACGTATATTGGAAGATTTTTATAAAAAAGAGATAATTTACATCAAGAGTTTAAATGTTAAGCAGGAACCTGATAAAAAAATATCGTTCAATATAACCATTGCTACAAAATCTCTGAAAAGTGGATTTGATGTTAAGGGGTTGTGACAAAAGTAAGCAGGGAGCATGAATTTCATGGCCACAAATTTTCGTAAAAAATTTTTAAAAACAGTTGTTATGATTGTTTTGATATTATCAAATCCAGTAATTTTGTTGTGTCAAAACCAGGCACCCGTCGTACCTCAGTCACCTGTTATTCCTAATGTGTCATTTTCACAAATGCCAGCTAGACAGGATTTAGGCAAAAATCCTGATGTTGCACAGGTTGTAGCGAATCAAATTGCGGCAGAGCAACCCATTTTACAGCAAGTTGTACAAAAAAACGATTCGGGAATTCCAATAGTTTCGTCTCAGGTAGTTTCTCCTCAGGCTATTTTACCTCAAATTTCTTTGCCTGAAATTGCCCAACAACAGTTGCCCGTTTCACAAGGTATGCCAAATGGAGTTAATGTGGCAATTCAAGATCAGTCCGCTGCGCCTGTTGTTTTAGAATCTTCTGCTGTTCCAAAAAATCTTGCCACGGTATCCGTGAACGAAAGTATTGTTGGGGGTGAGGTTTTAAAACCAAAAAATGATAATGAGATTATTGATGCGGGACAAGATGCTGATATTTATCTAAATTTTGATAATGCATCGCTTGGAAGCATTGTTAATTATATTGGTGAGCAAAAAAAAATAAATGTCATTCCTCATAAAGACTTGGCCGCGGCAAATGTGACTATGTCTACTCGTAAGGGCCTTACTCTCAATCGTGCATGGAATGTTGTTTTGACTTTGCTTGAGATGAATGGTTTTAGTATGGTTAAAGTTGGAAATGTTTATCGTGTTGTTTCAAACAAAGATAATCGCTATGAACCGCTGCCAATATACTCATCAGGAACTGGTACGGAACCCGAAGATTTACCACAAAGTGATATGGTCGTGCGCTATATTTATTTATTCAAAAATATCAAGGCGGAGTTAGCCAGAGATATTTTGGGAAGCATGCTTGACAGAGAGGGGATATTGATAAGTGCGGATCTGAATGCATGCATAATAAAAGAAAAATGTTTTAATATTAAATCTGCCATGAAAATAGTGAAGCAGCTTGATATGGGTGGGCTGAGTGAACAAATTAAAATTATTCAGTTGAAAAATGCGAATGCAGATACTGTGTCAACGTTATTTCAGGAAGTTTTGGGATTAGCCTCAGGAACAGACAGTCGGGTGATTCGTTTTGCAGATAGGGATTCAAAAAAAGAACGGGCATATTTCTCGTCGGCAACAAAGATTTTTTCTGATCCAATACAAAATAGATTAATACTTTTGGGTACACAGACAAATTTGGATAAAATTACAGATTTTATTTATAAATACATAGATATACCAATTGGTGGGGCCGAATCAAGATTACACATAAAAGAAATTCGATATGCAAAGGCTGAGGATTTAAAGCCTATAATTGAAGGGGTAATAAAACCGCCTTCTGGGCAAGGATCTGATAAAAGTGTTGTAGTCGGAGAATTTAAATTTTTTGAAGATGTTATTATTGCGGCAGAACAGGCTTCGGCGTCAGGAGATAGCTCAAGTACGCGAGGTGGTGGGAACAGATTGATTATTGCATGTAATAGGGATGATTGGAAGCGGCTTGAAAAATTAATATCAAAATTGGATAAGCCTCAGCCGCAAGTTGCCCTTGAAGTTATGATTATAAATGTTGAAGTTGATCAGGCTAAACAACTTGGCTCACAGTTATATCAACTGTTTGGGCATAGGCCGGGGATGGGTATACATGAATTTGAGGCCAGGAATTTGAGTGCCGGGAAAAATAGTGAAAGTGCAGAAATAAAAAATTATATTGAGTTGGCAACTCCTGAGTATGAGGGTAAAGGGCATCCTACCTTTGTGACTTTGGGAAGAGCTGCAACGCAGTTGTCTGGCTATGAAAATGAGAACATTTGGTCGATAATAAAAGCTTATATTAACGTTGACAACTCCAATGTTGTAGCCCAGCCATTTTTGGTTACAAATAATAATCAGTCGTGTAGAGTTGAAGTTACAAATACTTATAGAGTGAATGGGGAGCTTGATTCAAGAAAAGGTGAAGACTCTAAATTAAAAATTGTTGATGATCCTGCGACAACGATGGTTGAAATAACGCCAAAAATGAATTTGAATGGGGTTGTTGATTTAGATATTAAAGCGGAAGTTGATGAAATGCTAGATCCTACTCCTACCGTTGCAAAAAAAGCAACTCGCAAACTTACAACAAAGGCGAGTATGCTTGCGGGTGAAGTTTTAGTTTTAGGGGGACTAACCAAGCGAAAAGATACTGAGAACACATATAAGACACCGATTTTTGGAGATATTCCTCTAATTGGTTCAATATTTTTTAAAAATAAAAAGAAACAACAGACAGAGTCTAATCTCTACATTTTTATTCGGCCAAGTATTATCAAACCACGTTTTGAAGGGGCCGCTGATGAGTATACACAACTTAAACTTGATTATGCCAAATATCAGTTGTTAAAAAATGATACATTCTTGGAAGACAAGGATCCAATTCAGCGTTGGTTCTTTAGGCCTGCTGACCAATCGATTAAGCAAAAACTTTCTGATGTTAAGAATGGTGTTATTAGACCTCTTGATGATTTTGTTTTTGCAAAATCAATGCCTCGAATGGTTAATATAAAAGCCGATTCATACTATAAAGTTTCAGAGGAATTGGCCAAGTATGAGGAAAAGGTTAAGCGGAAAAGAGAAAAAGAACAGATGGAAGAGGTTGCAACAAGTACTGTTACTTTGAATTAAAGAAATTCGAAATGAGTGGGTAAGGGTTGATTAGCGCTTTGTAGTTTCGTCTTGTAGCACAGATTCTGCATGCGTTCTGCTACGGGCGGTTATAATATTTACAGCCTCTTCTACGCTATCTGTTATGGAAATAATGTTTATATCTTCAGGATTTATTAAATTGTTTTCAAGTGCTCTTGTTCTGATCCACAATTCCAATGGAGCCCAATAATCTTTATGCATTAAAACAATAGGAACTTTTGACATTCTGTTACATTGGATTAGAGTGATTATCTCAAAAAGTTCATCCATTGTTCCAAATCCCCCTGGAAAAACTACAAATCCAACAGAATATCTTACCAAAAGCCACTTTCTTGCAAAAAAGTGTCCTGTAATAATATTGTCTTGAACGTAAGGGTTTGTTCGTTCTTTATTTAACTTGATTAAATTTATTCCGGCAGATATGAAGAGAGGCTTACATCTTTCCTCGCCATTTAACTTACAAAATTTTAAATTTTCTGAAACATATTCAACAGCACCCATGTTTGCAGATTCCATTATTCCCGGGCCACCCCCTGTTATAATAGCAAATCCTTCTCGTGCAAGCAGATATCCAATTTTTCTTGCATCTTGAGCAGCTTTTCCTTCAAGTGGGACTCTTGATCCTCCAAACACGGTGATAGCAGGTTGAGGTAGTTTTGTGAGCTTCCACATTCCTTTTAGAAGTAGGAGATTGGTTTTTATCAAACTTTTTAGAAATTTAAAATACTCTGATAGTCTTCGTTTTAGCATTTAAAATCCTCACTATTTTAGCAAGTTTTTTGCTGTTTTTACGTCTGCGTTTTCAAATAATATTGCTGATATGGCATTTGAAAGTTTTATGGCAGTATTTAAATCTCGTTGATGTAAATTTCGGCCAATTGCCGTTCCAACTGCTCCACCGATATGAATTTGTTGATGAAGTGTTTCAAGTAAAAAATTAGCATCTTCTTTTGTTCCACCGGAGCATATTATTCCGGATTTTCCTGCGGCTAATGTTACCTGTTTTAGCAACTTGCCCATAAGTGAAATACTGTCTGCTTCGGGTGGATTAACTTTTATAAAATCTGCCCCTAGGCAAGCTCCAACGCCCGCAGCTCCAGCAATGATTTCTGCAGAAGTTTGTTTTTTTACGAATTTGCCTCGTGGATAAATCCATAATATTGCAAGTAATCCGTGCTTATGTGCCTGATAAACGATTTGTGCTGCTTGGCTTAACATGACAGCTTCATGTTCGCTGCCCAAATAAATTGTATAACCAACGCCAACGATATTGAGTTTTGAGTTTTTTTGGAATTCTACAACTTCGTCAACTGTTGTAAGCATAAGACTAACAGGATCTTTTTGTTCGACTGGGACAATATTTGATTTTGCATTTAATTTTATAATGTAATTAATCTTCGGATAATCTTGGCCGTATCTGGAAATCAGTCCTAACTGGGTGGCAAAAACGCCAATATTACCTTTGCTTGCGATATCAAACATATGTTTTGGGGTGGCATTTTGAATTGAGATATTTGGTCCATAAAAATCTTGATTAAGATGTTCAATTTTTTGATCACCTGCGAATAAAAAAAGACGGCCGGTATTTTTTGTAGCTGTTAAATAATTGTTTAAATAAATTTTTTTGTTTTTTGTGGATACTGTTAGTGGAATATTAACATTTTTTACATTTAATTTTTTCATCTTACCGGCCTTTCAATGATTAAGATTAATAGTGGCTATGATTTTTGAGAGTATAAAATATCGTTCAGCTAAACAAGATTTTGTTTTTTTACATGAAATTTATTTATATCGATTAGTTTTTAATTTTTTAGTGAGCTGATTAATGTTTGCTTTTTTATATCGAAAGAGTTAGAGTTCTGAACTAAGTTTGTAAATAATTTAGGCTAATTTTATAGGAAGCAGATGGTTAATTTGAAGAAAATAACAATGTTATTTTTTTGTGTTTTTATACAAAATTCGTTTTTGGTTGGCATGGCTGTAGAAGAGGTCACAAGTCCGAGGAGAAATATTGGGCTTATTTCTTCAATTTCAATCGGTCCGAACAGTACATACTATGCTTTAACTTTTAATAATGGAAATTTGCAGGTATTTAAGCTTCATTCAAAGAAGATTGATGGACCTATTTTGCAGCTTAAAAATACAAGTGGTGTAGTAGCGTTTAGTCCGGATGCATCAACAGGAACGCATCTTGCATATGGTATGCAAGATGGCTCTGTGGAAATAATCAAAGTGGAAAATAAAGAGAAAATTCGTACTTTGAAGATATTTGATTGTCCGATTGAAATGGTAACATTTGATTGTTCCGGTGACCGAATTGCTGTTGCAGCGTCAAATAGAGTATGCATTGCGGGTCTAAATAGTGTGGAGGTTCAGCAGGAGATTCTTCCTTTTTCTCAGTTTCCTATAACATCTTTGCAGTGGAGCCCCTGTGGAAACTATATTGCATATGGCACTAAAAATGGAGATGTAATAATAAAAAATGTTCAGATGATTTGTAAATTTAATGGGAATGGACAATGCTCTGCGTGTATTTCATGGAGTTCTGATTCTAAATATCTTGCTATTGGGGCAAATAATAAAATTGTGATATACGAGAAAGGTGAGGATTGTAGGTTTGAACGTTTTGTGACTTTGCAGGAAAATGTAAAAGAAATTAGTGCTATATCCTGGCATCCAAGTGGTAATTTACTTGTAACTGTTGCAGACGGAGTTGCGAGATTGTGGAATGCAAAAAATTGTGAATGTCTTAGAAATTTAACTGGTGGTTTTTATTCTACAAATGCTGCTGCGTTTAGTACGGATGGGAATAATTTAATTATGAATTTTGGCAGAGTTCTATCTAATAGACATATCTGTGAGATTTTGGGAATTGCAAAGTGTTCCAAATGTGGTGTTGAACGCGATGATCTTGTTGAAAAAGATCGGGCTAGTAAGTGTTCATGTTTAATATGCCCAAATTGCAAGTCTCTTGGACTTTAACTTTACTTAATACTGGATTGATCAATGGCAACCAAGTTACAAGGTCTTTTTGGAGCACTTTTTGTAGGCTTTCTTTTTCAATTAAATGTGCAATGTATGAGTTTGGGATACAGTTATATTCAATATGTTATTAATACTAAGCAAAGTATTAAGCCCATTGATTCAGTAGAATTAGGTGTTTTTCCAGAATTGCCATCGAGTATAAATATTTTAAGGGATGAGTTTATTTTCGGTGGACTGTATGGGTCAATTTTTAAAGATGATTGTGGCACCATTGTTACGAATGTGCGGCATGGTTTGTATATTTTAAAGATGACGGAAGATACTTTTCTTAGAGTTTTAATTTCAGTTAAACTTGTTTATTGTTTTGAATCCGCTTACTATACGTTAAATATTGATAAATGTAGGGCTGGTAGGATTTTAAATTCAGCTATTATATTGCCGAAAAAATTGGTTATGAATGGGGCATTTGCCAAGTTTATTCTTCCTGTTGAAGAAATAATAGAACAACTTGTAGAAATTGTGGCTGAATTTAAGGGTAATATTTAAATTAAATTTCAGATTGAGTGTTTTTGTTTGTTTGAAAGTGTCGTAAAGGCTTTGAAATCTGATCTTTTCATTGTTTATTTATTATGCTAAAGTTAATGCCTTACCATTAATAATGGGGTTAAAGGCGTCTTATTGGCTAATTTTGAAGAATGAAAGGTTTAATTGTGATTTCAACTTCGGATTTTAAAAAAGGTTTTACAAAGATACTTTGGAACAATGAACCATGGGTTATTGTTGATTACCAGCTTGTAAAGCCGGGAAAAGGTGGTACATATCTTCGTACCAAAATGAAAAATATGATCTCTGGTAGAATGCTTGAAGAGACATTTAGATCAGCCGAAAAATTTCCAGAACCTGATTTGGAATACAAAGAGATGCAATTTTTGTACTCAGATGGCCAAATGTATCATTTCATGGACAAAGAAACTTATGAACAAGTTGATTTGGATGCGGAACATGTTACATCTGTAAAAAAATATCTGAAAGATAGCGAAATATACAACGTTATTAATTTTCAAGGTAAACCAATTTTAGTTGAACCACCAATTTTTATGGTATTGCAAATTAAAGAAACTGTTCCAGGTGTTAAAGGCGATACAGCTCAGGGTGGATCAAAGCCCGCTACGCTTGAAACCGGTCTAGTAATTCAAGTTCCTCTCTTTTTAAATGAAGGCCAAAAGATTAAGGTCGACACTAGAGACGATAAATACATTGAAAAAGTTGACTAAGTTTTATCTAAGCCTTTAAAAAAGTGGATGTTTTATGAATGAAAATTTTAAGACAGATGATCTTAACTCAACTCCGGTTGATGCGGAGTTGGAACAAGAGCAGTCTGGCTTAACGGAGCAGGAAGAGCAGGCAGCTGAGTTTGAAATTGAGGATTATTTAAGGCAAATAAATCTTGATTCACGAAAAGATGAACGTATAGTTTCATTTTTACTGATTTATGCGCTTGATCGGTTTGATTACGATGTTAGTTTGGAATCTGTATCTGATAATTATTTACGCGGATTTAATTTGGTGATTCCAAAGAATTCGTTTGCTTTTAAAATGGCTCAGGGTGCTGCAGATAATCGTGATGAGCTTGATTCCCAAATGGTTCCCTTCCTTAAAAATTGGAAACTGGAGCGTCTTGGGTGTTGTACGCGTTTAATATTACGACTCGCTTTATGGGAACTTTCACAACCTGATCCAATTCCATCAATAGTTATCAATGAGGCAGTAGAGCTAGCAAAACTATTTGCAGAAAAAGACGCATATAAGTTTGTTAATGGTCTTTTAGACGAATTTTGTAAACAAAATGGGCTAGTAAAACCGGAGTAAAATTATGAGAGAAGAATTTTCATGGCTTAAGGGCCAAATTTCTAATGCGACGCCTCTATTTTTTATTTTAGGGCCCTGTGTTATTGAAGGCGAATATCACACACTAAAAATTGCTGAAACTTTAAAAAAGCTTTCTTTAAAGCTTAATTTTAAGTTTGTATTCAAGAGTTCATACGACAAAGCAAATCGTACATCATTAAAGAATTATCGGGGCAGTGGAATTGATGATGGATTGAGAATTTTGGGTAAGGTTAGGTCTGAGCTTGATATTCCGGTTATTACAGATGTGCATGAAAGTTGGCAGGTAGAAAAAGCTGCAGAATTTGCAGATGTTTTACAAATTCCTGCATTTCTTTGCAGACAGACTGATCTTTTGATTGCTGCCGGGCAAACTGATAAGGTGATTCATATCAAAAAAGGTCAGTTTCTTGCAGCCGAATCAATAGAACATGCTGTTAAAAAAGTTGAATCTGCAGGCAATAAAAATATTTGGATTTGCGAACGCGGATACACTTTTGGTTATAATAATTTGGTTGTAGATTATCGTAATTTTTTCATCATGAAGGCTTTGGGAAAACCAATCGTTTTCGATGCAACGCATTCAGTTCAAAGACCTGGAGGAATGGGGATGGCTTCTGGTGGAGACCGAATTTTCGTTCCTAGTCTTGCAGCAGCTGCTGTTGTGCAAGGGATTGCGGGACTTTTTATGGAAGTGCATGACAATCCTGAAGCGGCACTTAGTGATGGGCCGAATATGATTAGACTTTCTGAGCTTGAAGGCTTCTTAACTTATTTGATGGAGCTTGATGCTTGGGCTAAACAAAAGCCGGTTCCTGTTGTTTCATAAATTTATAAAAATAAAAAGGGCTGAGTTTTTCAGCCCTTTTTATTTTTTATGGAATTTTAATTTTTATAAATTGGTTTTTGTTTACAAATTTTCATGACTTTTTCTTTAATTGATTTAAGCGCGTTTTCATTTTCTCTGTTTTTAATTGCAAAATCAATCCATTCTACTACTTGTATAATATCATTTTCTTTAAAACCTCGGGTTGTAACCGCAGGTGTGCCTACGCGTATTCCGCTTGGATTTGTTGGGCTTTGTGTATCGAACGGGATCATGTTTCGATTTAAAATAATATTGCAATGTGTTTGTAATAACGTTTCGACATCTCGCCCGGAAATTTGACTGCCAAAATCTTTATGACTCTTAATATCAACTAAAAATAGGTGGGTGTCGGTTCCGCCGGAAATAATTCTATAACCAAGATCGGCAAAAGCTTTTGCCATGGTTTTTGCATTTTTGATTACCTGTTCTTGATATGTTTTGAATTCAGGTTTTAAAGCCTCTTCAAAGGCCACTGCTTTTGCTGCAATGATGTGCATTAGAGGTCCGCCTTGAATGCCGGGCATAATTGCTTTATCTATCTGTGCGGCATGTTGTTGTTTACATAAAATCATTCCACCTCGTGGGCCGCGCAATGTTTTATGTGTGGTGGTGCTTACAAAATCTGAATGAGGTACTGGGCTTGGAATAAGCTTGGCTGCAATTAATCCCGCAATATGAGCCATGTCGATCAAAAGTTTAGCATTATGTTTTTTTGCAATCTCTTCAAGCCGTTTATAGTCAATAAGCCTTGAATAGGCTGATGTGCCCGCGATAATAAGTTTTGGATTGTGTTTGCTTGCAAGCTGGTCTATCTCTTCATAATCAAGCTCTTCCGTTTCTTTGTTAACTCCATAACCAATTGCGTTAAAAATTGATCCGGAGAAGTTTATTTTGTGGCCATGGGTTAAATGTCCACCTGCAGCAAGATTCATTCCCAAAATCGTGTCACCTGTTTTTAGTTGGCTAAAATAAACCCCAAAATTAGCAGATGATCCTGAGTGTGGTTGAACGTTGGCATGATCAGCGTTAAATATTTTTTTTGCCAAGTCTATTGCAATATTTTCGACTTGATCAATAATTTCGCATCCGCCATAGTAACGTTTGCCGGGATATCCTTCAGCATATTTATTAGTTAGAACTGATCCAGCAGCGTTTAATACGTCGTTACTTGCGTAATTTTCTGATGCAATAAGATTTATTGTTGCTTCTTGGCGTTCTAACTCTTTTTGAATCAATGCTTGTATAACATTTTTCATAAAATTCCTTTTTTACTTTGTAAAGATCTGCTTAATTTATAATTATTGACTAATATTTCTACACCCTCGTAATATAAAAGACAAGGGAAACCAAAATTAAGCATGTTTGGGTAGGGTTATGTTTAGGGGGGATTTATGGAAAAGAAAGTTTTGGCATTAATTACAGCTTTGGCTTTAGTTTCACCTGTAAAATGTGGGCATGAAGGTGGTGCTGCAGTTGCGGGAGCTCTGGGTGGGCTTGCTGTAGGAACGATGATTGGGCATGCATCCGCTAGATCGGACAGAAGTGATCGAGTTGAAGAGAAACTTGAGCAAGAGCAGCGTGAACGTGATCAAGAAAAAGTGAGCCAGTTGGAAAGAAAGCTTGAACAAAAAGAATTAGAGCGCAAAATAGAAGAACAACGTATCAAGTCTGAACAACGTGAAAATGAGTATAAAAGTATGCTTACATTTATTGTTCTTGGAATTATAGCAGCGTTACTTCTTGCATTATTTGGAGTAGGTATTGCGGCAATGATACATAGGAAGAAGGGCAGCTAATTCCCGGAATAAGTTTTAAGGGAGTTTTTCATGAAGAAATTTCTATTTTTCGTGTTGTTTCTTGTCTTTTGCTTTAGTTCTCTTGCATTTTTGGCAAAGACTGGGACGGGAAGAGAGGGACTTCTAAAGTCGTATGCGGCGTACTTTATGAATGAATAAATAGGTAAAAATTCAGTTAGAATTATGTCTTATTCAAAAGGCCTTTGTAATTTTACAAGGGCCTTTTTTGTTGAATTCTAAGTGATATTCATTGAATTTAAGGTATTCTATGCTACCATAATCTTTCACTGTTTTTTTGAGTGAGTTTTGGGTGGGATGGATTTATTGTGTGTGCTTTAAAGAATAAAAAAGTAATACTATATTTTTTTTGGTTGATGACAGTTTTTTTATGGGTAAATTTATCAACCATATTTCTATTTGCTGCAAATTTAGCTCCAAGGCTGGAATATTATGATACGCTTTGCGAAAAATATACTCAGCCAGAGTTTTTGGTGCGTTGTGATGAGCTCAGTGAAAAATACTCAGCATCCGAATTTACAGACAAAATTTTAAATAAAGAAAAAAATCGCATTGAACAACAAGAACAGTTTAACCGTAAGGTTCTTGTTGGCGTAAATTTGCCAATTAATGAAAATGGAATTCAAATAAACATTTGCAATAGAGATTGGATGTTGCTGCTTGCTGTCTCAAGTCAGTGGATTGTAGATTTTATTTTTTTTAAAATGCTTTGCAACTCTATGCAAACTTCATTAAGAGACATTTGTTTGCAAGAGCCAAAAGAATTTTTGGAAATACTTAAAAGTTTTGATATATCAATTGCGCAAAAAAATGGCGAAGAAGCGGAGAAATATGCGCTAGAAATAGAAAATATTGTTGGTAAAGTTGTGCGTACCAGTAGGCTTAAATATTTTCAAGCAATAGCAGTATTTGTCGCATCAACAAACGTAATTTATCGTGCACAAAATTATTATTGCTTAAATTCTATGTTTAAACAGAATTTAGTAGATTTTGCGTTTGCTAATATTCTTTGCAATAAAAATAAGGCTCCAATTGATCATTCATTGACGGAATTTTTAAATGGTAAATCTTTAGCTGGACTTGATTTTGATTTAGTTCAAACTACCGTTCTGGATATTGCAACATCATTTTTGTGTGAATACGAGATCATTCCTGGATGGGTTATGGGTAATAAATTTGACTTGGCCCGGCGCATTGCCTTTGCAAGTGTCTTTGTTTGGTGGGCAAACAAGAATATTTATAAGCCAATACTTTTTAGTTATCTGGTTTCAAACAGAAAGAACTTAATATCTGTTTTAGAAAAATTATCCAGCAACGATTTGGAAAAACAAAAAGTATCAGAAAAAGAGATTGAGCATATTTTGGAAAGTATGCAACAATGCTCATTTGCATTTTGGGAGTCTAATAAACGCAAACATTTTGCGCAGTGGCAGGTTCTATTAAATATGGCTCTGTTAACCCCAGCTATTTTTAAGCTTAGTGTGTGGGTTTATAACATGAGTCAAAACACGGGTAATAACGCTAGCACGAAAGTAAGTTAATGTTTTTGTTTATAATCTTTTCTTTTTTATTAAATATATTTTTATTAAATACACAAGTTTATGCAGTAAAATCGTCCGATGTAGCAGCCTTTAATATTGGTGGTTTTAATATAAAACTTGATGATGCTGCAAAAGTAGCGGTAGAAACGGCGAAAGTTCTTGATGAAATTTCGCGTGATACACGAGAGGCTTTTGATCGTAAACGTACTGCCTTGGAGCAAGAAAAGATTATGCTTGTAAAGAAAAAAGAGCAGGGCGCAATTGGAGATCTTGAGTTTCAAGTTCGAGTAGAAAATGTTGATGCGCGAATGAAAAAGCTTGAATCTGATATTGAAAAAGCTGAAAAAACCGGTGAAGTTTGGAATAACAATATTCAAGATGCTTTAAAAGGTGGATGGCAGATGATTTTGGCCAAGCAACAGGAAGAGGCTATCAGAAGAACACAGGTTGCAACGGCAGTTGCAACTCAAGCAGTTAAAAATGAAGGTGCTTTGGAACGTATGCGTTTGGCTCTTGAAAAAGACGCTATGATTCGTTATGGCGTTTTGCTAACCGCCGTTTCGGCAGGAGTATTTGCAAGTTATTATGGCTTTGAGTTTGGCTTTAAGTACTTGGAATCATTTGTAAGTATTCCATCTCTAGTTCAAGAAACTTCAATTAAAAGCCTAAATGAACAGGTAAAATTAAAGCTTGGAATAACCAAACTTCCTGCTGAACATAAATTTACACTTGATGATGTGATTTTAGCACCTGATATAAAACAAAAAATAACACGTTTGGCTGATGAAACTCAAAAAACCCATGAATGGGGTATTCCATACAGACACATGATTTTATATGGAAAGCCCGGTACAGGTAAAACAATGATTGCGCGAATTATTGCACGTAAGAGTGGTATGAATTATGCAATTATAAAGGGCGCAGGGTTATTGCAGTACTCTGAACAACTTGCGATTCAAAAGTTGCACGAGATTTTTGATTGGGCAGAAAATGGTAAGCGAGGCTTGATTATTCTTTTTGATGAGGCGGATTCGTTTTTGAGAAATAGAAAAGGCTTGGATACATTTAGGATAGCGCTTGTGGATGCATTTCTTTCTCGCACAAATTCAAGCTCTGAAAAATATATGTTAATCTTGGCTACAAACCATCCTGAAGATTTGGATCCTGCCGTTTTGAGCCGAGTTGATCAAAAAATAGAAATTCCACTACCTGGACTTGAGCAGCGCGAAGCAATGCTGAAGCTTTATCTTGATAAGTATATTAAGAATGGGACATTTAAAATCAATATAAATGGCAAATCCAAAGAGCAAACAATGTCTTTGGCTGATGATATCAACCAAGAGTTGAATAAAAAATTAGCTCAAAAAATTGACGGATTTTCCGGACGAGATATTGAAAAAATGGTTACAGAGCTTAAGGTTTCGACTATAAGTTCAGGCAAAAACGTGGCTCAAGCTGATAATTTTATCAAAATAGTTGATGACAGTGTTGCGCAGCATAATAAATGTTCAGCATGGGCGCAAAATTAAATTAATTCGTGGCTTTTAATATGCCGTGGAATAGCCGTAAACTTACGGCCTTAAGTTTTATTTGCAAGTTATTCGATATATAGCACAATCCTATGATTTTTATTAACAAAGTTTGAGATTTCTGCAATTTGTTTTAAGCTATTCTGTATGTCAGATTTGATTATTCTGGATAATTTTAAACTTGGAGAGCTATGGATTCCCAAAAACTTTTAAAATATTGGAAAGAGTCGCTTGGAATTTTTGCCTGGGGGCAGTTTAAGTTGATAGTGCTTGCATCACTAAACAATTTTATTCGCTCAATGAAGTTATTCCTAAAGTATTTTTGGTGGTTAGGTTTAGTTGAGATTTCAAATCTTTTTATTTCAAATATACAGATGAATACCTACAGCTCTTTGCGTATACGGTTAACACACTGCGTTGTATTTTTTGCTTACATACTTTGCAGTAGAGCATCAACAGAGCGTAAGGATATGTTTTATTTTTGGCAGTATTTCAGAGCTATTCCGTGGGCATTGTTAATCTTACTTCCATACGATTTTATTATCATCGGGACAATTCTTATTATCAGTACATTTTTTTATATGGATTCGCGTATTAATTTTATGGGATTAATAAATTCAATTAAAAATGGATTTTCATTTTTTTTCTATTTTCCAGCAACGGCATTAATAATAGATTTAACCTTATGGCTAGTGTCAATGGGAATTGTTTGTGTGATTTTTTTTCACAGCTCCGGAATGTTGTTTGAGCCTGTAGAAGTCCGACATGTAAGTGCATTGCAAATTGTGTTAACTTGCTCATCAAATTTTATTTTAATAATTTTACGTTTTATGCAGCTTTCATTTTTATCAATATTATACCTAAGATTTAAGCATGCATATCCAGATCTGTTTGGAGCAAAATAAATCATGATACAACAAGTTTTGCAGGCATGGAAAAAATCCTTGGCGACTTTTTTGCCCAACAGAATTAAATCTGGATTAATTGATGTAGTAAAAAATTATATAAGTGTCGTAAAAAACGCAGTTTTTGCCATGCGTTGGTTTTTTGTTGCAGATCTGTTTTTAACAGCAATTTTGGCAGAGGCAATGGCAAAAAAAATAAACACAGGGATAGGCCTTACATTTTTAGTTGAAATTACGAATTTTAATTGGTTTATAATTTATAGTGCTATCATAATTTTAATTTGTAGCCGTGAAGATCAGTTGGATGCAAAAACATATTTAAAAAACATGTTTTTTAAATATATAAACGGGTTATTTATTTTTATGATATTACAACTGATCTTTTTTGCATTGTTGATAATTTTGGGCATAACTCAATTCCCGACAGTGCACTGGGTTTTTAAAATCATATTCCAAATATTTGAAATGCTTATGATTTTTTATTGGTTTGATTCACCCGGCAAATTTACAGATTTTATTGCTTGTATCGAAAAAGTTGCAAATCTTATTTTTTACAATATGCCTGTATTTTTAATATTTTTTGGATTGTTAGTTGGTCTTGGCTATTTAATGAAATTTTCGGGATATGGAATTTATGACTTTTTACTTTTAGATAGCGATTCATCTCAGTTATTCCAGCCAATCAATTCACGATTTCCGGAGTTTCGACTAATTTTTGTAAAATATGTAAAAACGCTAGGTGAAATTTTCTGGTTATGCATTTTATTTTTGTTTTATGATAAAAATAGAAACATATTTTATAGCAAGAGTATTTTTGAGCACGAAGAAAATGAAATTGATTAGATCGGTTATTGCTTATGTTTTTGGCACAATAACTATTACCGTAACAACTATATTTTGTTTTCCCATTGCGATGTTACCAAAGTCATATCGTTATGATAGTAGACTTTTCCATAAGTTAATAAGTACGTGTTCCAGATTACTTTTCTTTTTCGGCTCGGTAAAATACGAGATACGAGGCAAAGAAAACTTACTTTATTTTTCACATGACCCGGCAATTTATGTTATGAATCATACATCAAGTTTGGATATTCCAATTGTTGAAGTGATTTTAAAAGATCAACCTAAAATTTGGATTAGCAAGATTTCTTATACAAAAATTCCATTTTTTGGATTTATATTAAGAAGGATGCATGTAATTGCTAATCGAGAAAGCTCAATAATGCTAAAAAGGGTTATCTCTGATGCGGTTGCATTGACTCAGGATAAAAAAAGGCACTTGGTACTTTTCCCTGAAGGGAGGCGTTATGATGATGGACAAATTCACGATTTTTTCCCTGGTTTTACGATTTTTGCAGAAAAATTAAATCGTCCCGTTGTACCAATTGCAATTTATGGATTCCATAAAATTTTTCCTAAAAATAGTATCTGCCTTGATTATGATTTTGGAGTCGCTAAAATTAGTATAGGCAAACCAATCATGCGTTCATCGTTTGCAACACGTGATGAATTTATCAAGCATGTTCAGGGTTGGTTCAGAGTGGAACTGGAAAAATTACAGAAAGAGTAGATCATGTTTTTAAGGTTGGCTTATTTTCAACTGATTTATGTACTTATTCCAATCTTTATTTTAGCAATTTTATATCGATTTAAATTTTATAAATCACCTGTTTACAAGTATCCTGCAATAAGAATATTTTTAGGTTCAAATTTTATAAGATCAAATTTTTTTAAAAAAATACTAATGATCCTTCGCATAACCACTTTGGCTGGGTTATTATTTTTGATAATGCGACCCCAATGGGTTGATGAAAGATCCAAAGTTAATGTTGAGGGAGTTGATATTGTTTTGGCAATAGATGTTTCAGGTAGCATGGAATGTATTGATGATATATCAGAGCGTAAACCGCGAATTGAAGTCGCCAAGACCGAGGCCATTAGATTTGTTGAAAAACGACCAAATGATCCTGTCGGTGTTGTAATGTTTGCGGCGGAGGTCATATCACGCTGTCCTTTGACTCTTGATAAAACGGTTTTAAAAGAAATTATTGGGAATATACAGCTTGGTGAAATTGATTATGACGGTACTTGGCTTGGCACTGGACTTGCTACTGCAATAAATCGTTTGCGTAATTCACAAGCCAAAAGCAAAATTGTTATCATACTAA
Organism: uncultured Pseudomonadota bacterium; assembly: GCA_964568625.1. Taxonomy (GTDB): domain Bacteria; phylum Babelota; class Babeliae; order Babelales; family RVW-14; genus JBAZAX01. Next base: position 66,962 of record CAZMQG010000003.1, on the reverse strand, counting down.
CAGATGGAGCTCCATCTCCGCAGGAAAAAATTGAGCCCGATGTTGCAATTGAAATGGCAAAACAGTTTAATATAAAAATTTATACTATTGGAATTGGAAATGAGAAGGGTTGTTTTGTCAATCATCCGATTTTTGGTTGGCAGCAGGTTCCTGAATACAGTTTAAATGTTCAATTGTTGAAAGATATTGCGCAAAAAACAGGGGGGCAATTCTTTAGGGCCGGAAATTCAAAAGAGATGCGACTGGCATATGATACTATTGATAAACTTGAGAAAACAAAAATTGAAAGTGAGTTATTTCATAATTTCTATGAGGCCTTTTTAACTTTTATTTGGATAATTTTGGCATTATTAGGGATAGAATTTTTATTAAGATTCTTGATTTGGCGAGGGCTATAATATGATAAACACTTTTGGAATACACTGGGCAGGAATCGATAAAATTGTTTATTTCCCGATATTTTTGTTTTTTTGTGTTCTAATAATTAGAAATTATTTCAAAGTAAAAAATAAAAGCTTGCAGCTTTATCATAAGTCACAAAAAAATACGGTTTTCCCAGGATTTTCACAAATTAAATTAAAACTGAAAACGTTCTTTTTATGTACGGCGATTTTAGCAATATTTTTGGCGATACTTCAGCCGCAATGGGGAAAAAAAGAGCAGAATTTAGTACAAGAGGGGCGTGATTTATTAATATTGCTAGATGTGTCTCGCAGTATGTTAGCTAAAGATTTAAAGCCGAATAGATTAGAATTTGCGAAATTGAAAATCAGAGATTTGGTTTCAAAATTAGGTGCCGACCGAGTTGGTTTAATTATTTTTTCTGGTACTGCTTTTTTACAGTGTCCTTTAACGATAGATCATGCGGCATTTTTGATGTATCTCAAGAATATTGATGTTGAATCAATTGCTTCCGGGACTACTTCTATTGAATCTGCTTTACAAAAAGCATTGAATGTTTATTCGCAGATTCCGGATCGCAAGAATAAACTTGTTGCAATCATAACTGACGGAGAAGATTTTTCTACGAATTTGAGTAATATCAAGTCTTTGGCTGCAAGCAATAATATACGGTTGTTTGCCTTAGGTGTTGGAACTCCGGAAGGAGCACCAATTCCTGTATTAGATAATTTTGGAAAGCAGGTGGGGCACCAGACTGATGAAAGTGGGCAAATTGTTACGACAAAACTTAACGAAGAAAAATTAAGAGAAGTTACGCAAGCCTTAAATGGTGTATATATTAGAGCTACATATCAAGATGCTGATGTCGACCAACTTGTAACAATAGTAAAAGGTTTTGAGAAAGAAAAGTTTGCAGACAAACAGCTCTCATTGTTTCACGATCAATACCCATGGTTTTTGGGTTTTGCCTGGCTATTGCTTTTGATTGATTTTATACTTTAAAAATTAACGTTAAAAAATAAACTGGAAGCATTATGAAAAAAGTTTTGTGTTGCAATAAATTACTGATTTTATTTTTGTTAACATTTTCTAAAATTTATCCTGGATTATTTAGTGGATATGATAAAAAAACACCTGAAGAAAATGTTAATGATTTGGCAATTGAACAGATAAATAGTCCAAATGATCCATATATCAACTATAACCTTGGGGTTGCTCTATATCAAACTCGTAAATACGAAGCCGCTAAAAATAACTTTGAAAGAGCTGTCAATAATGCACAAAATAAGAAATTAAAAGAGTTTTCGTATTTTAATCTTGCCAACAGCTGTTATAAAAATGCGTTGTCTTGTTTGCCTGCAAACTGGGAAAGTGAAAGCACAAAAATAGAGCATGATAAACTTGTTGTTGCAATTGATAACGCAAAATCTGCAGTGAAAAATTATGAAAGTCTTTTGGAGTCAAATAAGCAACATGAGCATGCAAAAACAAATTTAAAAAAAGCAAAAGATTTAGTAGAAAAATTAATGAAAAAACAGCCTCAGCAAAAGCAGAATCAGAACCAAAAAGATCAGCAAGAAGGTGAAAAATCTAAACAAGATCAACAAGATCAGCAGCAAAAACAGGATGGTCAGCAAGATAAATCTCAAGATAAATCATCTGAAGATGAAAGAAAACAGAATCAGTCAGGGGAAAATAAACAAGATAATCAGCACGACAAATCTCAAAAAGAATCGTCCGGGCAAGAAAAAGAACAAGATCAGGCTAAGTCTGCTGAGCAAAAAGAGTTACAACAATCAAAAGAATCTTCTGATCAAAAGGCTCAAGCTCAACAAATACAAACGCAAGAGGCTGCAGGGCAAGAGACACAGAAAGAATCCGCTGAAGAGAAATCAATGCGATTAATGCTTGAAAATTTACAAAGTGATGAAGATGGTTTACAAAAATTAATTATTCAAAGACAGACCAAAGACCAAAAGCCATTGCAATCCGGGCAAAAGCCTTGGTAATAAATAAGGGTTTGGGGAAATATGAGGATCTAATTATGAAAATAAAATTAATTCAAATAGTTGTGCTTATTTTTGCGGTAACTTCAGGATTAATTGCTACTGATTTAGTCTTGGAGTTGAGCGATGTTCAAAATTTGATGCTGGAGAATGAAAAAACAGCACAGCCTACAGTTTTTGTAGGAACTCCATTTCAATTAAAAGTGATTGTAAAAAATGGAGAGGGAGGATCTTTGCAGATTTCTGGACTGGATAAATTAAAAGTGCTTGGTGAATCACAGATGAATAGCCAAAGCGATTTTAATGGGGCTGTTTCATCCGAACAAACCATCATCCTGGATGTTGTTGCTGGTCAAGAAGGTGCTTTAACAATAGGACCGGTACAGTCGGAAAACAATGGAACGACCATTAAATCAAACACCGTTCAGTTTCGAGTAATAAACCAGCCTCAAGATTCATCGAAAATAAAAACGGCATCAGGTAAAAATTTGAAAAAACAACAAGAAGATCAAGAAGTTATTTGTGAACTTTTATCTGATAAAAAGACTTATTTCCAAGGGGAAATGTTTATTGTAACTTTAAAAATAATGATTTATGACCAAATTTACGGTATTAGGCTTAAAGATAAAATGAATTTCCCTGGATTTTCCTTCAAGCCTTTCGGACAGCAACAAAATCACCAAGAACTTAGAAATAATAAACCTATTGAGATTGTGGAGCAAAAATTTGCTTTAGTTTCACTGCAGCCAGGAAATAAGGTAATAAATCCTGCAACAGCAGTTTATCAAGTTAAGATTAAAACTAAACGGAACCAAAATGGAATATTTGGGGATGATTTTTTAAGCGGTCTTTTTGGTCAAATGCAACTTCAACAAAAGCAGTCCCAGAGTAATAGCCTTAAGTTAGATATCAAGTCATTGCCTAATACAGATGGAAGTGTTGATGGAATTGGTATGTTTAAGACGTTTACGATCTCTGTTGATAAACAGTCGGCTTTGGTTAACGAGGCTATTAAGCTGACCTTGGAAGTTTGTGGATCCGGAAATTTTGATCAAATATCAACACCAAAGCTTGTGATGCCTGATTTTATAAAAAATTATGAGTCCAAAAACGATTTTACGGCAGACGAGTCTTTGGGCGCATTCGGTGGCAAAAAGAGATTTGAATATGTTATTCAGGTTTCATCTGCGGGTGATGTAAAAATTCCGTCACAAAGTTTTACATATTTTGATACGAATTCTAAATCTTATAAAACATTAAAAACAGAAGAGATTGTGTTGTCAATAAAACAGCCTGCAGGTGAGACTGTTCAGCAACCAATATTCCCATCATATCAGCAAGAAGCCCAACAGTTAGATCAACAGCATCAGGAGAAAAAATCTCCGATATCTAAAGACATAGGTTTTATTGAAGAAGACTTCAAGTCAAGTGATCCAAATAATATGCAAATTCCATTTTGGATATATTTTATTTTGCTTCTATTTCCAGGGATTATTATTTTGAGTCCATATAGAAGGGTTCTTGCTGTCTGTCGTGATAATAAAGCTTTTAAGTTGTTTTCTAAGAAAGCAGCACTTTCAAAATTTCAAAAAGAGTTTGAACTTTTGGTTAATAAAAATAAACCGGAACAAATATATGGATTGTTTTTAAATCTGCTGGCTGCAAAATTCGATCTTACAACACAATTAATTACAGCAGATTTGATTGAGCAAAAACTTTTAGATTTGGGATGGGATTTCAAAAAAACAAATGATTTTACTGATTATTTAAATGAGTGCGCTAGTTTGCACTTCATTACACCAAGACAGAAAATTGATGAAGTGCAGGGCTCTAATTTATTTAAAAAAGGGCAGTATTGGATTGTGTTATTAACAAATAAAGATGCTTAATTATTAAGCTTAAACATTAAGGATATATAAATGAAAAGTAAGCGGTTAAAGATTTTTACGGGTTTTTTGGTGGTATTTTTGTTATCTGTTTGTTTAAACGCAAAGAAAGAACAACTTGATAATAAGGCGATTTTTGATAAAGCGAACAGTCTTTACAAAGATGGTCAGTATGAATTAGCAATGGAATTGTATAAAAAAATTCAAGATAAAAATGCAGTTGTAAACTACAATTTAGGTAACTGTGCTTACAAACTTAATAGGTTTGGATTTGCACATCTATACTGGCGACGAGCGGAAAAATATTGGGGATTTTCTGATAGGTCTGAGCTTTTGAGTAATATTAAAATGGTAAAAGAGAAGATTAAGGCGCAAAAAACTGGGAAAAAAGATAAAAAAACTGAAGCTGTATTTAAAAATTTAAAAAATTTAAAAATACAAATAATTTCATTTATTCGCGCAACTCCTTTATTTTTCTTTCAAATTGTATTTTTAATATTATGGATATTCCTTTTTGTGTTCATTCGAAAATTATTTAGGTTGCGAAAGAGGCTTCTGGCGGCCATGCTGTTTACATTTATAGCCATTTCTGGTTTAATGTTAGTTAGTAAATACAATTTTGAATATAAACAATTTGGAATAGTAATAACTGATAACGCAAAGCTTTTATCCGGTCCAGGTGATAACTACCAGGTATTGAGTTTTGTGAGCGAGGCCAAAGAGGTCATAATTCAAAAGACTTCAAATGGATTCTATAAAATTAAAATAAATGGACAGATCGGTTGGATAAGCCAAAAAGCCGTGGAGGTTATTTAAGTTTATTTAAATGGGGTTATATATTTTAAGTGGGGGTTATAATGGTTATTTTGAGATTTTTGTTCGGTATTAGAAAATTTATTGTTCTTTTTTTTGTAATTGCACTTTGTGCAGGATGTAGTAAAGACAGTAAATCTATTTTTACTACTGTTTTAGGAACGTCAATTGGTAGTACAGTTGGAGCTTCCTTATCAAAAGATAAGAAAAAGGGTGCTATGGTAGGAGCCGTTGTTGGAGGTATTGCAGGAACTGCCGCATCAGTTGCTATGGGTGGTGGTGCTATTTCAATAGCATATGGCGCAGTAACAACTCTTGGTAGTGTGCTTGTAAACCACTTTGCCTATAAGAAAAAAAGAAAAAATGAAAAAGACATAAAAACGAATGATCTAAAAAAAGATCTTAAACAAGTGGATACGAAGAGTGTTAATAATAATTGCACTAGCGAAAAGTAACAAAAGGACTTTTATGCAAAAAGATTTTTACATGTGTAGTTTCAAATACAGTAAATTGGTTAAGTTTGGATCATTATTTATACTGTCAGTGGTATTACTTCAACTCTTTTCTGGTTGTGGTAAACATGAATCAGCAGGCGGCACTTTTGGTGCGGCATCAGGTGCTTTAATCGGAACCGCCGTAGCAGGTCGGCATGATAAAGTGACAGGTGCGGTAATTGGCGGACTTGTTGGAAACCTGCTTGGACGTGAAGTAGGAAAAGATGTTGATAAAGAAGAAGAACGCGAAGAACGTATTATAAAACAGCAAAAAGATGCCCACAGAGAGCGCAAAATACAACAGCTTAGAGAAGAAAATGAAATTTTGAAGCACACTTTTGACAGATGGTGTCAAGATTGTGGGAAGAAAGTTACTTTACTTGGAGCACAAAGCTGTCCAAAATGCGGTGGAAACTTGATTAGATATAGATACTGCAGAGAATGTGGAACTAAATTTGAAGTGCAGTGTGGTTATAGATTCTGTCCATACTGTCCAAGAGTTAAGCTTAGCGGACGAGTTTAATAAGAATTAGCTTTTTAAGAAAAATTAGCTAATGCTAACTTGCTAATGTTAACTTAATAATTACTTTTATATTTAGCTAATAATTTGTAGAGCGGGAGGCCTGAAGATTCAGGCCTCCCGCTCTTTCTTTTATTAAACTCTTCACGATTGGATTTGTTTTCAAGTAAAATAAAAACAGTTGATAGTTCAAATGGGATTTTTTAGGGAGGGTATTATGAAAACGGCAATTAAGCTATTATTGGCTACATTTGCTCTAGGGGCAATGGTTTCATTCTCCGGATGTACAAAGGAAGAAAAAACCGTTACCGGAGTTTTGATTGGTGCTGGTACGGGTGCTGCAATCGGTGGAGCCGCTGGCGGTGGAGGTGGAGCTGCAATTGGTGCTGTTGTTGGTGGTACTGCTGGTGGTATCATTGGGCATGAATCTGGTGATGATAGAAAACATAAACGTCATCATCACGATGACAAGTAATAGTTGAGTTTATTTAAGAGTATTTTATAGAAAAAACTGGAAGTTATAGCAGGAGAAGGGTCTTTGGCTCTTCTCCTGCGCTATTGCAAAAAAACTCTAATTTCTATAGGCTTTTAACTATAATAAATTTTATATCAAGAGATTTAATTTAAAACACAAGCTAAGGCTATATGACAATTTCAATGGATGCATTATTAATCGTTAAAAATTTAAAAGTAAATATCGACGAAAAAGATATATTAAACGGGATTGATTTACAAATTAATCCAGGGGAAACTCATGTTATCATGGGCCAAAATGGCTCAGGTAAAAGTTCATTCTCCTTGACTCTAATGGGACATCCCAGATACCACATTCAAGAGGGGCAAATTTACTTTTGTGGACAACTTATTAATACGCTTAAGCCTAACGATCGCGCCAAACTTGGTCTGTTTTTAGCCTTGCAAAATCCAAGTGAAATCGAAGGAGTTCCACTAAAGCAGCTACTTCGTCAGGCATATAATCAAATTTATGATAACACTTCAAAACAGCTTCGATTAAATGAATTTAATAAACTTCTAGATCAAAAAATCCAGGAATTAAAAGTCGACCCAATTTTGGTTGAACGTGCCACAAATGTTGGATTTTCCGGAGGGGAAAAAAAGAAAGCCGAGATTTTGCAAATGGCTGTCTTGCAACCCAAGTTAGCGATTCTTGATGAAATTGACTCAGGGCTTGATCTTGATGCTATCAAGATAATATGCACCCAGATCAATCAAATTCGCCAAAATCAAAAAGATTCTGCTTTTTTGGTAATAACTCACAACCCAAGACTTCTCGAACACTTGGCCCCTGATTTTGTTCATATTATGAAGGCTGGTAAAATTATCAAGTCAGGATCATCGGAATTAATCAAAGAGATTGATATTCACGGATTTGAGTAATTTATTCCAATAATTTTAACTCTGAGCTATAAACTTTAATAATTTGGTTAAAGCTTTTTGCTTGCGTGCTAATTCTTGATTGTTGATTTTAGTGCTTCCAATTTTGTTTTTAATGATTCAAGGTTGCTTTTTAGATTAAATAACGAGTCCTTTAGCTTTTGAAGTTTTAAATTTAATGGATTTTCGTCTTCGCTTTCAGCCGAGCTACCGGTGTCAGGACTACCTGTCAAAATACGTAAGTATTTTTTTCTAATTTCGCTTATTGTTTCACTTTTAAATAGATTTTTAAGATCGATTGTTTTTGGTGCGTACAATGCTAGTAAATCATACAGAATTATAGATTCTTGGGACTTCGGAAAAGCATCAAATAATATTGGTCTATATTTGCCTGATACTTTATCTTTGCCGGATCCATCGTCAGAGCCTTTAACGTTTTTTATTTCTGAATGTGACTTGCATATATTAATATCCCATTTAGCTTTTGAATTACGAGTTAAGCTTATGTGAATATTATTGCCTGAGTTATCGCTGTGAAAAACGTACTTATTCCAGTTAAAGTATGCAGTGTCGAGGTTTACTTGCCTAGTGCCGGAAGGTATGCTTGGACCAGAATAAGTCCATCCAAACTTTTCACACATAATTGGAAAGTATTTTGAACAAAATTTTTCATCTTTGAATGGGGTAAGCGGGTCTTCATATAACTTAAGCCCAAAAAGACGGTTTAGCAAAATGATAATATTTTTTAAGCTTGGCCACAGTGCGTAAGCTATGTACTGGTCGGGACCGGCAACTATATAATCTTCTTCGATACCAACCATAACTTTGCAAGTCTGTTCCATGAAGGTTGCAGAGTAGGGCCTCCCATCCTGAGATGACCCATCAGGGGTTTGATTTTCCTCCGTTTTTGATATTTTGCTTTGATCAATTTTTTTTAGCTCTTCTTGTGTAAGTAATACGTAGCATGGTTTTCCATAGTCTCTCAATATATTATGATCAGTTTCATAATGTTCGTTTTCAGGATCAGTTTTGGAGATTATTTGGGCATAAATAACTCCTGGAATATTTTGCATCAAATTACTCCAGGGCCCATGTTTATCCGGATTTGTGTGTTTGGTGGCATCGGCATTTTCTCCTTGATAAAAGTCTAATAACTCTTGGGATGGATTTAAACTTTCGGTTTTGATTGGAATGAATTTTCCTTCGTCTTGATTATATAAAATAAAATTACATAAATTTCTTATTGTAGTTTCGGTGCAATCGCCAAAACCAACGGCTATGTTTTTTCCGTTATTTTCAAAAAGTGTATCAAAATCAGCGCTACTATCATCTATTACTTGTGGTAATGATTGCTGGTAAAACTGTTTTATTATTTCGGCAAAAACAACTGCTTCAAATTGGTTCTTAAAAAATTCAGGTATTGTTTTATCTGTTTGGAGTTTTTTGCTTTCATCTGAGCAGATATTAATTATTGAATCTACTTGGTTTTTGTCGAAAACGTTGGCGTTCCAATCTGTTTTTTCAAAGATTTTTTTACCTTCGGTAGTAAATATACTTTTTGAGGTTATTGTTGCTTGCAATTGTTCAAAATAAGCGCGGAAGTCGTTTTTGCTTGTGGATAGTTTATATAAAAAACCTAGAAGAATTGTATGTGTTGTGTATGGCGGATAAGAAACGGGTATATCTTTGTCTTTAATAAAGCCGCATTCGCAAAGTGATTTTGAAATAGCAGTTGCTAGTTTTTTGACACGATCTTTTATTATTCGTTCATGATCTTTTATTATTGGTGGGCTTTTTTTTACAGCTTCATTTGACGCGATAAAGTCTTTGTTACCGTTTATTAGATCTTGGATACTTTTAGACAGAGCTTTTGGATTTTTATTTTGTTCTATTGTTCCTATTATTAAGCCTATTATTTTAGGTGAAAAATATTTTGCTGGCATACCTTTGTTGTTTGTTACGCTAAATGTGTCTCCTATTAGATGGAATAGCTCATTTATCAAAACGATTGTAGCATCTGAAACTTCAGGTTTGGGTTTCATTTGTTTATAACACTTTTTTAAAAGTTGAGTCTCAGCCCATACAGCTCCGTGGATTGGCGAGCAATGCTTAAAATCATCGGATAATATGGAATAAGTGTCTTTTATGCTACTTATATCAACCGGGCTGATTGTTTGATTATTAAATATTAATATGCCAATAAAAAAAATTATAAATTGCTTGGCTGGGCAACAGAACATATTTTTAAGCATATTTAGTTCTTTCGATAAATTTTTATAAGTGGCTTATTGTTTGGCGCTGAAGATACAATCTTTTTAGAATTTTGTTGGTAGCCATGTCAATGGTTTCTTTAATTTTTTGTCCGAATAACAAATCATGAAAGTTATGTGTACCAATAGTATAACGTATATCTTGCTTGTGTATTTTGCTTCTTCTTGTATTCAATTGATAAAATCGAATAAAAACATTGCATATTGACAAGTTGGCAATATTATGATTAGGCTTATGATGATAAGTTTAAGAAAAACTTTGACAAAAATTTTGTAGCTGGTAAAAAAGAAAAACTTACGGGTTGAAGTTTCGGCTTGTAAATTATTTAGCTAATTTGCTGGGGGGCAAAAATGGTAAAAAAGAGTAAAAAAACTATGAATCCAGATGGACCTAAACTGATAATAGTAGAGTCTCCAGCAAAAATTAAGACGATATCTAAATTTTTGGGTAAAGACTATAAGATTATGTCGACCTTTGGCCATGTCAAAGATTTGCCACCGAGCAAGACTGGCGTTGAGATCGATGAAAAAACTCACAAAATTGGACTTGAATATGAGGTTTTGAAAGATAAATCTCAAGTTATTAATGATATCTGTAAGCAGGCCAAAAATTCTAGCGAAGTTTATCTCGCATCAGATCCTGACCGTGAAGGAGAGATAATTTCCTGGCACATTGGTCAGGAGATAGAAAAAGTCTTTGCAGATGATGCCAAAATTTATAGAATCACTTTTAACGAAATTACAAAGCCCGCAATTATTGAAGCAATTGGGCATAAATCTGAAGTTGATATGAAAAAGGTTGAGGCTCAGCAGGCCCGCAGAGTTCTTGACCGTTGGGTGGGATATGAAGTCTCTCCAATTTTGTGGCGAAAGATAAAAAAAGGTCTTTCTGCCGGTAGAGTACAATCTGTTGCATTACTTTTGGTTTGCAATCGTGAACATGCCATTCAAGACTTTAAACCTGATGAGTACTGGTCTGTACATGCGATTTTCAAAATTGATGCCAAACAGACTTTGATTGCCGAGCTTGTAAAAATTGATGATAAACAAATTAAGCTTAAAACCAAAGAAGAGACTGAAAAAGCTGTTCAGGGTTTAAGTAAAGAGCAGTTTATTATATCAAAAATTACCGATTCAATTCGATCAAAAAAACCATTGCCTCCTTTTATGACAAGTACGTTGCAACAGGATGCTTATAATAAATTAGGCTTCTCTGTGGATAAAACCATGTCAGTTGCACAGCGTTTGTATGAAGGTGTGCAAATTGGGCAGGATACCGAGGCTTTGATTACATATATGCGTACGGACTCTTTGCGTATTTCAGATACCGCACTTACTGCAACCCGTGAATTTATTACAAAAGAGTATGGAGATGATTATCTACCAAAGTCTGCGAATACATACTCAAAAGAGGGAGCTCAGGATGCCCACGAAGCCATCAGGCCTATTAATGTCGCTCGTTCGCCGGAACAAGTCGGTAAGTTTATGGGTAAAGATGAACTTAAGCTTTATGAGTTGATTTGGAAGCGATTTGTTGCTTGCCAAATGACTGCCGCTGAGTATTCACTCCGACAAGTTGAAATTGCAGGTGGAAAATATCTGTTTAGAGTTACCGGTTCTACTCTTAAATTTGATGGTTTTTTAAAAGTTTATCAAATTGAAGAAGAAGAGGGTGACAAAGATATTATAAAACTTCCAAAAGGCTTACAAGAAAAAGATTCTCTGGAGTTACAAAAAGTTGATCCTAAACAGCACTTTACGCAACCACCTCCAAGATATACCGAAGCTTCGCTTGTTAAAGAACTTGAAAAATTGGGCATTGGTCGTCCAAGTACATATGCCGCAACATTATCCACAATTCAAAAGCGTGGTTATGTTGAGAAAGAGAAGAAAAAATTTATGCCAACGGAGCTTGGTCGAGCTGTTAGTGATATGCTTTCCAAAAATTTGCCAGATATAATAAATGTTACATTTACGGCGAATATGGAAGAACAGCTTGATAAAATTGAAAACGGAGATGTTAAGCGTGATGCGGTGCTTAACGAATTTTATGAAAAATTTCGCAAAGATTTAATTGAATTTGGTGGCAAAGATATTACCAAAAAATCTATGCAATCGAATGTTAAATGTCCTGAGTGTAAGAAAGATCTCTATATCAGATTTGGCAAAACGGGGAATTTTTTAGGATGTTCAGGCTTTCCTGAATGTAAATTTACTTCGAATTTTGAACGTGATGAAAGTGGAGTAATTAAACTTACTTCTGCCTCATCACAGGCTCAGTCTGTTGATATGGCTTGTCCTCAGTGTGGCAAACCTCTTATTAAAAGAATGGGTAAATTTGGTCCATTTATTGCCTGTTCCGGTTATCCGGAATGTAAGTATATACATCAAGAAAAGCTTTCAACTCCATGTCCACAATGTGGAGGCAACCTTGTTAAACGTAGGTGGAGAGGTGGAACTTTTTGGGGATGTGCAGGTTATCCAAAGTGTAAGTTTGCGGTTTTTGGAGAGGTAATAGAAAAAACTTGTCCAAAGTGCTCAAATCCATTTATGGTTGTAACTAAAGACAAAGAGGGCAATGTTACGTATACCTGTTCCAAAAAAGAGTGCGGATACAAAGAGTCGGAGAAAATTGACGCTTAATGGATTTAGGGTTGAGATTTTGTTCGTCTAGCACTCCACTGGGCTATTGTTTCATCTTCGCGATCGGAATGCCTACTACTAAAGCCTGGCGTATCAGTGGTTGTGTCCTCAAATAAAATATCGGCTATTTTGTTGACGATATAGATCTTATTCTCCTGTTGCGCTACTAACATGGGTTCCTCTGTTCCATACCAGTACTGTTGCCCTGTCTTATGAAGCTCTCTTTGAGTTAATATATGAATTTTCCTATTTCTATCAAATGTTTTAATGAAATCTAAGAGCTGTAAAAAAAGTTTATAAATTTTTGAGTTTTCAGATTTTATACATCTGATTAATTCGTTTATAGGTGTTATGCCATTGCATCCAGTGCATTTGGTTATGCATTCGTAAAATTTATTTTGACCTTGTTGGCCAAATTTAATCATATGTCTAAGAACTAAGCAAATGTCATCTTCTTGTGCGTCGGCAATAAATTCTGCCAAAAAACAAGCTCTTTCTGAGCTATCTGTCGAGAGGACTGTGTCTTTTGCTGATGTCAGTGTATCCATCGCCATCATGTCCCAAAATTCTGCTGCATTTAATGTTTGTGTTTCATCTTTTTCTTTTAATTTATCAAATATGCCGGTTATTATTTGTTCTTTAGATTTTTCGAAAAAGAACTCCATTCCGAAACAGTGTGTAAACAGTAAGCTTAAAAAGAGGCTGTGTTTTAAAAAATTCATAAACAAATCCTTGTCTATATTGTGAGAATAAAAAGTTGATAAATATGGATGTGTAGTAAAATTAAGGTTGGGATTTTGTTCTTTGAATCTGGGTGCCATCAAAACTGCACTCATAATCACACTGTGCTGCTCCGGTATCACTAAAAAAAATTCTGGTTATTGCATTAGCAATGTAAAATTTATTTTCTCGTTGTGCTGTAATGATAGGGGTTGTTCCATAAAGGTCTTTTTGATTCAATATATCAGTTATTTGTATTGAATCGAGGTTGGCAATTAGATCTAGGAGTTGTAGGAAAAGTTTATAAATATATGAATCTTCCGATTGTATGCGTCGAATTAATTCATTTAGCGGTGTTATGCCATCACATCCTGTGCATTCGATAATACACTCATAAAAATCATATATATCGGTTTTTCCAAATTTGATTAAGTATTCAATGACCATCCGAAGATCTTTTTCTTCTGCGTTACCAATGAATTCGCCAAAAAAACAGGATCCCATATCTGTGGATTTTTTCATCATTTCCCAGAATTCTTTTGGTTGCAAAGTTTGTGTTGCAGTTTTTGTTTTTAGTTGCTCTAATATAGCGGTTACAAGAGGGTTAGGATGAGCGAATGTTTCTGTGTTGGGGGTTCCCATTCCAAAACATTTCGTGAACAATAACCCAAGCAAAAGACTATAATTGAAAAGCTTCATTACAAGACCTTTCTACATAAATTTAATAAAAAAATAAAAAAATGCGAAAATTAAAAACGTTTACAAAAGATATTTTCTGTAAGTTGTATAACTTTTGCAAGTAATGTGGAAAATTTTAAGAATAGCTAAGTTGTATTCGATTAATTTGTTTGAGCAAAAAGCGTTGTTGTACTTTTTGCTATTTCTTTTATTTGGCCTTCGTTTACGTTGAAAATTCGATCAACACCATCTAGCATTGATGGCCTATGTGTGATAATGATTATAGTTTTTGACCCTTTTAAATCATAAATTGCTTGTTGAATGACTTTTTCAGATTTTTGGTCCAATGACGATGTGGCCTCGTCGAAAATGATTATTTCTGGGGATTTTAATAATGTTCTGGCAATTGTTATTCGTTGTTTTTGTCCACCGGAAAGTAATGATCCGTTCTCTCCAACATTTGTGTAGTACCCAAGTGGCAAGTCATTTACAAACTCATCAACATGAGCGGCTTTACATGCATTTAATACTTCGCGGTCAGTTGCATTTGGCTGTGCGTATAAAACATTACTGTAAATTGTATCATTAAATAGAAATGTACGTTGTCCGACATAACCAATGTGATTTCGTAAGCTAATATAAGTTACCTTTGAAATATCTTGTTCATCAATTGTTATTTGGCCTGAAGTTGGAGTGATAAATCCGAGTAACAAATCACACAGTGTGCTTTTCCCGGCACCTGATGGGCCGACAATTCCAATACATTCGCCTTTTTTGATTGTAAGGTTAATATTTTGAAATACAATTGTATTATTGTTGTACGCAAATGATACGTTCTTACAACACAACTGGTCTTTGAATGTTGTTAACTCAAGGTCTCTATTTTTAGTGGCAGGATAGACCAGGTCCATTGTAGAAAATATTCTATCTGCAGCGGCTAGGCCATACTGGACTTCTGAATAAAGAGCAACCAATTTTTTTAATGGTTGGTAGGCAAGTAAAATTGCTGCAAAAAATGATGTTAAAGTTCCTGCCGTAATTTCGCCACTTATAACTTGTTTTGCTGCAAAATAGAATACAAAGCCACCTCCTGTAACGGCTATTGCCTCAATTAAAGCAGGAGCTGCAGCTTCAACTCTGACGTTGCGCATAATTGATCTGAAACATCTTGAAAGTAAATCAGTAAAACGAGAGCACTCTGTATTTTCTGAATTAAATGCTTTAATTTCGCGTATACCTGTAAAGGATTCAGTTAGCATATTGCTTACTTTTCCCATCTCATTTTGGATTCCAAAAGATGCATCTTTTCGTGCTTTTCCCAACCTTCGGCTTGAACCTATAATGATAGGACCCACGATGAGCATCACTGCTGACAGCTTCCAGTTTTGGTACAGTGCAAAGCCGAGTAAAAATGTTCCTTCAAAAATACTGCGCACTCCATCTTTTACTGCCAAGGCTGCAACATTTTGAATCATTTGAATATCATTTAAGTAATGAGATAGTAATACTCCGGTTGATCTTTCCTGGAAAAATGAAATCGGATAATGGATCATTCGTGAAAAAAGATCTTTACGAAGGTCATTTAAAACCTTGTTGCTTACCCAGTACATACAGTACGATGAAAGGTACATGAAAATACCTTTAAGCATGAAGAAAAGCACAAATAATAAAACGAATGGAATAATTAAATGGCTATAACTTTTTATAAATACTTCATCAATTGTTTGTTTTAAAAGATATGTTGGTGCTGCTGATGTAAGTCCAAAGAGTGCTGCAAATATTAATGAGTATGTCAGTCTTTGCCAGTACTGCTTTGTATAAATTAATAATCTTTTTAAGTTGTTCATTTATTTGCCCAAATTTAGCTATGCTTTTGTCTCTTAATGTACAATATGTGCTTGATTGTAGCGCAAAAACCAAAAAATGGCATTAAGAAATTGATTTTTGGGCTATTCTAGGTATAATCTGGCGACATGTTTCTATTGGTCGAAAAAATTTAAAAAAAATAAACTTAAGTTGCAATTGGTATATAAGCTTAAAAAAGGGTTGATAATAACAATGATTTCCAAAAAGTTTTTCAAAGATTTGATATTTTTACTATTGCTTTTAATTAATACGAGAATGCTTTTATCCATGGATAATCCATTGGATAATTTATTTGATTTCACGCCATATCATAATGATTTAACCGCAAAAGTGGTTAATTTTGGGCGGAATATTGCGGTCTCGGGGCATAAAAATGGGAAAGTAATTTTTTGGGATGTTCAAAAAAAAAGAGCCAAAAGTTTATACTGGGGCCATCGTGCAGTAGTTAAAACTTTGTTATTTAATCTGGATTGTACGACTGTTGCATCTCTAGCGGTTGATAACTCATTAATTCTTTGGGATGCTGTAACTTGTTGTAAAAAATGCGAGCTTTTGGGGCATAGTGCTCAAATAACATCATTGGCTTTTAGTCCAGATGGAAGACTTTTTCTTTCATCCTCTTATGATGATACCGTTAGATTGTGGGATGCTCAAACAGGACGGTGTTTGTATGTGTTTTCCAATAAAGACTGTCTTGAGGACTCTGAAAAATCAGAAACATCATATATTTTAAATGGCAATGTTATGGTATCGGGGGTTTGGAGTGATTCTATTAAACTAAGAGATTCTATTGGAGGATTTTTAGAGGTGCCATTTGGTGGGAATGGAGGTATAGAATCGGCAAAATTTAGCACTTCAGGGTCTCAGATTGAAATCAAACTTAAACGATCCATTGCTTCGGATCGTGACAAGGATCGATTTGTGACTTGTTCCGACATGCTTTATTCAAGGGCTGTAAAAGAAAAAGAGATAAAAGTTGCATCACTCTCTTGTGCACTAAAATTAGGGTTTGAGCTTGCTAGCACAGATTTAGAACGCCAGAAGCTAACTTTGTGTTATTTAAAATTGATTTATGAAGCTGTTGGCGTAACGCCATGGAAAGAAGTGTTTGAACACAGATGAGATGTGTCTTAGTGTTTCTTTATTATTACAAATCGAAAAAAATATTCGAAGACTAGCTGGTTTATTTTCAATCATAACATGTCTGTATGCTCTTGCAGGTGGGCGTTTGCAATCAAAACCCCTTTCTCTTATCATGAATTAATGAGGTTGTGTTTTGTTTTTGGGTTGGGGTTTTCTATTGGGAGGTTTTCTTATGAAAAAGTTATTGTTATTTTTAGTATTATGGTCTGGTATTGCTTGTGCAATGCAAACAGATGTAGCTGATTTAAATTTGGCAAAACAAGATCAAGTAAATCAGGTAGTTGTAACTGCAATTGCAGAGCAATCATCTCAATTAACTTCAACTGAACGACAACAAGCTGTTGAACAGGCTGCTAAAAACGTTAAAGATGTAGTCGATGCTTGTGGTAACGATAAAGAATTGTTGAAAGTAACACTATCTCAGAGAATCAAAAATTTATTAAGGCATCCGATTGTTTCTGGCTCTATCGCTGTGACGATTGTAGCTTGTTTGGAAACTGCTCTTCTTATGATGGTTTCATATGCATTAGCACAAGGCATTAGCTTTGTGACAGCCATATCTTTGGGAAAGCAGATGTTAATTACAAATTGGTTTTCGCAACGTTATTGTTCGTTTATGCTTGGTGTACAGATTGGTATTAATTGGGGTTACTGGTTAATGTTTTATGATGAAATATATAAAGGTGAGTAAATCGAGGTTATTCCAGTATATTTGAATATAAAAGAGCCCTCGATTTTCTAGGGCTCTTTTATTTAACTTTAAATTAACTACTTAATTTTATAAATTTTATGTTTTCCAACTTTGACAATCATACCTGATGTCCACTTTATCTCCGCTTTAAATTCTTGAACGGGAACATCATCAATTTGAACAGCGCTTGATTCGATTAAGCGTTTAGCATCGGAAGATGTCTTAACTGCTCCAAGTTGCTTAATTAAATCAACGATCCAAATTGGATTTGGAGTGTCTTTTGATAATTCAACTTCGGTTGCTTGAGAGTAATCTTTATTTTGGAAAAGAGCTTCGAACTGTTTCTTTGCGTTTTCTGCTTCTTGCGTGGACCAGAAACGTGCAACGATTCCTAATGCCATCTCTTTTTTAAGCGCCATTGGGTGCATTTCTGCAGCAGCAACAGCGTTTTGCATCTTTGCAATTTCTTCATCCGTTCTTAAAAGTAGTAAGCTGTAGTAGCGCCACATGAGTGTGTCTGAGATTGACATAAGTTTGCCAAACGCTTGCTCTGCCGGTTCCCAAAGTCCAACGTAATTTCCGTAACTTTTAGACATTTTTTGTACGCCGTCAAGGCCTTCAAGAAGTGGGACTGTTATAATCACCTGTGGCTCTTGGTTAAACTGTTCTTGTAAATATCTTCCCATAAGCAAATTAAAAGTTTGGTCGGTACCACCAAGTTCAATATCTGCTTTTAATGCAACAGAATCATAACCCTGCATGATTGGGTATAAAAGTTCATGGAATCCGATAGGGGAGTTTTCGACCAATCTTTTTTGAAAATCTTCTCGTTCAATTAAACGTGCTAGAGTAAGTGTTCCTGCGATTTTAATTAAGTCAGCAAAACTTAATAACGAGAGCCATTCCGAATTGTAGTGAACACGTGTTTTTGCAGGATCTAAAATTTTACTGCTTTGGTCAAAATAGGTTTTTGCGTTTATTTTTATCTGTTCTTCAGTTAGCGGGGGACGAGTTTTTGATCTGCCTGTAGGATCACCAATTCTGGCGGTATAATCACCGATTAAAAAAATAATTTCGTGCCCAAGATCCTGAAATTGACGAAGTTTACTTAAAACTACTGCGTGACCAAGATGAAGGTCTGGCGCCGTAGGATCCATTCCAAGTTTAATTCTAAGAGGTTTACCTTTTTGTAGCTTTTTGCGTAAATCATCTTCTGGAGTTATTTGAATTGTTCCGGTTCTTAAAACTTTGATTACCGTTTCTACATCCATCTTCATGTTTACTTCTTTCGTTTATTTTAATATTAGGAGACTTATTAATCCATGGATCCTGAAACAAGTTCAGGATGACAATTGGTGTTAAAATACTAATTTTTGAAGCAAAAATTCTGCTATAGATATTAAATTTACCAAGAATCCTTGCGTTTGAGGGAGAAGTATTAAAAGTAATAAAATTATAAATGAGTATCGATAAAGCCATAAAATAAAGTTAGGGAATTTATCGGCTAAAAATACTGTAAGAATATGGCTGCCATCAAGTGGTGGAATTGGAATGAGATTAAATACTCCCAAGCCTATATTAATGTAAATCATTTCTCCAAAGAGTTGGTAAAAGCTAAGAGCAAATGTTTTGCTAAAATATTGCATTGGAAAATACAGCATTAAATACATAATGGATAATGCGACTAGAAAATTGGCAAATGGTCCTGCTAGTGAGATTAAAATGGACGAGATTTTGGGGTATTTAAAATTTCTGTTGTCAATTTGAACTGGCTTTGCCCACCCAATTTTGAATAAAATAAGACAAAATATTCCCAAAAAATCAATATGAGATAATGGATTTACCGTCATACGCCCCTGTTGTTTTGCTGTACTATCCCCGAGGAGATAAGCTACAAATGCATGCGCAAATTCATGAAATGATATACCTACAAGAACTCCGGGTAGCAGGATTGCTAATTGTGCAAAAAAAGTAGCTAAAGATTGAGTCATTTTTATTCCTATACTTAATTATTAAAATATCATTTAAATTAGTTATCAAGTAATTTAGTTAATAATCCATAGGATAAAAAATAAACAGGATATGGTCAAATCGATTGAGATTTAATAAACCTAATATTTAATAAATTTATCGACATCTTGTTTTTTTTCTTTAGAATTTGCATTGTAGTTTTGTTCTTTTAAATGTAAGTCTGTTTTTTAAAGGGGAATGAGGAGTACTATGGCTAAAAAAAGGCAGTTAACCGATTTAGAAAAGAGTAGTAGTAGTGCTGCAGTCAAGTCGTTTAAAGATTTTTTTAATTGGCAAGCACTTATCCCACCATCAATTCTTGTTTTGTTAACAACATTTTTTTATTATTTTTCGTTAAATTATCCATTCCAGTTTGATGATATTGCAAATATTACCAAAAAATTTGCGATTCGTTTCGATAATCCGATTGCTCGTTGGTGGACAAATTCTCGTTGGTTGGGTGATTGGCTTAATCGAATGAATTTTGAGATTGGGCGTTTTGATCAATTTTATTACCGAGCATTCAATTTAGTAATACATATTCTTGCAGGTGTTGTGATTTTTTATTTGATCAAAGCATTATGTGAGCATTTAACAGAAAAGCCATTTTTTTCGCAAAATTCTACAATTTTGGCATTCGTGTCTGCCGGGCTTTTTTTGTTACATCCGGTGCAAACGCAAACTGTCTCTTATGTTATTCAAGCAAGAATTGAAGGGCTTGCAACATTTTTTTCGCTTTTAATTGTTTTATGCTTTGTAAAAATGGTTTCAGCCAGAACAGTTTTAACAAAGAGTTTGCTTGGAACGTTGATGTTTGTGGCAGGATTGCTTGCCTGTGGAACAAAAGAGATGGTTATAGTGACTCCGCTTTTGATGATTTTAGTTGATTGGTTTTTTGTTTCGCAGGAAAACTGGGATTCTTTTAAGTCAAGATTATGGGTTCACGTTGTATTTACAAGCTATATCTTTGGATTAATGGTTCATTATCTTTCACCTAAGTTTGCAACTGATGCTATAACTTTCAGTGTTGTAACGGGAAATAACAGGGGAAATATTTTGACACCTGACCCATATGATATAATTACCCCATTCCAATTTTTATATTCAGAATTCAAGGTTGTTTTACATTATTTGTGGATGTTTGTTTGGCCTTTTAATATAAGCGTTGAATATGATTGGATTGTTGCAAAAAGTTTTTGGAGCGCAGAGGTAATTTCATCATTGATTGCATTGCTTAGTATGATTGGTCTTGCTGTTTATTTTGCATTCAAAAAAATTAACACGTTTTATACATTTGGATTGTTTTGGTTTTTGGTTGCAATGGCTCCTAGAGTAACAATCATTCCTTCGCCCGAACTAGTTTGTGATTACAAAACATATTTGGCTTCTATGGGTTGGTTGTTTGTGATTGCAGTTATAATTGTTGCAGCGGTTTCTTGGATTTTGCAAAGAATAAAAGCCGTTTCTGATTCTCCATATGCAAAGCATGTTCCATTAGCCGCATTGACCTTAATTCTTGCACTTTCCGGCGTTGCGACATATAGCAGAAATTTGGTGTGGTCTTCATGTGTTGTATTTTGGGAAGATAATGTTAAAAAGGCTCCATTAAAAGCTAGAGTTCATAACAATTTTGGAGTAGCTCTTTCTGAAGCGGGACGAATAGATGAATCGATTGTTGCTTATTTAAAAGCAATTGAGTTGGATAAACATTATTCAGATCCTTTGAGTAACTTGGCTGTTGCATACTCATTAAAAGAAGAGACAGATAAAGCAATTGAATCGTTAAAAGCTGCGATTAATTTGTGTCCAAATTATCCGGAAGCATTGAATAATCTTGGAACTCTTTTTATCAAGAAAAAACAGTATGATGATGCCGAAAGAATTTTAAGAAAAGCTATTGAACTTAGACCTTATTATGGAAAGGCTTGGTATAATCTCGGACGTCTTTTCTTAGAGCAAAATAAGGAAGAGTTGGCTTGGGAGCATTTTAAAAAAGCCGTTGAAGGTGATCTTGATAACGCTGATGGATTCTTTACATTCGGACAAATGAGTATTCGAATGCATAAATATGCAGAAGCTGCTAAAGCATTTGAGACAGTTGTAAATAGTGGGGTTGAGAATGACAATGTTTGGTTTAATCTTGCCAATGCATATTATATGCTTCAAAAATATGATCAAGCATTAAAAATTTATAATAAATTAGTAAACAAGAATCCTTTGGAAGGTCGTTATCTCTTTAATTTGGCTGAGGCTGTATTTGCTAAAGGCGATTATGCTGCAGCTATGGAGTTATTTAAAAAGATTACAGGGCTTCCTCAGCCTCTTCCACAAGCGTTTTTCAGAATAACTCACTGTTTAGAAAAAATGAATAAGATGGATGAGGCTAAGGCTCATTTGGCCGAGCTTGAAAAACTTAACGCCCCAGATGAATTCAAAAAGATTATTGGAAATGAAAAAATGAGACTTGCATTACAGGATCAGGTATCCAGAAACGGAAATAAAATTACTCTGACTGATTTCAAGAAAGCTGTTGCCCTAAAACAGACCGTTACCCTTGAAAAACAAACATCCGGTAAAAAAAGCATTAAGCAGAGCTAATTTTAAAAAGGGAATAATTCATGACAAACGTTTTTGTCACTATTTGTAAGAAAGGTTTGGTGCCAAAAATTTTGGCACCTTTGAGTTTACTTGCCGTTACGTTTTTAATTTATTATCCAACTTTAGTTTATGGGTTTGTTTTTGACGATTTGCCAACAATTATTAACTACATTCATGCAAGAACGTTGGATATTAAGGGAATGTTTTTTGCAAATTCTCGTTGGATTTCAAGAATTTTGAATCAGTACACCTATGTTAATTGGAAGCAAAATCCGTTTGCATATCGTATTTTTGATGTATGTTTACATCTGGTAATAGCATGGATGATTTTTAGTTTACTCTTTCTATTGCTTTCAAAATTTAAGAAAAATGAATTTGTTCAAAAAAATGCATATATAATTTCACTTTTAACTACAGCTCTTTTTCTACTACATCCGGTTCAAACTCAAACTGTGACTTACATAACTCAAATGAGATTGGAGGGGCTTGTTGCGTTTTTTGTTTTTGCAACCATTTTAGCGTTTGCCTGTGCAGTTTATAGTACAAATCAAATTGTAAAATACTGTTTATTTGTGGTGTCATTTATCTTTGCTGCATTTGGAACAGGATCTAAAGAAATTATTGTTGGGCTACCATTTGCCTTGGTTGCAATCGATTGGTTTTTTATTGCGCAGGGCGATTGGAATGAATTTAAGCAACGAATTTTGATTCATTTAGGCTATTTTTCTGTTGTTTTTGGATTTCTTTTTTTGTACGGGAATATGGCTCCAAGCAATGTTATAAGCATTGCAACAAATCCTGTTTTGAATAATCGAGGCAATCTTTTGACGCCATCGGCAGAGCAGCCTATAACAACATATTATTATTTTATTTCTCAGTTTAAAGTTATTTTACATTATCTATTAATCTATTTTTTCCCTGTTGGTCTTAGTTTTGATTATGGATATGTTTTGTCTTCCGGTTTTTTCAAAAGTGATGTGTTATTGCCATTGTTAATTTTGTTTGGGATCTGTTTTGCTGTAGGTCGCCGTTGGGTATCAAATTTTTCTGATATTGTTACATTCAGTTTTATTTGGTTTTTTATTTTTGTTTTGCCACGTGCGTCCATTTTTCCGTCTACGGAACTTGTGTGTGATTATAAAACTTATACGGCATCATTTGGCATGATGCTATTATTAGCGTATTTCTTTGCTTGTGCTGTCCAATGGATATTCGACAAAATCTCAATCTTCTCGAGTGTGTTGATTCAGCGTAGAGCAATTATGTCAGGATTTACGTTTTTGGTTTTTGCACTTTGTTTTGCTACCCATTCAAGAAATCTTGTTTGGAGTTCTGAGTTATTGTTTTGGCAGGATGCTATGAATAAATCAGGAAAGGCGAGATGTTATCACAATTATGCAACAGTTCTTTATGAAATGGGTGATGAAAAAAATGCAATATATTATTTCAATAAAGCTATAGCAAAAGATGATTTTTACGCGGAACCTCATATAAATTTGGCATTAATATATCAAAACAAGGGTGACAATGAAACTGCAATGGCACACTATAGAAGGGCATTAGAGATTGGAGAGGGACATCCTCAATTGTTTAATAATTTAGGATTATTGCATTTAAGCACAGGTGATTATAATCGTGCCGAATGGTGTTTTAAACAGGCATTAACTCTTTGTCCTTATGATAGCAGAGCCTTCCATAATTTAGGGAATGCTTACAGATTACAAAATCGCTTGCAAGATGCTAAACAGTGCTATTTAAAAGCGTTGAATGGTGATTATCAGGGGCGAGAAATTTATTACTCGCTTGGATCTACATTCTTCGATTTAGGTGAATTTGATAACGCCTTAAATGCTTTTAGCAATGTGCAGGCTGATTATCAAAGTACGGCGTTTTACATTGGTGGATGTCATTTTAATTCTAAAAATTATGCAAAAGCTGCTGAATATTTTGAAATTGCTTATAAAAAAGATCCAAATGATAAAATTTTAAACTACAATTATGCGCTGGCTCTCTTAAATATTTCAAAATTTGATAAGGCATTGCCTCTTTTTGAAGCACTGAAAAATATAGATGCCTTACCTTACGCAGCGTTGCACCATGCTAGGTGCCTTTTAGAAATTGGTCAAAAAAAGGTAGCGCAAAATGAGATAGAATTTTTAATAAAATCGGGTAGAAACGTCGATGTCAAGAAAGAGGCTTTGGAATTAAAAAAGAGATGTTAAAGAGGATTTGCTTATGATGCTCAAAGAATTTTCATTGTGGTCGCAAAAATTACGAGATGGATTTGCATTAGCGGATGATTTTTTCAAGACACATGGAGGCGGAATTGTAAAATCGCCAAAAAAAATTGCATTTGTGGGTATGGGAGGCTCTGGAATTGCGGGGCGTATTATAAAAACATTTCTGGATAAAAAAGAAGGAATAACCTCTTTTGTAATAGATTCTTCCGAGGTGCCTGCTTACATTGACTCAAGTACTTTAACATTTGTTGTTTCATACTCAGGAAATACGTGGGAAACGCTTGATGCCTTGAATCAATTAACTGCTAAATTTATTCCAACAATTGTTATTGCGCACGGTGGGAAAGCTGTAGAGATTTCCCAGTCAAAAAATATTCCATTTTCTTTGCTTCCAAAATCAGTAGCGCCACGGGCTGCATTGGGCAATATGTTGGGCTTTATCTTAGGTATTTTGGATAAGCTGAATGTGCTTGATGGACGAAGAAAACTTGATATTTTTATTAAAAATGCTGATATATATGTACCTAAATTTGCAGAAGTAAAGTATTTTAAAGAGTTTTTAACAGTTGTTGAGGGCTATGAATTCTTTCATGTTTGGGGTGTAAGCGGCGATAGTGCGGCTTTTGCATATCGTGCGCAAACTCAGTTTAACGAAAATAGTAAGGTTCATTGCGTGTTTTCGTCCTTTCCGGAGCTCAATCATAACTTGATAAATGGATTTTCAGGCTGTAAAGAACATCCCTGCGTTATTATGTTTGCCTCGGAATTCCTGTCTTTAAACATGAATCTTGCTATTGATGCGACATGTGATATTCTTAAGGAAAATAAGGTAGCTCTTTACAAAGCGCCTGTTTTAGGTGATACTTTTGAAGGGCAGTTATTCAATATTATTTTATGGTCAGACTTTGCTTCTTATTATCTAGGTAAAGCTCGCGGAGCTCAGATTGAGAACACAGAGGTAATTACAGGCTTGAAAAATAAGCAGAAGCTAAAAGGTATAAAATAGAGGTCGATTTATGAAAAAAGGTATACATCCAGAAATTTATGACGTTGTGGCTAGATGTGCCTGTGGAAATACATTGCAGACAATTTCAACATCAAGGGAATTGAGTACCGATATATGTTCGAACTGTCATCCGTTTTTTACTGGCCAACAAAAGTTTGTAGATACAGCTGGAAGAATTGAAAAGTTCCAAAAACGTTATAAAACTGATAAAAAGTAGTTTTAATTTGAAACTTTTAAGCCTGTTTTAACCTTTTGTTAGGTTAAAACAGGCTTGTTTTTTAGGGTTAGCTTTTACGATAGGTGAACGATGCTTGATTGGATTCAAGTTCAGTCTGAATATGACGAACTTATAAGTAAATTATCAGAAGCAAGTAATATGGACATGCGAGAAAGAGCTGAATTGCAAAAAAAAGCCTCTTTCTACTCAAATATTCTAAATCTGCATAGTCAAATTGATGAATTTGAAAAAAATATCAAGCAGTGCCAGCTTCAACTTGAGCAAGAACATGGTGAAATGAAAGAGCTCTATCAGGAAGAAATCGCAGAGGCTACTAAAAATCTTAACGAAGTTCAATCTGAACTTGATGATATTCTTTATCCTGTTGACGAGCGAGATACTAAATCCGTTTTCTTAGAAATTCGTGCTGGAGCCGGAGGGCAAGAGGCAGCATTATTTGCAGCAGAGCTTTTTGAAATGTATTCCAGATATTCAGAATCTAAGAATTGGAAAGTTTCTATTGTTGATTTTAGCACTACGGATCTTGGAGGGTATAAAGATCTTATTGCTAATATTGAAGGCAAAAATGTTTTTAAATTTTTAAAGCATGAATCCGGTGTTCATCGTGTGCAGCGTGTTCCCAAGACTGAAACGGCAGGGCGAGTTCATACATCTACCGTTACGGTTGCTGTTTTACCTGAAGTTGACGATGTGGATGTAAACATTAATCAGGCTGATCTTAGAATTGATACTTATCGCGCAGGTGGGGCAGGTGGACAGCACGTTAATAAAACTGATTCAGCTGTTCGACTAACTCATATTCCTACAGGGCTTGTTGTCTGTTGTCAGGACGAGCGTTCTCAAATTAAAAATCGAGCAAAAGCTATGAAGGTTATGCAGGCTCGCTTATTTGAGTTAGAGAGAGAAAAACGCGAAGCTGCAGAGCGAGAACAACGCAGAGCACAGGTAGGAACCGGAGAGCGATCTGAAAAAATCAGAACATATAATTTCCCACAAAACCGAGTTACAGATCACAGAACTGAAGTTACATTAAAGAAGCTTGATATTGTGATGCAGGGAAATCTGGACGAACTTATTAATCCTTTAATTGAGCTTGAAAAAACACAACGTCGAGCAAAAGGGATTGTGTTTCAGAAATAGCGATTTCTTAAATAAAAACTCTATTGATTTTTAATTGCAAATATTTTGTCGTGTGCTAAAATTCTGCAACGATCTTGTGTTGTTTAAATTTTATTTCTGTGACAATGTTTTGTGTAATTAACTCAAGGAGTTTTTATGTTTTCCATATTCAAAAAAAGTTTATTGGCTTTGAGCTTTGTATTTATAGGAAGTTTATCAAGCGTATTTGCAAACATAACGTCTGAAAATGTAAAAAGCAGAATTAAGGATATTTACGAAATTGCGAAACCTTTAACTGATCAAAAAGTAGAGAGTCAAAATATTTGGGATTTTGTCCGGTCTCCATATAAATTTGTTAAAGAAGAAACTCTGGAAGATGGGTTAATTGATGTTTGTGATGATTTATTGCTACAAAAATTGCCAGTTGAGCAAGAGACAAAAATTAAAAATATTAAGAGTGAATTGATAGAATATTTAAAGGGTTTTATTGCAAAGGGCACTGATTGGCAGAGCGATTGTAATTTTGCACTTTTTTTTGATGAGATGAATCCAAATTTTAAACTTAATTTTATGAATTCAGAAGGAAAAATAAAAACAAGAAAATATGCCGTTAAAATTTGGTCTGTCGGATTAAAAGTTGAAATTGCCATAAGAAGCCATGCAATGATGATTCTTAGCGATGAGAATAAGCCTTTAAACTACTATGATTCGAACCAAGAATTTATTTTTGATAACGGGGTAGATTTCTCTATTTCTCCAGTTGCAGGTGCATGTGTTGTTGTTGCAAATATAAAAGGCACTTCTCATCAAGTTTTAATTTTAGGAATGTTGGTTGGTGCTTCCGTTGGTATTAGTTATGTTTTTGGCGGGAGAATGACCCCGATAAAAGCCTAGTAGCGCAATTAAAACAA
Organism: uncultured Pseudomonadota bacterium; assembly: GCA_964568625.1. GTDB lineage: Bacteria > Babelota > Babeliae > Babelales > RVW-14 > JBAZAX01. The sequence goes on along the minus strand of CAZMQG010000003.1, from coordinate 39,313 downwards.
AAAATGGAATATTTTATGATTTCTATATTTAAAAAAAGTTTATTGGCTTTGGGGTTTGTACTTGCAAATTTTTCTCTTATGTCTGCGCGTACCGTCAGTGTATGTAAGATGCAGCTAAAAGAAATAGCACAAAGTTTTGTTGATCAGAATATATACGTTGCAGGAATATACTCTCTCATTCCTAAAATTTCTAATTTACCCGAAGAAGATTTGATTGATTTATGTGATAAAATGCTCATTTATCGAAAAGAGCTTGGCTCAAAATCAAGTGAAGTTGAGAATATCAAGGACGAATTAATCAGCTATTTAAGAAGCTTTGTTGCGAATGGTATAGATTTTATCGAGATTGATCCCAATTTTGCACTTTTTTATGATGAGCAAAACCCGGATGTTATAGTTTCATTCAAAAATCCAACTGGAGAAGTTAAAACAAGAAAATATGCACTTAAAATTTGGTCGATTGGATTGAAATTTGAGTTTGCTATAAAAATTGTTGCGATTACGATTGTTGGATCTGGTTTTAATTATTACGATACCGACAAAGTGTTAAAATTAGGTAATGGAATTGATTTGGCCTTGGCTTATGGACCGGGGATTGATCTAACTTATTCAAAAATTGAAAGTGTTGGCAATTGTGGAGTTTTAATTGCTGGGATTCCATTGGGACTTAGTGGAGGAATAAGTTATGTTTTTGGCGGAGAAATGACTCCGATCAAAGAATAACCTGATAGGTGAAATTTAAAATTAATTAGGATTATTTTATGTACGGCCGGTTTAAAAAAAGTTTATCAATTTTGATTTTTGTCTTTTTATTTACAAGTTTTGCGTTTGTGTCTGCACTTACTGTTAGCGAATGTAAAATGCAGTTAAAAGAGATCTCTCAAGAGCTACTGGATAAGAATGTTTATAATCCAAGGCTTGCGGCATTTGTTAAAGAAAATGTAATTTTAACAGAAGAAGAATTAATTGAATTTTGTGATCAATTACTTCTTTATCGAAAAGATCTTGGCTCAAAATCAAGTGATGTTGAGAGTATCAAAAACGAATTGATTAGTTATTTAAGAAGTTTTGTTGCCAGTGGAATGGATGTGGGCGAGGTTGATCCAAATTTTGCATTTGGTTACAATGTACAAAATCCGGATTTTACGGTCACATTCAAAAATCCGGCAGGAGAAGTTAAAACAAGAAAATATGTGCTTAGAGTTAAGTCGGTTGGGTTTAAGTTTGAATTAGTTATAAAAATTAATGGGATTATGATTCTTGGAGAGGGATTCAATTATTATGACTCGGCAAATAAAGAGTATGAATTAGGTTCAGGTTTTGATATGGCCTATTACCCACATAAAGGGTTAGACGGTGCATTTGTGAATCGCATATTGGCCCTTAGTGGGATTGGGCACGATGATCCAAGGTATGCAGAGGCAAATGCAAAACTTAGGGGGTTAAGCTCGATAGGTTCCGGAAATTTAGGTTTGTGTTTGACTTTTGCAAAAATCAAGGAAACAGGTTGTATGCTTGTAATAGTGGGATTGGCTTTTGGATTTGGTGAGGGCGGAATTATGATTTCGCGTGTTGGAAATTTTTGGGTTTTTTCTAGTATTCCAGTTGAAGGTGCATTGGTTTTTGGCGGGAAAATGACGCCGATTGCTAAGTGATAAATATTTTTTATTTTGGTAATACTAAGCTCTTTGCAATGTAAATTTTGTAAAGAGCTTTTTTATTTTTTAAAAATTAAAACTTATTTTCCTAATTATTAAAATTTTTTATATCCTTGTTCTAATTCGTTTTTAAATTTTTAATAAAGTTAAATTAGAAGGCTTTGCCATGGCTTTTATTATTGATTATCTACTACAAGACAACCATTACATGAGTGTTCTTGGAATTGGTGTGATTTTTGGGGTTGCATTCTTATTTTCTCGGCATAAAAGAAGAATTAAATTGAGACTTGTTTTTTCTGCCATGATTATGCAATTTATTTTGTCATTTATTATTTTGAAGACAAATCTGGGACGAGATATTTTTATACAAATTTCTCAGGGATTTAAAGCATTATATGAATTTGCAGACAGCGGATGTGCGTTTGTTTTTGGGAACTTGGCAAATGCCAGTGGCCCATGGGGATTTATTTTTGCAATCAAAGTTGTGCCTGTAATAATATTTTTTGGAGCATTAATGTCCTTGATGTATCACATTGGTCTTGTACAAGTTTTAGTAAAAGGTTTGGCATGGCTTATCAGACCAATTCTGGGAACATCCGGAGCTGAGACATTGTCAGTGGCTGCAAATAGCATGCTTGGGCAAACTGAGGCGCCATTATTGGTTAGACATTATCTTGCAAAAATGACAAATTCAGAGATGTTAACAGTTATGGTCAGTGGTATGGCACACTTGAGCGGTGCTATTATGGCTGTTTATGGAATGATGGGCGTGCCGCTTGTTCATTTAATTTCTGCAAGTATTATGGCAATTCCCGGAGCAATTTTGATTTCAAAAATTTTGATTCCAGAGACAGAAGTTCCGGAAACTATGGCGGGTAGCAATGTTAAAATGGAAAAAACGTCGAGTAATATTTTAGATGCAGTAGCTTCTGGGACGGGTGATGGGCTACGTTTGGCTGTTAATGTTGCTGCAATGTTGATTGCATTTATAAGCTTGATTGCATTGGTTGATTACGTTTTGTTTGCATCAACAAGTTTTCTAATTTCGTATAACTTACTACCGTTTTTAACAGAACCGTTATCATTAAATTGCCTGTTTGCACAGGTATTCCGCTGGGTGGCTTTACTGATTGGCGTTCCTTGGGTTGATAGTGGAACGGCAGGTGCTTTACTTGGTAAAAAGCTTGTTATCAACGAGTTTGTGGCATATTCTGATTTTGCCAAGTCATTACTTACAGATAGATCTAAAGCAATTTTAACATATGCGCTTGCAGGTTTTTCGAATTTTTCTTGCATTGGAATTCAGATTGGTGGGCTTGGTGCGATTTGTCCAGAAAAACGAACAACATTAACAAAACTTGGACTAACAGCATTGCTTGGAGGAACACTTGCAAATCTTTTGAATGCTGCAATAGTTAGTTTGTTTATTTAAGTATTTACAAAATTAATTTATTAAAATAGGTTTAGATTTATTATTGTGTTTTTGTGCTGTAAAAAGCATTTGTGACCGTGTGTAACATTAAAATATAATATTAAAATTTTGAATTAGGCCGATTATTTTCTGAGGGGCTTCATGAATAAAGAATTTGGAAGCGAAAAAATTAACCAAAGTATTTCAAGCAAAGTTGGTAAGATTATTCGCGTTAGCAGTGCTGTTGTTGATGTTCAATTTAATCTGGATAGCATTCCGGAGATGTTCAATAGATTAATCGTAAATTTTTCTGATGATCAGGGTCAGGGCAGTTCTGTTAGACAAATTAATTTGGAAGTTTCTCAGCATATTGGAGATGGTGTGGTAAGATGTATCGCTTTAGACGCATTGGATGGTGTTAAGCGAGGCCTTAATGTAATAAATACCGGAGCATCAATTACTGTTCCGGTTGGAAAAGGGAATCTGGGACACGTTTTTGATGTTCTTGGCAGAAGAATTGATGGAAGTCATGCTTCTGAACCTGAAGAATTCTGGTCTATTTATAGAAGCGCTCCAAGCCTTTCTGAACAAAAAGTCTCAGAAGAGATTCTAGAGACGGGAATAAAAGTTTTGGATTTAATGTGCCCATACGTAAAAGGGTCAAAAATCGGGTTATTTGGTGGTGCAGGCGTTGGGAAAACCATGTTGATCCAAGAGCTAATTCGAAACGTTGCTATTGAACATAGCGGTTTTTCTGTTTTTGTTGGAATTGGCGAAAGAACTCGTGAAGGTAACGAGCTTTGGTTAGAAATGAAAAATAGTGGCGTGCTAGATAAAACTGTTCTTGTTTTTGGTCAAATGGGAGAAATGCCTGGCGCCAGATTACGAGTTGGACTTTCCGGTTTGACCATGGCTGAGTATTTTCGAGATCGAGAAAAGAAAGATACGTTGCTTTTTATAGATAATATTTTCAGATATGTTCAGGCAGGGTCAGAGGTTTCAGCATTGCTTGGTCGAATGCCATCTGCTGTGGGTTATCAGCCTACTCTTGCGTCAGAAATGGGAATGCTTCAAGAACGAATTACCAGTACACAACATGGTTCAATTACTTCAATTCAGGCAGTTTATGTTCCGGCTGATGACTATTCAGATCCGGCACCGGCAACAACATTTCAACATTTAGATGCAACTACTGTTCTTTCTCGTAAAATTTCGCAAGCTGGACTTTTCCCAGCCGTTGATCCGTTGGATTCGGCATCCAAAGGGCTGAATGCAGCAATTGTTGGGGCTACTCATTGTAGTGTTGCAGAGCAAATTAAAGTAGTTTTGCAGAAATATAAAGAATTACAGGACATTATTGCAATTTTGGGTATGGATGAGCTTTCTGAGGCAGATAAAAAGACGGTGTATCGTGCCAAAAAAATTCAAAAATTTTTAACGCAGCCTTTGTTTGTAAGTGAGGTTCATACTGGTATAAAAGGTAAATTTGTTCCTAGAACTAAAACGGTAAGTGATTTTGAAAAGATACTTTCAGGCGAATGTGATAGTATTCCAGAACAGGCCTTTTATATGGTTGGAACATTGGAAGATGTGATGGAAAAGGCCAGCATTAACCTTTAGTCTATTAGGGGATTTTATGCATGAAAATTATTTTGGTCTAGAGATCATTTCTCCTATGGGTAGTCAGATTGTAGAAGTTGAGTGGGTTGAGGTTGAAGGGCTGAATGGGTGTTTTTTAGTTGGTCCAGATCACAGCCCATTGGTATCGGTTATAAAAAAGGGAAACAGTCTACTTTATAAAAAAGTTGGTTTTGATGATGAGGTTGAGTTATTTGTTAGCGGTGGAATTTTCAATGTGGAAAATAATAAGGCCGTTGCAATACTTGATTTTTAATTTAGAAATTAATCGATTTCAATAGTGTTTTTGTTTTGACTATTAATTTTGTTTGAGATAGAATTAAACTCTCAAATAGTTAATTCAGAACAAAATTCCTCAATAAATTAAGAAATTAAGGGTTTTTCCTAGCGGATCACTTTTACTTATTGTTTTAGTTAGAAAAGTGATTTAGGGGATAGTTTTTTATTTTAAGGTTTTTATGAAAGTTTTAAAAGTAGTTAAATTCTTTTGGGGAGACTTACAAGGCAAAGAACTTTTAAAGTTTGTCTTGCTTTCTTTAGGATTTTTTTTCCTAATAGGTGCATTTTGGCCGCTTAAAACCCTTAAGGAAAGTATTTTTATTAACATTGTAGGGCCGCTTTATCTTCCGTATGCAAAACTCATTTCGTTATCATTGCTCTTTCCTGTTGTTCTTTTTTATTCAAAGCTTGTTGATATGCTGGAGAAGGAAAAGCTTATTTATGCAGTCGTTTCGATTTATGTTGTTCTTGGTTTTATCTTGGTATATTTTTTGTGTGATCCTGTAATTGGACTTGCAAATACAACTGTTTCGCCATCACGTTGGATTGGATGGATCTATTATTTATTTGTTGAAAGTTTTATTACATTAATGATTTCGCTCTATTGGTCATTCATTAATGATGTAACAACACCGGAGTCAGCCAAAAAAGGTTATGGTCTTATAGCATTTGGAACGCAGCTTGGTGGAGTGTTGTTTATTTTGCTAGGAACTTATCTTTCAAGTGATCCCACAAAATATGCTAGAAATGTTCCTATAATTACAGCTATTTCAGTATCGATGTTTTCGGTGTTAGCCGTAATTGTTTATATTTTAAAACATTTTGTTATTAAAGATAGGCCTCAGGGGTATGAAGAAACCGTTAAAATAGAGATTGGGCAGGAGCCAAAGGAAAAAGTTAGTTTTCATGAAGGTATAAAAATATTGTTAACAAGACCATATGTTGCAGGAATTTTTGCAATAATTTTTTTCCAAGAATTTGTTACGACAGTAATAGGCTTTCAACTTTCTTTAATGGTTAAAGCGACTTATGTAGATCCGGGTTCCGTAAATAAGTTTTTATTTAATTATGCTTTTGCCGTGCAAGTAATTGCCTGTGCTTTTGCATTATTTGGAACATCATATTTTCAACGTAAATATGGGATTCCATTTTGTTTGATTGTTTATCCAATTTTAATTGGATTAGCTTTGGTTGCATATCTTTTGCATCCTTCGTTGCATACGGTTACTTACTTAATGCTAATCGGAAAATCGTTAAATTATGCATTTAATCAACCAGCCAAAGAGACTTTATATATTCCTACAATAAGAAATATTAAATATAAATCTAAGGCTTGGATTGATATTTTTGGTATGCGATTTGCAAAAGCTTCGGGCTCTCTTGTTAATGGGCTTGTTGGAAGTTATGTTAGTTGCGTGGGCTTTTTTGCTTTAAGTTGCATAGGTGTTTGGATATTTATTGCAGGGCTTGTTGGGAAAAAATTTACAAATGTTATTGATAATAAACAATTGATTGATTAGAAAAATATTCTCCAGGAGATTTTGCAATGTTAACAAGGGTGGTTCGATTTTTTTGGGGGGAGTTATCCACAAAAGAAATTAAAAGATTTGGTGTACTTGCATGTACATATCTCTTTATTGTAGGAACCTACTGGTTAATGCGGCCACTTAAAGATGCACTTTTCATGCACATTGTTGGAAAATATTATTTACCATATGCAAAAATTGCATCAGTATTCTTAATGATTCCTCTTATTCTGATTTATTCAAAATTTGTTGATTTAGTTCAAAAGCATAAACTTTTTTATATAATTTTTTCAGCTTATGCAGTTTTATTTTTATGCATAGCGTATTTTGTGGCACATCCATATTTTGGATTAGCAAACACAGTGTTGAATAAATGGCGAATTCTTGGGTGGGTAATTTATCTGAGTATTGAAAGTTTTGGATCATTAGCGGTTGCTCTTTTTTGGTCGTTTGTTGCTAGTACGAATGATACAAGTTCAGCCAAAAAGGGATATGCGCTAATTATTTGCGGCGCACAGTTTGGCTCGGTCATTGGGCCTCTTCTGGCAAGAAAGGCTAGTAATATAGGAATTCCCACATTACTTCTTTTTGTAGTTTGTGGAATTATGGTGGTCCCTTTTTTAGTGAGTTATTTTGTAAAAAATTATTCCAAATTTTCCACTGAGGGTGTTGTAGAGGATACAAAAAAGGCGTCTACAGGCCCAATAGAGGGATTGCATTTGCTTTTTTCAAAACCATATTTGTTGGGAATTTTGGGAATTATAACTCTGTATGAGATGATTGGAACAATTCTTGATTATCAGATGAAGTTTTTAGCTGACGGCATTTGCCCATCGGTTGAAGCTTTGACTGAGTTGCTTGGGGCATACGGATTTTATGCAAACCTATTAGCTCTTATTATTTCATTGGTTGGTACAAGTTTTTTTATAAGAAGATTTGGGTTGGTTTTTTCACTAGTTTTGTTTCCCGTTCTTGTTGGATTTTTAGTTTTATTTGTTTGGGTTAATCCAAGTTTATATTCGTTCTTTGTGGCTATGATAATGCTAAAAGGCTTTAGTTATGCATTAAATAAGCCATGTGTTGAAATTATGTATATACCGACCAGTAATGATATTAAGTTTAAGGCAAAAAGTTGGATTGACGTATTTGGCGGACGGTCAGCCAAATCTTTCGGTGCTGCAATAAATGCAATTTTTGTTGATATGTCATCATTACTCTTTTTTGGGTCCATAATTTCTTTGGGAATGGTGGGTTTTTGGATTGTAATTGCGCTGTATGTTGGGAAAACAAATCAAAAATTGGTTCGTGATAATACAATTATTTCTTAATTATCAAATAGAGCGTCGATCAATATAAGTTTTGTGGCTAAATTTAGCTCATCAAGTAGAGCTTCTGTTGCTTGTTTATTTTGCAGAATTTCATTAATGAATTCCATTTTTTCTTGTTCGGTATTAAAGTCTTGAATTTGTTGAATGTACCCGAAATTAACTGATTTTGTTTCAGTATTTTTTTCTGATTTAGGTGCAGTAGAAGTGCTTGCAGTGGCAGTTGTTTCAGAATTTAATTGTTCTACGGGTTCAGCGTTTGCATTAACCTGTGTTTCTTGATCTTGTTTCTCTTTAGGCTGTTTTTTGTGTTTCACGCATGCATCTGCTGCTATTTGAATTGCTGAAGAAATGGCTGTATATGTGGATTCCTTGCGTTCCTTTTTGTTTGATGCTCCGGCTATTTTTGCTATACATATGCAAGCAGTTGCAAGCCCTTGAAGAATTTTGGATGCCGATATCTTAATTTTAATTTTACGTAATTCAGCTGAATCTAAAGAAAGATCTTCTTGTGTGAAATCTACAGGAGCAAGATTAAATTGTTCTTGTGCTGTTAAACTATTTACTTTGATTACAAATATTGATATTAGTAAAAAAACTACAGAATTTCTCTTCATTTCTCACTTCCTAATTTTTACTACCCAATTATTTTATTTAATGATGATCCTTAAATCCTTCGACAGGCCATGGTTGGATAAAGTTAAGATGCGCATCTTCAAGTGGTTTATTATTAACCAGAAGGCTTATGAATTTGATTCCAAGGCCAGCTTCTTTAATTGTTTTTAGTAAACATTCAATTAAGAGCCATTTTTGAATAATTGGCCACTCTTGCCAAGGTATATTCTGGCTAAGCGAAATATAGGCCTCTTGCTCTGATGAGCCAATGGCTACATTTTCAACCTTGAGCTTTTTAGTGAAAATCTTTTCGTCTTGTAATGTTGAAAACCAACTATCGATAAGATGTTTTAGGGTATCATGCTTATTTTCTATATTCCAAATTATAGTTACGTCATCGTGTCTGAATTTATCATCTTTCCAAAAATAAACACGTACCTTTTGTTGTTTGGTGCTATCTTTTGATATTAGTGGTGCGTTGCTTTGAATTGGTTGAAAGGCCCAGTGAATTATTAGCCATTTACGCTGAATCAAGAAGAATAGTGTGCCTGATATAAAACAAATTAAAATTAAAATGGGGTATATTAGTTTTTTCATAATTTCTAAATTTGTAGTATTTAATTTTTAGTAAATTTTGGCAATTTTCATAATTGAACAATCTATAAAAATAGAATCAGGTAAAAAACATAAAAAGTCAAATAGATAAGGGCTTTTCTATTTTTATAATTAGAAAAACCCTTGCTTTTAAATAAAAATTTTTTTAGATTAGGGAACCTTATATTTTAAGTAAAAATTGAAGTTTTACAGGAGTTTTTATGAAAAAAAGTAGTTTTCATTTGTTGTTGGGTTTATTTGTGCTTATTCTTACTGAAATACCATGTTTTGCTGCTAATGAAATAAATGTGTCCGGTTTTAGCGAACAACATTCCTCAACGCAATCCAAACATGTAAAATTTGATAAAAAGAAGTATAACGAGCTTGTAAAGAAAATTTTGCGTACGAAAACACCTTCATTTTTGAGTAGTGCAACAAATAAATCTTTTAAAGAATTTCTCTACATAGCAGGATCTTTTTTAGCCGGAATGGGAACATTTAAGGCGGTTGAAGCGAATGGTAACTCAGATAATAAATGGGCTGCTTGTTTATTTAGTGTTGTATTGGTGCATACATTTATGCAACTATTCTTTGATTATTTGCTTGCCTCCAAAGATCAGAATCTTAAAAATTTAGAAGATTTTGAACAATATGTTCAACGAACGTTTGCCTCAGATGAAGATTTAATTGAAAAGAATTCAGATTTGATTTTGAAACTTTTTGAAAAAGATTATGATTTAATTTCGAATAAACTTGATCACGATGGTGAGGCTGGTGTTATTAGAAAAATAAGTAGGTTTTTATTTAAAGAATCGGTGTTTTTAGTGGAGGCAGGTGTTTTTGGGGCAGCTGTAGCGGCTTATACAGCAGATGGTGGGGCATTTGTTACTGGTCCTGCAGCTGGAATTGGTTATTTCATTTTATTAACACTTATTTTTGATGGATTACTTGCAAGAAAAGATCAACGTGTGCTTAAAGTAGAAAAACTTAGAGATATAGATCAATTTTTTGAAGAAATAAAGATTAAAAAGCTTGAATTACAACATGAGCATATTGCTTTAGAGGCTGAGTAATTAACATAGGTATTCTACGGGCGGTGTCTTTGAGAGAATGGCATTTTTGTATAGCCCGCAGTTCATTCGAGCGAAGTAGTAAGTTTTTGCGGAGGCTGTGTAATCCTGAACTCGTTTCAGGATCCGTGGATTAGTTATAATTCAAATTGGGAGAAAGGCGATGATAATCATGTTTTCACGATACCGTGTAACAAGCTGTGCGGTAAGCTTTATGATATCGTTAGCATTTTCGGTTAGCTTTTTGCAGGGAATGCAGATTCGGGTTGATACGATTAATCCTATTTGCCAAGAAGAACGTGCATACAATAATTTTCGAGCAAAGTACTCTTTTGATGCAATGCAAAGTTTTTTGCAGCAAAATATTTCAGATAAATCTTTCCCAAAAGTTGCATGTTGTTTAAGTGGGGGTGGGTATCGAGCGATGATTTCAAGCACTGCTTTCTTACATGCATTTGAGGATATAGGGCTTTTAGGCGCAGTGAAATATGTTTCTTCCCTTTCGGGATCCACATGGGCACTTGGTCATATGCTTACACGTGATAGCGTGTGCCCGGAACCTTTAACAATGCAAGAATTTGGTTTGGTTCTTAATAAAGCCGTTTCAGATGTTCCATTTTTTAATCCAAGCTCATTACATTGGGGGGCTATATTGAAGAAAATGGCTTACATACGATCTGAAATGGGTGCAATCCAACCGGCCGATTTTTGGGGAGCTTTACTTTCAGATCGACTTATGCATGATTTGCAAGATAAGGGAATTGATGTTCAAAATATAACATTTGAAGTTGTGAGGCATCTTTTAAAAAAGAACTTAAAATATCCATTTCCCATTTTTACAGCCTCTATTGATGACTTTTTGCCATATCAGTGGGTAGAGGTTAACCCGTTTGTATCAGGTGGGGATTATCTAATGGCCAAAGATAAAATGGATGTTCCTGTCCATTATTCAGGGGCGTATATTCCAACATTAGCGCTTGGAGGTTGTTTTGCAAATGGCGTTTGCACCCATCTATTTAATGAAAAATCTATTGGGGCGATGATGGGGATATTCGGAAGCCCTTATAGCGCGAGTATTGCTGATATTTTAAAATTAGCGGGGCAGGAGATTGAAAATTACCTCGCAGATAAAATTCCTCATTATTGGGAGCGTAGAGCTTTAGAGTATTTAATTTCTGGTTTAACGGAATATTTTTGTGTGCGTGAGCATTTAGATGCCCATAGATTTTTGCCAACTCATGTTGATAATTTCTTGTGTGGCATGGATTCGATTTTAAAAGATCGGCCTAAAGTTATTATCTCAGATGCGGGTTTTGATGAAAATCTTCCAATTTTACCACTTTTGAAGAGAGAGCGTGAAGTAGATATAATTTTGATTTGCGATGCTTCATCAGATGCTACATGGAAGGACCATCCTGAGATGTCTCGCATAAGAGATTTGGTTAGACGATATGGATTTAAATTCCCATCATTGCGTAATAAGCAGGTTGTAAATGACAATTTAATTATTTATGAAGATTCTGATCCTTCTGTACCGACTATTGTTTATTTTATAAACGCCGTTTGCGAACCGACTTTAAAATTTGATTACTCAGAGACAGAGTTTTGCGAATTATACGACTTTATGTATTTACTTGTTAAAGGGCATAAAAGCATATTACAAAGTGTAATTTCAAGAAAAATTAGTGGATTAAGTGCGATGAAGCATGATGGAATTAAGCAGGATGATATTGGTGATTTCGTGGTTATTGGGGATGGGCAGGCTGCAAGCTCGATACAGGGATTGGTTTCCGATGGTGTCTCCGATAATGCGCCTAAACCAAAAAGCTCTGGATACGGTTTTTGTGGATTGCTCTGAGAAGTCCTAAATTTCAAAATCAAATTTGTAGGTAAATGCAAATAATGGCCTGCCATCCATAGCCACGAGCAAAGCAAGGGTGACGGATGGTGGAGAGAGTGGGATTCGAACCCACGATTCCAGTTACCCGGAATAACCGCTTTCGAGGCGGTCGCTTTCAACCACTCAGCCATCTCTCCGAAGTTCTAAATACTATAAAATTGCGTATAATATATCATAGAATTGCGCATAATATAAAAGAACAAACCTAATTTTGCATAATTATTTGCTTATTTTGTATTTTGCACTGTATTATATCATATACAATAAAAAATGCATTTGTAATGATTGAAACACAAAAAAAATAAAAAATTAAAAAACGGGTTGAAAATAAAGCTTTTATCCCGAAAGGAGCCGGATATGAATTTTGCAAAGGTTAAAGCTATACTTCTGGCGGCTGGAAGATCTACTAGATTTAAAACCAGAAAAAGTAAGATGTTGTTCAGTATCTGTGGGCGTCCAATGATAATGTATCCCATAAGAACACTTGAAGAACTTGGGATTTCAATGACGCTAATCCTTGGGCATCAATCAGACCAAATTAAAGCTTTGGTTGAATCGGAAAATGTTAAAGATCTGTCTTTTGTAATTCAAAAAGAACAACTTGGAACAGGGAATGCAGTCCATTGTTCAGTTGACTCATGGCAGGGTTTTGACGATATATTGATAATGAATGGTGATATGCCGCTTATCACAAAAGAGTTGATATGCGAAGCTCTTGAAAAGCATGAGCAGAGTCGAGCTGTTTTAACATTTCTTTCTGCCATGGTTCTTGATCCTACCAGTTATGGTCGGGTTGTTGAATTAGATGGGAAATTCACAATTGTTGAAGAAAAAGATTGTAACCTTGAACAATTACAAGTTAATAAAATCAATGCTGGCGTTTACGTTATTAACCGTAAGTGGCTTGAAGTGAATATTAATAAGATTTCAAAAAGCCCATCAGGCGAGTATTACTTGCCTGATTTGATAAAAATGGCTTCAGAGCAGGATGTTATAGTTAAAGAAATTCCTGTTCCATATGATGATGTTCGTGGTGTTAATACTTTGCAAGAACTTTGGAATGCAGAACAAATAAAACGTTCAGAGTTCATAAAATATTGGATGTCTCAAGGTGTTCGTTTTGAGCTTGCTCAAAGTATTCATATTGATATAAATGTTAAAATCGGAGCAGGTTCATTTATTGGAACTGGAGTGCATTTGCTTGGAAATACAGTTATTGGAGAAGAGTGTTTTCTCGGTGCTTTTTCAATAGTTGAAAATTCAAAAATTGGTGATGAAACTACAATTCATTCACATTCAGTTATACAAGACAGTGTTGTTGGAACAAGTGTTCATGTTGGTCCGTTTGCAAGACTTAGGCATCATGTAACACTTGGTAACAATGTTGAGATTGGAAATTTTGTAGAAATTAAAAATACTCAAATTGGAGAAAATTCCAAATCCAAGCATCTAACGTATCTCGGAGATGCTGAAATTGGTAAATCTGTAAATATTGGTGCGGGGACAATTACTTGTAATTATGATGGTGTAAATAAATTTAAAACAGAGATAGAAGATGAAGCTTTTGTCGGTAGCAATAACACATTGATTGCACCATTAAATATTGGTAAAGGTGCTTACACTGCTGGAGGTTCAACAATAACGCAAGATGTTCCAGCTGGTGGATTGGGTATCGGTCGTTCTAGACAAGAGAATAAACTTGAGTATTCTCAAAAGTTACTGGGTAAAAAAAAAAGCAATCCTGTAATAACTAGTGGAAGCAATTCTCGTGAAAATGAAGCTCAGTGCGATGGTGAAAATAAAGCAGAGTTCAATTTCAGGGGTGCTATAAAAACGAATACTGACAAACAAAATAATCTATAAAATATAATATCAATACAACTATGATTAGATTTTTTCATATAGCAGATACGCATTTTGGCATAGAAAATTACGGTAAAATTGATCAACAGACGGGAATTCACTCCCGTCTGTTGGATTTTAATCGTAGTCTTGAGCAGTGCATAGATGATGCTATAACGCAGCAAATTGATTTTTTACTGTTTTGTGGTGACGCATATAAGACATCAAATCCAACACCTACTCAACAAAAACTTTTTGCCAAGCAGCTTATGCGTTTGCATAATGCAAAAATCCCTGTAGTTATTGTTGTTGGCAATCATGATCATCCTCTTAGTTTTGGTAAAGCGCATTCGCTTGATGTGTTTTCATATCTTCCATTTGATGGCTTTCATGTTCTTTATAAGCCTGACGTATTAAATCTGCAAACAAAAAATGGGCCTGTTCAAATTGTTGGAATTCCCTGGCCAACTCGTAGTAATTTAATTGGCGTTGACCAGCACAGATTTAAAGACAATAATGAAATTACAAGATATTTATCTGAAAAAGTTGGACAAATAATCCAACAGTTGGCACAAACTTTAGATTCCAAAATACCAAGTGTGCTTGCGGCTCACTTAACGGTCAGTAATGGAATTTTTTCAGGATCAGAAAAGTGTGCAGTTTTTGGTAACGATCCAATTTTTCTTCCATCTCAACTTGCAATTCAACCTTTTGATTATGTAGCGCTTGGACATTTACATCGTCATCAAAATTTGAATCCTGGAGGCATTCCAGTTGTGTATTCCGGTTCAATTGAACGAATTGATTTTGGTGAACGTAAGGAATCAAAAGGCTTTTGCTGTGTTACTATTGATAGTAATGTAAATGATCATAAATCAACTAGTAAAGATTGTAAGTACGAATTCGTCGAATTACCTATTCGCCCCATGGTTCAGATTGAATTTGATATCATAGATGGAAAAGATTTTACACAACAAATCATTGATGAGATTGAAAAAAACGATGTAACCAATGCAATTGTAAAAATTTTGTATCGTCTTCCGGCCGGAAGTAATAAAAAAATAGACATGTTTGCGATAACACGTGCTTGCAGTAAGGCTCATTTTTTAGCCGCTGTAGTGCCGGTTTTTCAGCCTGCAGTACGCGAGAAGCGTGCAATGCTTTCAGTTGATATGGATTTTGAATTACTTCTAGAAAAGTATTTCGAAACAAAAGATTTAGATCCACAACGCAAGGCTGTGCTTATAAAAAAAGCACAAGAGTTGCAGCTATTGTCTGAAAGTGTTCCAGAAGAAAACTAGTTTCTTTGGTAATCAAATAGTTTGTGATTTAATCATAATCAATGCTTGCTGTAAATTTTCAAAAACCAATCCATTTTGTTTTAATATTTTGAATGTTTTGGACTCTTCAAGCATTTTTGAAATAAAAGCATTAGCTCCTACAACCCCAACAAATTTTTTTTGTCCTTGCAGAAATTCTATAATTTGATCAAGTGCATCAATGCCGTCCTGATCAATGAAATGTAAGGATTTTAAATTGAGTAAGATATTTTTATGAGTAATTTTTTGTTTTTCAAAACGTGTTACATGGGCTTGCGAATTAATATAGGCAAGTTCTCCATTGATTGAATAAACGAGGGTTTCATTTTTAGGCTGCGAAGTATTTGGTGTTGTTAGTTGTATTTGTTCTATAGTATTTGTGCTTTCAGTTAATTCATATTGACCTTGCGAAAGCTTGTGCATGAAAATAAGCATTGCAACACAGGCGCCCAGTAAAATTCCGATTATTGGATCCTCTAAAACAGTTACAACTGCAACAATAAGTGCCAGTATGAAATTTGTTTTATCGATTTTAAACATTTTGATAAAATGTTCGGTTTCGATCATGTTTACGCCGACGACTGTCAAAATTGCTGCAATAACCGCTAGCGGCATAAATTTGAAATATCCAAGCAATAGAAATGATATTAGGATTATAAAAATACTGTTTATACCGGATGAAATTTTGTTTGTGCATCCGCTTTTGATATTTAATGTGGTACGTGCAAGTGCAGCAGTAGCCGGAATTCCACCTGCAACTCCGCAGGCAATGTTTGCCAGTCCAAGCCCGAGCATCTCTTTATTTTTATTGTGTTTTGTTTTTGTCATTCCGTCTGCGATTCTTGCAGAGATCATTGTTTCAAGAATTGAAATTAGGGCAACGGTTAGGGCAGGAATGAGTAGTTTTGGCGAAAATACGAATTTGGAAGATAGAAACAATTTTGGTTGTAAATCAGAAAATCGTGTTTGTAATGTTTGCAACTCGAGAGGAATTATTTTTTGAGTTGTTAAGTATCCAATCAGAATTCCAAATGGCGAAACTAAAATTGCCCCCGGAATATTGGGTAAGATTTTGGCTAAAATAAAAAGTGTTAATGTAAAGATTAGAAAAAGTAAAAATGTGGCTATCGAGCAATCTGATATATGCTTTATGGATTCAATTATATTTTGAATAAAGCTTTCATGTACCGGTAAATTTGTGAGTCCAAGAGCGAAGTTTGTTTGATTAAAGATTATGATTAGCGCAACTCCAAGAACAAATCCAAGAATTGTGCTTGATGGTACAAATACAAGATATTTTTCTAACTTAAAAACGTATGCAACAAAAATTATTATACCGGACATTATCGCAAGAGTTGGTAAAACGCCGGTTCCATTTGAAATTGCGTATGTTGCAAGAATTCCGGACAGAGCTCCGGTGGGGCCAATGATATTATAGTTGCTACCACCAAAAATTGAGGCAATTAAACCTGCCCAAATTGCTGAGATTACACCCATTACCGGTGTGGCATGCGATGCTACAGCTAAAGAAACCGCAAGCGGGATAGAAACTAGCGAGACGGCAAGCCCGGACTTCCAATTTTCAGATACTTTTTTTAGAAAAAAATTTTGATGCATAAATATATCCTAAGTTATTTTATCTTAATATAATTCTTGTTGCGGTTTCTTCATCTTCTAGCAATAGAAATAATTCAGTTTTTTGATCAAAATGATAAATATTAGCAGTTGTTAAATCAAACCACCAACCATGTATTTGAAGTGTGTTGTTTTGCAATCGTTCCATAACTAATGGATACGTTTTTAAGTTATCCAACTGTTGAATGACGTTAATTTTTGAGAGTAAATTACACGGAGTTATATTTGTGTTTTTTAAATTACAATTTTTGAATCTTTTATAAGATGAGGCCGCATATTCTAACCATGTATTTAAAGATGGTTCTGTCTGTGCCATTTTTGAGTCATTTTTCATGAGGGTACGCATTGCTCCGCAGTTAGAATGCCCACAAATTATAATATGCTGTATTTTTAAATTAAGCAGCGAGAATTCTATAGTAGCAGAAACTGATGCATCTATTAAGTGCGCATCTTTGGTGTGAATGTGATATGGAGGAATTAAATTTCCTATATTTCGCAGTACAAATAAATCTCCGGGGTCGCTTGATGCAAAAACATTTGGAACAACGCGACTGTCACAACATGCAACAAAAAGTACATCTGGAGATTGTTGTAACGCTAATTTTGAAAATTTAGTACGATATGTTTCAAGCGAATTTTTTCTGAAATTAATGATTCCTTTAATTAATTTTTTCATAGTCCTCTTTAATCTTAAAAAAATGGACGATTTTTTAGATACCCCTTAAAATAAAGCTTATAACTCGACATTTCATTTGTAAAGAGACTATAAATTTTTTTAATATTTTATAATATGAAATCACTCTTGAATTTGGAGATTTATCATGAAAAAGATCATTTTATTTTGGTGTGTGCTTTTGACACAGAGTTTTTTTGCTTCAATCTACGTGAGTGATTCACAAAAATTGATTGTGAGTGTTCCTGTTGCGGATCTGAGATCTGAGGCCAAAGCTGCGCCTGATGGGTTAAGGGGGCCTGCATTATCAAAAGATATTGGTGGACAAAATTCGCAAGTTCTATTTGGTGAAAAATTGATTTTAAATAAATCTTATATGGGAAGTTTACAAGCTGGTGAGTGGTTAAATGTATATGCTCTGAATCAGGAGGTTATAAATGCTGAAAAAAAATGGGTTGGATGTCCTGGATATGTTCAATCCAGCCAGGTTATTGGTGTCCAAAATTTCCCACAGTATAATATTGTATTACAAGATTTATGGACAGATGTATATCCAGAAAAAAATGTTTTGTCTCAGCCAGTGATTTTACTTGCATGCGGAACTATGCTTGAGGCTAAAAAAGTGGATCAAGACTGGTGGCAGGTATACTTTCTTGGCGAAATGTTTGGATTTATAAAAGCTGATAATTCAGTTTATGAGTTGATGCCGCAGATCAAAGAGACAGAAAAAGAGCTTAGAGATAAAATTGTTGATATAGCAAAAAAATTTATTGGATCTCCATATGTTTGGGGCGGACGTACGCCAATTTTGCAGAAAGATTTGCAGCTAAGCAACGAGTTGCCGTTGGCTGGACAGATTACAGGAATTGATTGTTCTGATTTTATTAATATTATTTTCAAAGCAGTTGGATTTCAGGTTCCTAAAAACACAAGTTCCCAATTTTATGGGGCATCAAAATTGATTGCAAGTGGCAAGGATTTACGTGCTGGAGATTTAATATTTTTTACTAAAAAAAATGACTTAACCAGAATGTGCCATGTGTTGCTTTATATTGGAAAAAATAAAAATGGAAAAGGCGAGATAATTGAAAGCACCGGACTTGGAGTTTCTTCTGTGCAAGAGGCAAAAGATGCCAAAATTAGTTTGAAGTGGCTTGGAGTTAGAAGAATAAAACTTGTGGATTATATAGGGATAGATGTTGATCAAATCGAATCCGGGAAAACCATTTATAAACAAAGAGGATATTTTGTTTTGATGGGGTCTTATTTGAATTCAAAAGAAGATATACAAAAATTACGTGACAAAATTCTTTATGTTGATTAGGGTGCTTTTGTAGGAAATTCTAGTTTAAATCATTTTTTATTAGGAGATTTTGTGAATATTAAACCTATTTTATGGGTATGCGCTTTGGTTCAAATCGCACATCAGGCAAATTTAGTTTGTGATCCAGTCGAAAAGATGATAGTCAGTAGCTGTGTAGCTGATTTAAGATGCAATCCGGAATTTGTGCCGCCACATTTAAAAGCGCCTGCAATGTCAAAAGACATAGGTGCGCAAGATTCGCAGTTGCTTTATGGAGAATGTGTTTTGGCTGAGCCGGTTGAGGGAAGCCCGGAATGGATGAAAGTTTATGTTTTAGGTCAAAAGGCTTGGCGAAATAATCAATGGGTTCCATATCCTGGGTATATTTTAAAATCTAGTCTTATGCGAGTTATAGAGTTTCCAAAATATAATATTATTTTACAAAATTTGTGGACGCCGCTTTATTCAGAGATGAACGTTAAAAGTTTGGTTTTAAAAGATTTGGCATTAGGAACTAGGCTTGAAGCTAGAAAAGTTAATGACGAATGGTGGGAAGTTATAGTTAATAAAAAAATTACAGGTTATTTGCAATCTAGCGATACAATTTATGCGGCAACAGAAGTTGTAAGAGAATCAGAAAGTTTTTTACGTGATAAGATTGTCCGTGCTGCGCGATCTTTTGTTGGAAATGGCACAGCATATGTCTGGGGTGGAAGAAGCCCTTTAAATCCTAGATTAGATGAAATAACAGGGGTCGATTGTTCAGGCCTTACAAATTTATGTTATTTGGCATGGGGACTTGAAATTCCTCGAGATGCAGGGCCTCAACGCAGAGCTGCAAGCGAATTAAAAAGTGGACTAGATTTAAAAAAGGCAGATCTTATATTTTTTGCAAATGATGAAATTGGCTTGAGAATTTCACATGTTGTTATGTATGTCGGAAGTGAAAGAGTCATTGAATCTACTGGATTAGGTTTTTCTTCAATCAAAGATCTTGAGGATAAAACTATAAATAAGAATGGATTTACGATTAGTGATTTGTGTGTAAGAGAAATCACAATAAAAGATTTAATTGGAGTTGATCTTGCTGAAATCGAAAGCGGAAAAACGATTTCTAAAAACGGTAAACGTATTTTCTTGGGGTCATATTTGGGGGATGTTAGCAAGATTCAAAAAATGCGTGACATTGCACTAGGAAAAAATGTTGTTTGGTAGAGCTAATTGATTTGTTATTTTGTTGAACTATTAGACAGGGACATATTTTAAAGCATAGTTTGTCTAAAATATGTCCCTAATTTTTTAGAAATTGGCTGTGATAATCAATTTTTTTGTACTTTCTAATCTGCACCATTCTTCGGTATTTTTATCTACAGGAATCGTATTTTTTAATTTTTCATATAAATCTAGTACTGAAACAATATTCTTTTGTTCTATTTTCTGCTTATTTTTGCAAAGTAATTTTCGATCTAAAACACTGCGCATAGGAATAAAGTATGGGAAGTTGGTTTCAATCATATTAATTTCTTGCTTAACTCTTAAAATTTTCTTTTCAAAGTCATGTTTATTATCTACTGGAGTTGAGTATATTATTGCATTATCCGTGCACTTTATTGAGCTTAGGCCATAATAGAATGCGTAGCAGTAAGATAAAATTATATCTTCTACTCTACAGCCCGATTTTTTGATTAGATCAAAGTTAAATAAGTCAAACGGATTTGAGCGGTACATGCTGCATCTACCGTGAATATAAAGTCTCTTTGTTCTCAGCCATTGGTGATACTGTAAATAATTAAATTCATTTTCCATTCCAACTGGAATAGGTTCTGCATAAGTAACCTGTATATCTTTATTCTTGCATAAATTCATATACATTAACGAGATTGTGAAATTTTGTATAATACAGTCTGCATCTAATTTTGACACAAAGCCATCAAGTGATCTTGCTGATAGCCCCGTGTGAAAAGCATTTAATATGCCGGGTTCGGAATAAATAATTTTTAGGTTTAAATTTGGTGATTGTTTAATAAACTTATTTATTATTTCTACAGATCGGTCGGTTGTTGCATTGCATACAATTATATACTCTCTTTTAAATAGATTATTTATGCAGGTATCAGCTTTTGAGAGATTTTCCAAAAAGACTTCAATTGTTGCTTCTTCGTTTCGTACAGGGATTATTACAGAAAGAGGAGGAAGTTCTTTTTGTGAATTTGAGGCGGTGAAATTTTGTAGAATTTTTGTGTATTCATCCTCTGTGGTTGGTTTATGTGCTTCGTGAGGTTTTTGAGTTTTTCTTGCTCTAACTATCAATGAGTAGTGGTTTTGCGAATCATCTTTGATTCCACAGGCCCCAGCAAGGTCGTTTTTTGCAGTCATTATTTCAACAACCTCCATTCCAATTTTTTTCAAATACCAGCATAACAGCTCATAGTTAAAAATTATATGATGTCTCCACCTTGGATCTGTTTTTTCATCTTCATAACCTACTCCATACAATTGAGCTATTGTTGCTGTTGTATGAAAAAAATCAATACTAGGTTTTGTAGAGCCATTTACATATCCTGATTCTAATTCATCTATTACTATTCTTGCATCTGGAACGGCGATATGCAGTTCTCCATTTTCATGTAATACCCTTGTCCATTCGATAAGTGTATTTTCAATTTCTTCAGGTTTAAAATGTTCGAGGATGTGTGAGGCCCTTACAATTGTAAAATAGGAATCTTGGAAAATTGAAAGATCACTGGCATTACATACGAATTCATGTTCCCCTATTGCTGCAAGATCAATGTTTATCGCATATAAATTTTTATCTGTAGTAGATTTGCTTGCGATGTTTAATATTCTAGGTACCAAGTTTGAGATTTTAAGAAGTTGCTTTTTCCCATTATGTCTTGTTGAATGCGAAGAATTTTGTTTTTCATTCATGGTAAAATTTCATTTGTAAGAGTTGAATTTTTTAATATTAATTTTTTCGACGAGCATGTAATAACAACTTATTTTTAGTCTATTATTAAAACCTTTAACAATAAGATTAAAGGGCATGTCTTTTTAATGTTTATGTAAAAATTGATATTTGTAGCGCAGTATATCGATTTTATTTGAAAAGAATAGCATAATTTTATTCTGGCTTAATGTAAAATTTATAAAGAGAAAGTTTTTTTCTTGACATAGATCTTAGACCTTGTTACCATTTCGGTGCATATAGTGTGATAGAAATTTTTTAAGGTGAGTATCATAGAAAAAACATTAAAGAGTCCCTAAAAGAACAATGCTTTTTAGTATTGTTCGCCCCCCCAACCCTCCAGCTTGTCCTAAGTTGGAGGGATTTTTAATCGAGGGTAATTTATTATAATGATTTTTTTTATATTTAATTTTCGATGCCGACAATTTGACTTGATAGACCTTTTATAAATTGGTTATCAAATTTGAAAACAGGTTGAATGAGGTAGAATGATTTGCCTGTTTTTTTTCGTTTGAATTTTACGTTTTTGTCAACAAATTGAGTTTCAGTTAAAGGATTTTTATTAAGCGGATGTTTTGGGATAAAGTTTTTTTTGGTTAATTTAAAAACATCATATCCAATAAAGTTTTTTTGTAATGGATTGATTGGGGTATTATTTTGGGTGTTAAATAAATCGAACCAAGTCAATATATTACAACCGTCTTTCTTTGTTATTTTCAATCCCTTGACGGCGGGAAGATCTAGTTTTGTAATTTTGGTTTTTGGATTTGATTCAAAAGAAAATATATCCTTTTGTTTACGTCCACAACCGGTAAAAAACAGGAAAACTATTATTAAAAGTTGTATGTAAAACTTGTCGTTGTTCATTTTACTTTATATCTTAAACTTTAAAATTTGCTTGTTTTGCTCGAAAAAATAATCCCAAACTCATCAGCTGCTTTTTTAATTTTAGTTAAATCGTTTGGTGTAATTTCTTTTTTACTTAAAATGCTGTTATAAGTTTCTCCATGTGCTCCCTGCACATATGATGCAAATTGAAGAACAAATTTCTTTACTTCATTCAAATCTAGTTTATTTAAATAGTTTTCTTTTAACAAAAACAAAAACAGTACTTGGTCAATGAAAGAATAGGTTTCGTGTTCTGGCTGTTTTAAAATTTCGATGGCCCTTTGTCCGCGATCTATTGCTTTTTGACTTGTTTTATCTAATTCTGAACCAAACTGAGTAAATGCCAAAAGTTCATAGTATTGTGCTAGTTCAAGTTTTAAAGATGAAGAAACAGAGCGCATTGCTTTTGTTTGTGCAGCGCCACCAACTCGTGAAACTGAAAGTCCGACATTTACGGCTGGGCGTATTCCACTGTTGAATAAACCAGTGTCCAAAATAGCTTGTCCATCAGTTATAGAGATTAGGTTTGTAGGTATATATCCTGAGATATCATCTTCTTGGGTTTGAATGATTGGGAACGCAGTTAATGAGCCTCCGCCTAATTGGGATGACATTTTACCTGCGCGTTCCAATAATCTAGAGTGGGTATAAAATATATCTCCAGGGTAAGCTTCTCGTCCTGGAGGTCTTTTTAAAAGTAATGCAAGCTCGCGATATGCGATTGCATGTTTACTTAAATCATCATATATAATTAAGGCATTTTTGCCTTGTCTCATAAAATATTCACCGATTGAGCACCCGGCATACGGAGCAAGATATTGATTTAAAGCACTCTCTTTTGCATCTGCTTCAACAATGACCGTATATTCCATTGCTCCATGTTTTTCAAGTAGGTAAGTTAAACGGGCAGTGTCAGATTGTTTGCGCCCAATCGAAACATAGATGCATAACACATCCTGTCCTTTTTGATGAAGAATAGCATCAACGGCTAAAGATGTTTTTCCTGTTCCCCTATCTCCGATAAAAAGAAATCGTTGTCCTCGTCCAATTGGGAACATGCTATCTATTACAGTGATTCCTGTTTCTAGTGTTTCATTAATTGGTGAACGATCAATTATTGGGGAGCAAGGTTGTTCAAGTGGCATCCATTTTTCTGCTTTAATGTCGCCTAGCAGGTCAAGCGGAACTCCTGTTGCACTTATAACTCGGCCTAAGAGGCAATCTCCCACTGGAACACTTAAAACTTTACCTGTTCTTTTTGCTATATCTTGTTCAAGAACAAGTTTGGCCCCTTCAAAAAGAATTACTGAAACAAAGTCTTCATCCATATCAAGAATGATTCCTCTGCCTCCATTTTCAAATTCTATTACTTCTCCCAAATTGGCATTATTAAGTCCAAATACTTTACAAATTCCATCCCCGACTTTAATAACTGTTCCAATTTCGTCGGGATATTCTTGAGGCTGTTGGCTGAGTGCCTTTTCTAATAATGATATAAGATCGGTATCTTTTTCTTTCATAATACGGCCTGTTGAAATAAATTGTTTTTAAATTTTTTTATATGTTTTCTTACTGAGAGTTCCCATAAACGTCTGAAGCTTTTAATTCTAATTCCATTAATCAGACTTTTATCAATAAAAAATTTTAGTTCGACTTTTTCTTTAACATGATTTTGTACAAAATGAGTAATTATAGTCTTTTGCTTATCGTTAATTTCATGTGAAGTATAAACGTTTGTTAAAACCTCGCCTTTTTTTATGTGATATTCTTCGATGATCTTTTTAAATGTAGCATCTAATAAATCTATGCGCTTTTGTTTTACGAGTAAACGCATAAGTGTAATTTCGCCATGGGATAAATTGAATGCATTGCAAAGTCGACTAACAAAATCTAATTTTGTTTCTAAAGATAGCTTTGGAATACTTAAATAAGCGTAGAATTTTTTATTTTTGTACAAAAAATTTTTTAATCTGGATACGTCTTCAATCATGTTATCTGTTAGTTCATCTATGTATAGATTTAGATAGGCAAGAGCATATTTTTTTGCAACAGATTCAATTTGAGTAAGCATATTTAGGCATCTTCTTTAGTTTTTTTTATCATTAATTTTTCAATTAAACTGTCGAATGAAGATTTACCTAGCTGTCCGGAGTACTTATTAATTAGTTCAACTTCAGCTTGGTCAATGGCATATGGAAGTACTTCTTTGCTGGTACATATAATTGAGTAATTTTTTTGTTGTAGTGCTCTTTTTTGATCTATTGATATTTTGATCTTATTAAATTCTTCTTCGGTACGATTCTTTTGCGTAAGAAGAAGGTTTTGCCAAGACTGAATATTTTTTTCTAGTAGATCAAAAAGGGCTTGTTGATGTCGAATTTGGTTTTCTACTTTATGTTGACTTGAGATCAAGATATTTTCTTTTTCTATTAAATTAAGTCGAGTATCTTGTTCTGTTTTTATTTCTTTATATAAGTATGGAATCAAATATTGTTTTGCAAACGAAATAAATTTGTACGCAAGTAAGCTAAATATTGTAAACCGAAAAATAATATCTAAAAATTCAAATTCAAAGTGCATTTGAAACCTTTTCGATTATCAAATTTTTGCTTGAATTTATTAATTCTGCAATTTGTTGTTTGTCTGATTTGTAGATCAGGTCCGTTTTGATTTCTAGAGGTTTTATTTCCGGTTTTTTATACTTGAATTGTACTTGTTCACGAAAATCGACAAGCGCACTGTTCTTTTTTTTGACAAGTTCATCGATATCAATCTCTTTTTCTTTCAAATGGCTAGTTAAGGAATCCATTGCAGATTTCTTTTTGTTGATTACTGTCATAACCGGCTCTAAAAGAATTTTGCGTAAAAAAAAGTATGTCACCCAGAAATTGATTATCTGAATAAAGACAGTGCAATTAATTTGCATTCAGACCCTTTATCCAAAAAATTTATTTACCTACAAAGAATATTAACATTAATGCGATGACCAAGCAGTAGATTGATGTTGATTCGATAAAAGCAAGAGCAAGTACCATTGTTTTGGTTACAATATTTGCAGATTCGGGTTGCTTTCCGATGCTTTCGCAAGCCTTTGACCCAACCATTCCTTGTCCAAGAGCAGGTCCAAGAGCTCCTACGCCCATACAAAATCCGGCTGCAACGTAAGCGGCTATTTTTGCCATTTCAACATCTGCCATATCATATCTCTTTCAAGTTTTTAAAGTTACTTTTTATGTCACACAAATTACATTATATTTTTTTTGGTCATTAGTTAATAGGTTTTTGTAATTTTTTTAATTTTTGGTTATTGTAAATGGGTTGAAGGGGATAAAAATTTATCTTAGAAAATATGATCTAGTGATAAACGTTTTATTTTTCACTTTGTCCCTTATCGGCATTCTAATGTTTTATTTTTTAAAAAATCTGCTAAGTTTGTTGTATGTTTTCGCTCAGGGTTGATTCTAACGATTTCAAATTTCAAAATCTGCCCTAATAAAAGTTTTGATGTGACTGAATTAATCTGTTGGTAAATTGACATAGTAAAGTTTTGATATTTAACCTGAATGACAGAGTGTTTCTGTAGAATAAAATTTAAGTTTAATGGAATGGAAACCAAATTTATGAAGTTTAGGTATGAGAACAAGTTTATTTATTTACTGTTTTTTTTATTTCTAACTCAATATGCATCTGCCATGGATCAAATAGGTATTGGGGATATTGATATTTCTGATATTGATGCCATTGAGGATGATGAAAAAGACTTGACTCAGACTAGAATGGATGACTTACAACTACAAACAGCAGCGCAGGTTTTGGCTGAATATATAAAGAATCCAATATGGCAAAGTACCGTGGCCCCACAGGGAAGGGATATTCTTTACCACATTCCATATAAAATAGCTGCAATTGAGTATGGAGGTATAGCAGGAAATCTTTTTGTTAATATTACCAACAAAATGCATACATCATCTAGTAGTCTCATGGGTGAGCTTCAGGGAGCTACGTTAAATGGATTAAAAAGCGTAGCAGATTTGTTTTTAGAGGATCTTGTGGGAGCAGATCTGGCAAAGGACTTATCCAGTGTAGTTCCGCTTTTGGGTGAGATTACGCTTCAAGAGCGCAAAGGGGGAGTTCTTTTTCAGGGTGGTTTTATAAAAGGGCCATTTTCGGTACAGCTACATACATCTTTGCAGATTGCTGAGCGCAATTTTTACATAAGCAAAAAGCGTCAAAGAGAATTAACCGAGTTGTTCTCAAAGTATGATGAGGGTGGGGAATTTGATGAAAGCGAGCTTTATTATATTAGATTTGGAATGGGAGACACAAGGCTTAAGTTTGGTGTGAATACGTTGAATATGACTGATTTTCAGAATGATTTTGGGTTTGAGTGTATAATTCCAACAAGTCTATTTTCCCATAGTCCTAAGATAAATGCTGATCCTAGTGGAATTATTGATGATATTAGCAGTAATGAAGCTTTGCAAGAAGGTATTACGAATGTTTTAAAAGGAATGAGAGATTATCTTATTGACCCAAAACTTGGTAATGGAGGACATTTTGGATTTGGGTGTTATATGGAATCAAAAGCAGATTTGTTTCATAGATTGCTTCAGCTTTGGATGCGAGCGTCATATGATAAGCTTTTCCCTGCAGATGAATATCGTCTATTTATGTTTAAACAGACTGTGACTCCGGATTATTTAAAGGTGGTTGCTGATGCAGGAGATCCGGTTGAAATTAGAAAGGTTCTTAAGCCATTTATCCAAGAGTATCTTCTGCCTACATCATTCAAATCAGATGTGCATCCTGGGGGAATTTTTAACTTTGTTCTTGCGGCAAGTACAGAAATAAAAAAAATGAGATTTGCTCTTGGTTATGATTATTATGCTCAGCAAAAAGAGTCTATTGATAAAATTTATAATACAAATATTTCAATGTCGGAGTTGAAAGTTGAAAACACTGAGGCTGGCAGTGTTGAACAACATAAGGTTTTTGCTGAGGGTGTATATTTGAAAAAATACAAAAGATGTGATTTGGGCGTAGGTTTAGGTGGGGATACTGCAATTTATAGCCGTGGAATAGGGGATGATTGGACTGTGTATTTTAAAATAGCTGCGAGTTTTTAATTTTGTTAAAGAAAGGTTTTTATGAAGTTTAATAAACTGATTTTTATTTTTGCTTTTGTCATTTTGAATAGCTCCATTGTTATTGCTGTTGAAGAAAATAATTTAACTTCCGATGGCGTAAAAATTTGTCCCCAATGTGACAGCTTTGAACCAAAGGCATATCAAGGTAAGAGGATTACATGTCAACATATGAATATGTTAAATACTGTTCTTGTTAAGTTTCCAACAACCACGTTGAGAATGAAAATGGCTGCGGATAGAGGCCAAAAGGTTGTGGATGGCATTGCTAAACTTAAGCCTATTGGCGTCACACAAAATGGGACACCTGTTTGTTTTGAATCGGAAGAGTTGGAGTATGAGTATGTTAAAAGCCAGTTAGACTTTGTTCTTGCTCCAGTTGAAAAATTTATGGATGATATAAAGGAACATAGAAGTATTGTTAAAAATTTGCTTGAGTACTGCTTGGGAGCCGAAAAAACCAAACAATCTTTTATCTATAAATCATTTGATGTAGAAGGGTCTTTCTTAGTGTATTTTAGTAAGACTATTAAAACTGTTGCAGATTTGAATGCAGCAGCATCAGAGTTTTTAATGTTCTTTGCAGATATAAATGCAAGTTTAAGTGATTCTGCTACGGCTGCTTATAATAAGCTTCTTGAGAAAATAAGTGCTAACAAAAAACAAAAAGCTATAAGTAATAAGTAGGATTCATTGTGGGGGAATTTATTGAAATTGTCGGATCCGTCGAAAAAATTGTTTTCAGAGGTGGGGAAGATGGTTTTGTAATTTTCTCAGTCAAATTAAATAGTTCAAATGACATTATTGCCAAGGGCTACTTGCCGAGTTTGCAAGAAGGTGCAAAGGTTACGTTAAGTGGTTCTTGGCAGTTCAATCCTAAATACGGCAGACAGTTTGATGTTAAAGAATGTACAACAAACCTTCCCAGTTCTGCCGCGGGAATCGAAAAATATCTTTCCTCTGGAATGATAAAAGGTATTGGTCCAAAATTTGCTCAGCGGATGGTCAAAAAATTTGGTGAACAGACACTTGAGGTAATTGATCAAAATCCTGACAAGCTTTACGAAGTTGAAGGTGTGGGTGAAAAACGAGTTGAGCAGATTGTTACCGCATGGAAAGAACAAAAAGAAATTTCGCAGGTAATGGTTTTTTTGCGTTCTAAAGATGTTTCAGCATCATTTGCTGCTAAAATTTATAAAGCATATGGAAATGATGCAATTCAAAAAATGCAACAAAACCCTTATCAACTTATTGATGATGTTTGGGGCATAGGGTTTAAGTCTGCGGACAAAATTGCACTTAAACTTGGGCTTGAAAGTGATTCAATTGAGCGAATTAAGGCGGCTTTTGTGTTTACAATTTCAGAAGGGTCTGGAATTGGACATCTTTATGTGGATCTTGATGATTCCAAAAAAAAGGTGGTAGAGCTGCTTGAGCTTGATGCCTCTTCAGTTCAAGAACGACTTAAAGAAGCTCTGTATGATTTGTATGCTCAAGATAAAATAAAATTGATTTCCCATAATGGTAATCATTTCATAACTTTACCTAAATTTTATCATTCAGAAAGAGGTATTGCAAAGAGGGTTAAGTTCTTGCTGGAGTATGCGAATGCCAACAAGTCTGATATTGGGGTATCTTCTCATTTTGGTTTTGATATTGATAAAATTTATAACAAAATGCGCGTCTCAAGTTCTATGGGGATAGAATTAAATGAAGATCAGCAACGAGGTATTTTAACATGCCTTCAAAATAAAATTACTATCATAACCGGTGGTCCGGGAACCGGAAAAACGACTCTCGTAAAAAATCTTATTAATATTTTGGATGATTATCATATTCGTTTTAGATTGGCAGCCCCTACCGGTCGAGCTGCTAAGCGTCTGTTTGAAAGTACTGGGCGTAGCTCAGAGACTCTTCATCGTTTGCTTGAATTTACTCCTGCCACAATGGGATTTTCGCGTAATGAGCAAAATGCATTACAGCTTGATGTTCTTATTATTGATGAATCGTCGATGATAGATGTTTTTCTAATGCATGCCGTTTTAAAAGCTTTGCCTGCTAATGCAATCTTGGTTTTAATTGGAGATATTGATCAGTTACCATCTGTTGGCGCAGGTAATGTTTTAAATGATCTGATTAATTCAGAGAAAATTCCTGTTATTCGTTTAACTCAAATCTTTCGTCAAGCACAAGACAGTATGATTATTGTCAATGCACACAAAGTTAATCATGGCGAATTTCCAAGTTCTGCTACAGCATCAACAAAACGTGATTTTGTATATTTAAAACAAGATGAGCCTGAAGATGCTATTACTGAATTAAGAGAAATTTATTTGAAGCGACTTCCTGCGTTGGGTATTCATCCGGATGATTCGATAGTACTTGTTCCGATGAATAAAGGAATTGTTGGAACTCAGCGAATTAATCAAGAACTGCAAAAACTTTTGAATCCTGCAGTTGACCTAGATCGGCAGGTCATAGTTTTTGGTAATCAGTTTAAAGTTGCTGATCGAGTTATGCAAATCAGAAATAATTATGAAAAATTTGTTTTCAATGGTGATATTGGCAAAATTAGTGATATAAATAAAACAGATCAAAAAGTTTTTATTAATTTTGGGGATAGGGTTTTAGAGTATGATTTTACAGAACTTGACGAGGTAGTGCATGCGTATGCTATCTCTATTCATAAAAGTCAGGGCTCTGAATTTGCAGCGGTAATAATTCCAATATTTATGCAGCATTTTATTTTATTACAGAGAAATTTGATTTACACTGCAATTACCAGAGCAAAAAAAATGTGCATTTTGATGGGACAGGCTAAAGCTATAGCTATGGGAATTAGGAATGCCAAAGGTGTGCAACGTTTAACTTTTTTAAAAGAGTTTTTGACGACTGACTTGGAGGCACGATGAAAAAAGAGACATGTTTTGACGAAAGTTTATTTGTAATACTTGGAGCAACCGGAGATTTAACCAAACGAAAATTAATTCCTGCAATCTATAAACTTGTGGCAGAGGGTAAGGTTTGTAAGTTTGCAATTGTTTTGGTTTCAATCACCAAGACAACCGTTGCGCAAATTTTTGATCAAGCGGCTCCATTTCTTGGTGATATTGATTCAGGTTTATTAAATAATATTCAGAAAAAGACATCCTATTTCCAGATGGATTTTAATGATAGTGCAGCATATGCCCAACTTAGTGTTTTATTGAAAGATATTGAAAAGAAAAATTGCTTGATTGGTAATCGGATTTTTTATTTTGCTACAATGCCTAACCATTTTGAAGTTATATCAAGAAATTTTGCAAATCATCGAATTGTTCCTGATAAGAAAAAAATGAAAACATCAGATTTAATGGCGGGCAATACTCCGTGGTATAAGCTTGTTTATGAGAAGCCATTTGGATTTGATTTAACTTCAGCCAAAAATATAAACAAATATATAACCCAAATTTTTGATGAGCGACAAATTTATCGAATAGACCATTATCTTGGAAAAGAATTAGTTGGAAATATTGCTTTAATTCGATTTACTAATCGAGTTTTTGAACCGTTGTGGAATAATCAGCATATCGAATCTGTTTCAATTAATATATCTGAAGATATTGGCGTAGAAAAACGTGGCGCTTTTTATGATAACTATGGGGCGCTTAAGGATATGGTTCAAAGTCATATGTTGCAAATTTTAGCCCTCATTGCCATGGAGGCTCCAAAAAAATTGACGGCAGATTTTATTCGAGATGCAAAAGCGAATGTTTTAAAAAGAGTTATTGTTGAAAAAACGATTCTTGGCCAATATGAAGGTTATACACAAGAAAAAGATGTTAAGACGGAATCAAAGACGGAGACTTTTGTTGCATTGCGATTAAAGGTCAATAATAAGCGCTGGGAAGGCGTTCCTTTTTATTTAAAAACCGGGAAATTCCTTCGCAAACGTGAATCGTTTGTTGAAATAACATTTAAACGAGTTGAGTGTTTATTAGATTTTTGTCCAAGCCAATCAAATTCTCTGAAAATTAAAATTCATCCTGACGAAGGTTTTTACCTTGGTTTGAATGTTAAAGTTCCCGGTGTTGCAAATGAGGTTATGCCTGTTTCAATGGATTTTTGTCATAGTTGCTTATTTGGACCTAATACGCCCGAGGCATACCAAGTTTTGTTAACCGATGTTATAAATGGTGACCAGTCTGCTTTTGTTAGATCAGATGAAGTAGAACTTTCATGGAAAATTTTAAAGCAAATCAAGTCTGATAAAGCTAAAATATATATTTATAAAAAGTCTAGTGATGGGCCAGTGGAGCAAAAAGATTTGTTCAAAATTTAAATAAACTAGGGTTTTAGATGAAAATAGGATTAATCGGTCTTGGACGCATGGGAAATGCGATTGCATGTAGACTTTTAAAGCATGGGTATGAGGTTTGCGGTTTTGACAGAGATGAAAAAAATACAAAATTGGCGGCTGCTGTTGGAGTTAAAACTGTTGCAAGTTTGCAAGATATTACGAAAAACGTAAATGTCTTTTGGCTTATGGTTCCGGCTGGTGAAATTGTTGATAGCGTTATTAATGACTTGCAGCCACACTTAAAGCAGGGGGATATAATTATCGATGGTGGAAACAGTAACTTTAAAGATACTGTTCGCCGATATCAAAATTTAATATCCCAAAAAATAAATTATGTTGATTGTGGGACATCCGGTGGATTGCATGGTAAAGAGATTGGTTTTTCGCTTATGATTGGTGGCGATAAAAAAATTTTTGAAAATCTTGAACCCATATTTAAATCAATTGCTGCACCTAAAGGCTATGCATACATGGGGCCATCCGGTGCCGGCCATTATGTTAAGATGATTCATAATGGAATTGAATATGCATTACTACAATCTTATGCAGAGGGATTTCACCTTCTTAAAGATGGTAAGTATAAAGATTTGGATCTTGAAAAAATTTCTGACGTATGGAATCACGGTTCAATTATTCGCTCGTGGATTTTAGAGCTGGCACACAATATTTTTGCTCAGGACCAAAATTTGCTAGATATCTCTGGCAAGATTGGCGAAAACAAAACAGGGCGTTGGACGTTGGATGAGGCAAAAGAACAAAATGTTCCTGTAGATTTGATCGAACGATCTCTTGAAATTCGTGCAAATTCCAGACAGGATGGCGGAAATTATGCAACTAAGGTTGTTGCCATGCTTCGAAATCAATTTGGTGGACACGCCATAGAGAAGAAAAATTAAGAAAATAGGCGTAGCTATGAAAAAGTATAAAGTTATTGATATTAGTTGGCCGATAAATCAAAACACAGTTGAATATAAAAATAAAGGCGAGCTGAGTTTTAAAGCAACAAAAGATATTAATATTGATGGTGTTCAGCAGTCTCATGTCTCGCTTGATATGCATACCGGAACTCATATTGATGCGCCAATGCATTTTGCAAAAAACGGTAACGCTGTTGAGAACATCTCATTTGACCATTTGATAAGTGGTTGTAAGGTTTTTGATTTGACGCATGTCGAAGAAAAGATTAGTGCATCAGATTTACAAAAATTAGATATCAATGCTGACGATATAATTTTATTTAAAACAAAAAATAGTGAGTTTTCTGCACAAGGCAAATTCCAGCCAAACTTTATTTATCTTGATAAAACTGCAGCTCAATACCTTTCGTCAAAAAAAATAAAAACGGTTGGAATTGATTATCTTGGCATTGAACGCGCTCAGCCTGAACATGAAACACATAAAATATTTTTTCAGGCTAATATTACGATTATTGAAGGCTTACGCTTGCGAGATGTAAATGCCGGTAAATATTTTCTTATATGTTTGCCTGTAAAATTCGAGGGCATTGAAGCGGCGCTTTCAAGGGCGGTATTGCTAGATTTTGTCTAATTATTATATTGATTCTGTTTTGAATTTAGCAGTGCGCTTGAGTTGGTATTATTTTTCATTTGTAATAATTATCATCTTATTGGTGTATATTCCCCCTACCGTTTGAAAATACCGATAAAATCGATAGATTTATATATAAGAGCTAATATAAATTATCTCGAAAATGTAGGGTATGGGTTTTGGTGGGGGTTATATGGTGGTTATAAATCTAAAGAATAAATTTGTATTTTTTATATTAATTTTGTTGAGTATGGTTGGTGCGCCGCTTTGCGCTGAGTATGGCCAAGCGCCAATTCCTGATTCATCAAGTATTGATTTATCTGGTGCTATCAAAAATGTATGCTTAGATGTTGTGTTGACCAATGGTCTGAAGCAAACAGAAACAACTCAAACACTTGCTTATTTGGGACATTCTGGTCTTCATAATGAAGTAAGTAATATCTTTAGTTCAAAAGTATCTGAAATTGGTCTGGATTTTTTTAAAAATCTATTAAAATGCGTAATTCAAAATGAGATAAAATTTAAAGATGATTACTATGTTTTTTATCACGGGCAGCCAAGAGATTTTGCTTTAATGCAGGATATTTTTCAGGGACTATCCAAAATAATTTATAAAAAAGAGATGCGTGATTTTATAATGCTTCGAATTCCGACGCAGGATCAACTTAGATTTGGAGTGGTAAATGATTTTTTAAAATACTACATAATAAATGGAGAGATTATTAGCGTATTCGAATTTGATTTACAGCCTCATATAAAAAAACTTCTTTTGTCAGTGAACCCCTCTCTTTTTGGTAATACTTTTGGAGCAGGTTGTTCAACGTTAGAATATTTCTTGTGTTCTACAGGATGCACATTTGTTGATACATTGGATTTAATAGAAAGAACATTCGATTTTTTTCGTTTACAGGATTTTTTTTGTAAAAATCAATTTGAAATAAAAGAATTGCAAGAATTGCTTGGAGCGCAGGAAGCGGAAAAAACTGGATTATTGCAGCAGATATTTATTCCTAAGAGGATTGTTGATCAAGTGGCTTATAGATCTGTGCCTTTGGGAAGCTTGTATTATGAAGATAGAAATCCGGATGGCCATCCTGCATCAATAGATTTAAATGATTATGAGAGAGGCAAGTCTGGTGATGATTTTTCTTTTGATATAACCCAATTTAGACTTTTAATGAATTGTCAGATGCTTGATCCTAAAAGTGGAGTCAAAATTTTTCGTTATTGTAATGAAACAGCAAAATTCATTGATTACAAAATAAAATTAAAAGAGTTGCTAAATAAAATTGAACAAGATTACGAAAAAATATTGGCTTAACTTGAACATTGATTAAAAAATCAAAAAAATTCTTAGAGCTTGCTTGATTTGCAGAGATAAAAATGAGACATTTTTTTGTAAACAAGCATCAGCAAATTGTATATCTATTTTTAATTTATTCTAGCATTGATTTGTGCGTTAATTTCAAATAAAATTCATCTGTTTATCTAGTATAAATCAGGTTAAAACAACTTTTAAAAAATCTTACTTGAGGTCCGCTATGGAGTCTGGTAAGATGACCTGTGACTCAAAAAAAATTGCGATAAAATTTTATGATTAAAATATCAAAAATTTTTGCAAAAAATTTGAATTTTGGGGTAGAGGCTCATTTTAATTTAAGAAATTTTTATCATTGAGGGGTGTCATGGACAAGAGTGCCTACATAGTGCGAACTTGTACGTCATTCATAGATGTTCCAGATAGGATAGCTGTCGCTATTTATTTTTCTGGTTGTAGTATTCGTTGCAAAGGATGTCAGAATTCCATTTTATGGGAACGCAACGACGATACTCTTACATCAATGGATGAAGTTTTATCCAGAATAAAAAGTAATTTGTTGGCGGACAGTATAGTTTTTTTAGGAGGAGAACCAACTGATCAAGTTGAGTTTCTAATAGAGCTTTGTAAAAGGGTTCCACACTACAAGGCGCTATATACCGGAAGAGAGATTGAGGATTTGCCACAGGGTTTGCTCGATAACCTCGATATGATTGTGTGTGGACCTTTTAGGCAAGACCTTTATGTTAAAGGTTTTCCTGCGTCGAAAAATCAAAGATATTTAAAGAAAGTAGGTGGATCATGGATTTGTCAAAATTGCCAGTAACGTTTTCTAAAGAGTTTATAGAAGTTTATAATCAAATGTCTGAATCTATTTTGGATTTGGAAGGTATTGCTCCTCATCAACTTGATATTCCAAACATGGCCCAAATGTATATGAATAAACATACGGCCGATATGTCAATTGATGATAATGCGAATGTAAGTGAGTCAAAGGCTTATGGAAATTATTTAAGTGAAATTGCAAAAAGCTGGTACAAACTTATTGGATATTACGAGTTATATAAAATTTTGGTTAAAGAGGTTGGATCTGAAAAAGCTGCTGAGTTGATGACTTCTGTTTGGTATGGAGATCTTTATTTTCATGACAGCACTTCCATAATGGTTCCCTACTGTTGGGCGTATTCAACTGCGTTTATTTTATTTGAGGGATGTCGTTGGGGACAGCTTTATTCAAGGCCAGCTAAAAGACGTCGTTCATTTATTGATCAAGTTAAAGAGGTTACAATTGAGTTGGCTCAGCAGGCAGGTGGTGCGATAGCGATTGGCGATTTTTTTGTTAATTATGCATATTTTGTCAAAAAAGAGAATATGGATTTATCCAAGGAAGAGGATCGAAAATCTGTTGAGAATGATTTTCAGTCCATGGTTCATACATTGAATAAAAAATTGCGTCCATCATTTCAATCACCTTTTACAAATCTTTCTATTTTCGATAGACCAAATTTGGAAAATATGTTTGCCGATGTGTGTTATCCTGATGGCTCAAAACCTGATTTTGATTTGATTGAAAAAGTGCAACATATTTTTTGTGATTGGTTTATGCGTGGAGATCCTAATACCGGATTGCCTTATAGATTTCCAGTTGTTACATTGAATATTCGAATTGATGATAATAAGCAGATTATAGATAAAGAGTCTTTTGAGTATTTTTCCAAAATCAACCTTGAAAGAGGATGTTTTAACATATATATATCTTCAGGGAACAAAATTGCAAGCTGTTGCAGATTAGTTAATGATCTTGATCTAGCCGGTATTGATAGTTTTGGTAATGGTGGTGTATCACTTGGTTCCCATCGAATTGTTACATTGAATCTTGCACGTATTGGTCGTTTATCCAGAAAATCAGAAGATGTGCTATTTAAACTTTTACAAAAAAATCTTGATGATGCTAAAGTGTTGTTGAATGCTCATAGGAAACTTTTAAAGGCAAATATTGCGTCCGGATTTTTACCATTTTTTAACTATGGTATCATGCATGAATCTCGTATGTTTAGTACATTTGGGTTAAATGGTGTTTATGAATGTGTTAGCGAAATGGGCCTTGATATGCGTTCAAGTGAGGGAAATGCATTAGCTCATAAAATTATAAAATTTATTAGAGATTATTCTTTTAAATCAAGCAAAGAAAGCGGTAATCCATTTAACGTTGAACAGGTTCCTGCTGAAAGTTTGGCAGTGAAGTTTGCAGCAAAAGATAGATTGCTTTATGGGATGGATTATGCATTATATGCAAATCAATTTATTCCACTTTGGGTTGATTGTGATATTTCAGAACGTGTAAAACTTGATGGAGAATTTTCACGTTCGTTGACCGGTGGTGGAATTTCACATCTAAATATTGGTGAAAAACTTACTCATACGGCACAAATGGAACGTTTGATAAAATATGCAATTGATTGCGGATGTGAGCACTTTGCCGTTAATTATAACTTTTGTCGCTGCAAAAAAGGGCACGTTGCAATTGCAGGACAAATTAAGAGTTGTCCTGTTTGCGGAGATGAAATTGTTGATTACTTAACCAGAATTATTGGGTACTTTACACCTGTATCATCATGGACTCAGCATCGTAAAAAAGAGCATAAACAAAGAGTTTTTAAAGCTAATGGTGAATTGGCTGAGCTGACGAATTCAGAAAAATGTCAGCAATGTTAGTAATAAGTTAAGGCAATAATACTATATAAAAGTATACTTTAGAAAAAAGAGCTGGTAGCACCAGCTCTTTTTTTGTGGACATGTGACATTAGTATGAGCGGTATAAATGTTTTCAGTATGAAACTATTGGCCTGCTAAATTCAAATAAATTACCACTTTGCGACCTTGATTGTACAATTTGTAAATAAAATTTATAATAAAAGAAATAAAGCTTTTTTTCGATTAATGAGATGAAAATGAGGGGTTATGTCATGTGTCGAGTATTAATTAAAAATTTCTTAATCAAATTTATTTTGATCATTTGTTTTGCCATGTCTCCTTTATATGGAGCAAAGGACAATCCAACCCATAAACGTGGTTCGGATGAATCCGGATTAGTGGATTATAACAAGGGGCGTTCTTTACGAGATAATGGATTTGCTGTACCTCTTGTGGAGCCAATAACTCATGTTACTTATATAATGCTGTTTGGATCTGATTATAATAAGTGTTTCGAATTTGAGTGGGATGCTATAAAGTCAGGAATAATAGGCCCCATGATTTTCATGGTTGATAGAAGTATGTTTGCTGTTTACCAAAGTAAACTTTCTGAAAATAAATCTTCTGAAAATAAAGCCTCTCAAAACCCTAGTCAGTGCCATAATATACCAAATCGTATTTTTATAACCAAAAATTGTGCACTAATTTTATTTGTTTCTTCTAAATTATTAAAAGAATTTGAGCATCTTGATGCTCTTGGCTTGAATTCATCATGTTTTAATGAGTTTAATCCTGGTCTTAATTCTTTGAGTGGCAGATTGGGGGTTGATGATGAAAAACAAAAAATTGCGGGAGCCTTATCAGAAATTTTTTCTAAAAATTCGGTGATAGAAAAAAGTATTATTTTAAATGGACACGGCTTAGGTGGGCCTTTAAATCTAGCCAGTGTTGCAGGTTTAGATAAAAAGGCTTTTTCGAGCCTTTTGCGTGGTTTTTTAGTTTTACAGAACATTAAGATGGTAATAATACGTTCTTGTTATGCAGGTGGTATAAATCGTGTAAGATTTTTTGAAGATGATCTTGGCCGGCAACTGGGTTTGCCATTTGCCGTAGTGATTATGAATGCTTCAGATGTAGTATCAAGCGCAAAAATTTGTAATTTTGAAAAATTAGGCAAACTTCTAAAGAGTCATAATTTGAGTAATCCAATTCAAGGTCTGATTGTTCAATTTTTAGATAAAAAATATTTTAATTTAGCAGGGGGTGTTGGTAATTTGCCAGTTTTAAGGGATGCTCAAAAGCCGTCATTTGTTCCTATTGTTTTACCAGATTCATATGCATGCGTTTTAAGAGATGGGTATTCTGGTAATATTCAGATTCCTAATGGAGAATTAAAAAAATACTTATCTGGAGATATTTATTACGAAGCTCCGATAGGAAAAATTCTTTTATTTGACGGATTTTTCTTTCCTTGCACATTGAATTATGAAAAATTGGATCAAGTGATTTGTACGTTTGTTTCATCGGTTCCGGGTCCTTCTTATTGTGTTATAGGTTGCATATTAATCAATGGTAGTAGTAGTAGTAGTAGTAGTAGTAGTAGTAGTAGTAGTAGTAGTAGTAGTAGTA
>CAZMQG010000002.1:0-119702 GCA_964568625.1 uncultured Pseudomonadota bacterium | reverse complement strand
TGAAGAATATGGCTTATCTATCACAAATTAATAGTTATCGAGTTAGCGTTATTTATATACTGGCGGCATTCTGGATTTGGACATCTTGGATATTCATGATCTCCAAGGGCATAAGTTACCACCTTAAATATGCAATTAAAACAGTATTCATGTCCGCAAGATAGGCGAAAAAATGAATCCCCACCTTCTTCCCAACAAACTAAACACTTCGGCTGTATCGCCATATATGTCGTAGATGTTGAACTGAGTATCAAAAGTATAAAAAACAATGATTTAGCAAATTTAAACATGGTAGCCTCCTGCATTATAATAAAATAAGATATTTTCTGTTATCCAAGTTGGATTTCAACTTATTGCATTTCCGCTGTAAATTTATTCAAAATTTCTTGAGAATTTATTGTAAAAATTTGCTCCTGATGTCGCGTTGTTGGAGTTCGGCAAATGACGCACCTATTTGCTGTTGCTGGATTTGCATTAACTAAATCCCAACAATTAGATTGAATCATATGGCCACAAGATAAAATCACAACATTATCTCCAAGCACAAAGTTTGAACGACACAAAGGACACTCTTCTTCAAAAAAACATCTTGCTGGCATTAGCATAAACCCAAGGTCATAGTACCCATTAGCAAAAGCAAGTTGGAACGGTTTTTTGCCATCTCTTGCCTCTATTTTTACATTCCCCCCTTTTTCTAAGAGCATTCCTGCAAGAACATTATTTCCTACCATTGCAGCAAAGTGTAATGCCGTATAACCACCCATCGGAGGAACAGTAAAAGATAGCATTTGACCTTCAACATCAAGAATTGTTCTGACGGGCATATTTACATCTGCATCATTTGCCAAAAGAATACTAGCTATACCTTCAAAATTATTTAGTACTGCTATGTGTAAGGCTGTGAATCCATTACAATTGTGGCCTGGATTGTTAAGTATATAATCAACTTCAGGATCATATTCTAGAATGGCATTTAAAATGGACTCGCGATTATTAATTACGGCCAAAAGCAATGGAGTAAAATTATGATAAAATTTGTTGGCTAAATTATTAATTGGAAAATCGGCATCAGCTCCGAATTCTAAAAGTTTTTTCACTATAACCTCATTCCCATTCAATATTGCCAAATGTAAAGCCGTAAATCCATAAAAATAAGCATATGGAAAATTGACTGTCGCATTGACCAATGCACCATTAGTTAAAAGAAACTGCACAACTTCTAAATTTTCTAACATCACTGCACAGTGAAGTAGTGTAAAGCCATTGAATAAATGATTTTGGGATGTAATTCTTGTATTTACATCCTCACCCTCTTTTAAAAATCCGGAAATTATATCTATTCGATTGTTTCTTATTGCTTCAAATAACCCTTCAGAAATTATTTGATGTCTAGATCTAATTGTTTGGCTTTCACCTTCAAACCTCTCTGTCCTAATTTCAAACATATTTGGAGTAACAGGTCGTAACCCAAATCTTCCCATCGCCACCGAAGAGACTGGAAATAAAACAACCGTCGAAATAAGCGTAAAAAAATACACTATTTTATTGAATTTCATAAAACAACCCCCTATTCAGACAAAATAACACAAAATTAACGATATTTATTATATTAATATTATTACAAATATTTACAAGTAGATAATTTAATTTTGCGTATTTTTGACTTTTTTTGCCTTATTATCTGCGAAAACTGAGATTATTCTTGATTTATAACGATGTTTCAATAATATAAAGCGTACTGTAAACTAAAAAAAGAGCGTCTAAGCAAAATTATCTAAATTCCGACGCCCATGTATCATAAAGGGAATCAATGAAAAAATTTTTAGGAACAACATTTTGTGTATTCAGTTTATTTTTCCATTTAAACGGTCAAATAGACAGTCAAGCAAAGACTACTCAAGTAGAATCAATAAAACCAAAACTCGCACAGACAAAAAACCCCAAAATTGTTGTACTCACCAGCAAGGGCGGAAACGGACATATGGCCGCATGTAGCGTTTTAAAAGATGCTCTTCCAGATTGTGAAATCAAATTGGTCTATCCAATTCATGATACATTTAGTCACTTGTTGGATGGAGAAGAATGGTATGGGTCACTTTTGCAGCATGGATGGATAAGAACAACAAATTTTATCGCAAGATATCCCGGCGAAATGCTTATGAGGTTCAAGAGTAGTGGGCTCAAAAAAGAGTTTTCAAAAATTCTTGAACAAGAAAAACCGGATTTATTGATATCCGTTATTCCATTAATTAACTATCCTGCTGCTTGTGCTGCTGAACGTTATGGAATCCCATTTATGCTCATTACTCTTGATGCAGATCTTGAATTATGGCTCTCAAACATGAAGAAATGCCGCAAACACGGTTTTCTTAAAACTAAAAAGTTTGTCATAACAGTTCAAAAGAAAACATCTCGCATTGAGCAACAGTTAAACAAAAAATGCATTCCTCTTTCATGCGTTCATGAAGTTGGAGCTCCCTTGCGCAAAGATTTTTATACACCAAAAGACATAATCGCCATTCGAAAGGAATGGAAGATACCCGCAAATAAAAGGGTTGTAATGCTCATGCGCGGCAGCACGGGATCAGACAAGATGATTGAGTATGTAAAAACACTTGTAAAAAATGATTGTTCTTTACATCTTTTGGTATGTGTGGGAAGAAATACACAAATTATACCAAGCCTCAATCGTATCAAACAAAACGCTCGCGTTAGCTTTTCTATTGTTCCATTTACGCCAAAAATTCCTGATTTAATGGCCATATCTGATCTATTGGTTACGCAACCAACTCCAAATGTTTGCAACGAAGCTATGCATATGAAATTACCCATACTTATTGACCTGACTTCTACATGCCTTTTTTGGGAAACACCAACAATTGACTGGATCAAACTTCGTGGTTGTGGTAAAGAATTTAAAAACATGAATCACCTTAATAACCTGGTTGGAGAATATATTAATAAAAAGAAATGTTTCAGCGCAGATCTTGGCCCATCAACTTCTCTCTTTAATACCGAAATACATAAACTTGTTATGGGACTAATAAAGCATCCCACGAAGTAATGCATGGAGGAATAAGTCATGAAAATAAAATCTTTTTTTTTACTTGGCATTTTGGCAAACCTGATTTTCAATGCACACTTATCCTCACAAATTGCAGACAAAATTCAGCTAGAAAAAGAAGTAAAAGTTTGGCTAAACGCATCTGATGTAGCACTAACAGAAATTAAAGGAGGCCTTACAAACACCTCGTTTTTAGCAACATATCAACTTTCAACCGATATAATAACAAGATCGCAGGAAGATTTACTTATCCAAGACGATGCGACCAATAAAATAAATAATTTAGCCCAAAATAATTTTGCCGTTGTACGAGTAGGAAAAGAAAATCCGGAAGTACTTGGTATCAACAGATTCTGCGAAATAGCTTGTCAAGATAGCGCAAGCCAGGTAGGAATTGCCCCAAAAATACTTTATAGCAACGCCAAGAACGGAACTCTCGTTTCAGAATTCATAAAAGGCGAAACATTATCTGCTGAAACTGCGTGTAAAAATGGCAGATTGGAACAAATCATTAAGATTTTAAAAAAATGCCATAGCATTACATTTAAAAAAGATTTTGAAACAACTTCAATTTATGAAAAAATACGCAAAATGATTTCGTTATCTCGTTCTTATAAAGATTCCTTTATCTCACACGAAAAATCAAAATATGCCCTAAATTTTCTTAATCAAATTGAAACATACTTTCGTGAAAAAGAAAAAAAATACGAAGGCCTTTGTCACTGTGATCTTTTTCCTAGAAATTTCATAGACGACGGAAAACATTTGTGGCTTATTGACTGGGAGTATGCAACTTG
Source organism: uncultured Pseudomonadota bacterium (assembly GCA_964568625.1). GTDB lineage: Bacteria > Babelota > Babeliae > Babelales > RVW-14 > JBAZAX01. Next base: position 115,841 of record CAZMQG010000002.1, on the reverse strand, counting down.
GGGAAATATACTCTTCGATCTAGCAAGCCTATGCATAGAGCTAGATCTTGATACTGAAAGAACCAACAACGTGCTCGAACTTTACTTCGGTCCAACTTGGCAAGAAAATTATCTTGATTTCAAATTAATGTGTGCCATATTCAATTTACGTAATGCTTTCTGGTATGATATAAGAGGCAGAGATTTTGAAATAATCGATGGGTTTAGTATGAAAGATTGCGCAACCAAACATTTTGATTTATTTAAAAATGACATTGAAAAATTTTTGCCTTCAATGGATAAAATAAACTTCATCTAAATTAAAAGGCACAAATAGTGGCTACCAGCCAAAAATATCCAAGAAATTATTTCGAAAAAACAGCCTGGCAGAACAAACTTTATGTTTGCGGTATCGACGAGGTCGGAAGGGGTTGCCTTGCTGGACCGTTAGTGGTCGCCGCATGTATTTTGCCACAAAACACAAAATATATTTTAAAAGACTCTAAAGTACTAACAGAAGCTGAAAGAGAAAAAAACTACCTATGGCTTGTCAAAAATAGTTGGTACTCAATTGCAATTATAAACCCTGATATAATAGATAAAATCAATATTTATAATGCAACGCTGTTAGCCATGAAACGTGCATTTGTTCAGCTTGTTGAAACCATTCCATTTGAATATGAGCTTTTGAAATTTTTAGTCATCGATGCAATGCCACTAACTCTAGATCAATCTCATAAAAACAATTACATTGAAGTTCATCACTTTCCATACGGAGAATCAATCTCCAGCTCAATTGCTGGAGCATCAATCATCGCAAAAGTTACAAGAGATAGATTAATGAAAGAAATAGACCCAATATTTCCAGGGTTTGGATTTGGGCAACACAAAGGATATGGAACCAAGGAGCATATGGAATGCATTAAAACCAAAGGCGCCTGCATTATTCATCGAAAAACTTTTATAAGTAAAATAGAAACTCCGGAAGATATGATAAAAAATGGAAACGATACAAAATCACAACAATCTATTTTCTAAAAAACATGATAAGCCATTTTTCGCTGAAGTTATAGAAAGTAACTTGCAAGGCTTTACGGCCCAATGCTGGAAGTGGGATAATTTTGCCGAATTCGGATCGTTAATTCAAGTTGATTCGGGTAAAAATACGGTTCTTGGATGCGTTACACAAGTTCAAACAGGATCACAGGATCCAATGCGATCTCCTTTTCCTTACCAAAAAACAGAGGCTGAGTTATTGGCAGAACAACCACAAATATTTGAATTTTTAAGAACAACTTTTACCGTACAAATTCTTGGATATATTGATAAAAACCAAAATAAGATATTTTATCTCCTACCTCCAGTCCCTTGTAAAATTCACTCATTTGCCAAAGAATGCTCGGATGATATTGTAGAAAGTTTTTTCAAAGAACAATTTTATCTGCATATTCTATTTAAATTTTTAAATCAAAACCCAAATTTCGATGAACTTTTGCTAGCCATTTTAAATAGGCTTTCTTCGCAAAACATGTTAACTCAAAAAATGCTTGAAGACTTTTACCAAACTCTATCTTTGCTCACGGGCAATGACTATCGAAGATTAAAACTGTTCTTAACTCGCGTTGAAAAACTCACGTTATAAGTACACGTAGGACAGTTTTTTCAAATATTTGGCACAAGTGTTGAATAAGCATTCCCAAATTTGCCAAAATACAAATTAGTAAATGTTTATTCTTACGGGGAAAGGGAGAGTATGAAAAAAATAGTCACAATTTTATATATTTTTTTATCAATTTTAATAAATATTCAAGCTGCAACCAGCAGTGCACAAGCTGAATACAAAGATTTTATATTTCTGGTAAATTCTGACATACACCAGACAGAAAATACCTCTAGGCGAGATGCTCAAAAATTATGGTTTCTACAAGATATCCTAAACCCAGCCTACAACACATCGGCCGTATTATTTGCAGGTGATTTAACAGATCAGGGAAGCGACGTTCAATTTCAAGCATTTACCGAAAAATGGATCCGCCCCATGGCAAATTTAATGCCCACAAAACCGCATGGCGGATTATACCTATGCAAGGGAAATCATGATGAAACATCTGGAAGTAATTCACAACTATCAAAATACCTAAAAAAAGAATATGGCGATTTTTGTTATTCATTCGATATTGAAGGACTACATTTTGCATGCTGCGGTAAATATCCACAAAAAATAATGCTAGGAGGGACTTTAGCCTGGCTAAAATCAGACCTTAAAAAATTGGCCCCCGAAACACCCGTTGTAATATTTTTTCATTACAATCTTACGGGACCATTCAGTGATTGGTGGAGTATAACATGCGGAAATTGCACATGCACATCTTCAAAAAGCGAGAAAGACTACTTCTTTGATGCAATAAAAAACTACAACATTCAGTGTATATTCTTTGGACACGTGCATTATTCATATTCTGCATTGTGGCGAAATAAATTTCGCATAACAGGCGTAGGCGGAGACCAGTACGCTGTATGCCAATACAGACCGTCAACAAAAACCGTAGATATTATGTTTAGAGATAACACAGGGAAAGCTTACTCATGGGAAAATCTGCTTCATAATGAGTTCGAAGAACTTTAAAAATTATATTAAAAAAGGATTATTGTGCTTAGAAAAATTATTTTCGGATTTTTAGTATCAAATTTTTTGTTATTTGATTGTGATCCAATGGCTCCACTACAAACGAATCTTGAACAATTAAAAGATTCATTATGCAAACTCAAAAATAAGCTGGGAACGTTGAATGCAAAATTAGGAGAATTAAACAAAAAGTTAGTCTCGACGAGGCCAAATACAGCAGTTAAGGGTCCAGTTGCAACAAAAAATATTGTTATAGATGGGAAGAAATATTGCACATGTGAATATTGGAAAGTATCAATACTTGAGGCGTACGTAAAGAACAACTGCAAGCCATTTGATGGCGTTAAGCCAGCTTTCAATGTAATTCCTCGAATGGGGCAACATCTTTCAGCAATTGTTAACGACCAAATGAAAGATCCACAATATAACGGAGCTGTTTTTCAGTTAGCAGCAAACGACAATGTTCCTTACGTATGGACAGGAGGAGGATCCCACGCAGGATATATGGTTAAAGCTACAGAACTTGGAAATATTATTCGTAAGCATAGCTCTTATAACAACTGCAAAAACTTAAATTCACTCTTTGATGATCCTGCATTACCCAAAAGTAATTCTTCTAGAACTGAAGGATGCGCAGCCCTTGGTACAGCGGATGCAAGTCCAGAAGATCTAAATAATATTTTTATAGCGATTCATTCAGGTCTAGATGTCCATAAAATGCCTGGGCAGGCAGTAAATGTTGTATTTACCGCAGCTTATGATTCTCCAAAACTTCCAAATGATAAGATCAGAATGAAAAACTGCTTAAAAGCCGGTTATGATGGGATTTTACTTTCTGCTATAAAACTAGGCGTTTCTAAAATTGTTTTGACAATAATTGGAGGTCACGTATTTGAAGGTTATCCTCCATATATTATTGACGCAATAGAGAATGCGATAAGAGAATATGCCGTCAAATATAATTTGAATGTTACTTTATATTTAGATGATTCACAGTTCAGTTGGCAAGGCAAAACGAATCTACAAAAAGAATGTGATCAGAGACTTATCGATCTTGCAAAAGAGATAAATGGGGCATAAATAAATTGTTATGACCTGCAACATCTGGCACAAAGTAAAACTTTAAAATTGCTCATAAATATTTTCGATAAACTTCTTTTGAGCATTAACAGTAAAATGCTGGATACAAAAACTGTATCCAGCATCTCCCATTTTTTTGTTCAAATCTTTATCTGTAAGCAATAATAATAATTTGTCAGACCATGCGTCAATATCATTTGGATCAATCAAGTAGCCCGTCTGATTATTAATAACAAGCTCATCAAGCGGCGCAAGATCCGAAGCAATAACAGGTTTTTTCATAAAACCTGCTTCAATTATTGGTCGGGCAAAATGACCAACTGTGGCCGGAAAAACAATTAAATCACTGGCAGCCATTGCCTGTGGAATATTTTGTATTGTCCCAAGCAAATCAACAGACTTTTTTATTTTTTCTAAAATATTAGCTACTTCTACTTTAAATTTATAAGCAGGAAATAATCTTTTAAAATAAGACGTTTTACTGAGATCTAAATCAAAATAACTTGCGACAAGTAACTTGGCCTCTGGTATCTGATGCAAAACTTTTTCAAACGCTTTGAAAATAACAAGTGTGCCTTTTTCTTGAGATAGTCCACCCAAAAATAAAATCTTGGGGCTCGAATTATTGTGATAAGCAACATCTCTTATCGCAATATTAAAATCAAATTTTTTTGGATCTACAGCATTATAAATAACACAGGTTTTAGGGTTATCTTTCCAGGGCAAAGCATCATGCTTACAAATTGGCAAGATTTTACTTGAATACTTGGCCACACATTTTTTTATAATCCATTTTCTAAATCCAAAATATCCGTCTGCAAGAGGTTCACGAATATGCCATATCACAGGAATATTTTTTTTAGAGGCAACCTTTCCCCACGCTATTAATGAACTAGTATTCAAATGCACAAGATCCGGATTAATCTTATCAAGCCAATAACTAGCATCTGATCGTTCTGTTTTAAACGTATCCCAAGCCGAACGTAAAAAATATGGTAAATGATACCAACGAAACCACCAAACTTTTGTGTGGGAAAAATCATAACGATTAACAATACCCACAATTTCAATATTATTTTGTTTATAAAGTTCCACCACCTGTGAATAATGCAAAAACAACACAACAGGATGATATTTTTCTTTATCCAGTGCATTAATTAAAAGTAAAAGGCTTAGAGGCGCGCCTCCCAAGCCTTTACCATGATGAATGTATAAAATCTTTTTTTTATTCACAATTTTTTGCTTACAAATTTATAGCGATCTCTTCTTTTTGATTCATTTCTTTCTCTGCCAACAAATCTTTCGTCATCTTTTTTGTAATGGCATTGCGACCGATGCAAAAATATTTAATTCCCGAATAATGCATCTCAATTGGATCAAAGCAATTGCGCCCATCAAATACAACTTTTTCTTTTAGCATATTAAAATCTGCAGTGTTATATCTTAAAAATTCTTTCCATTCGGTAAGAATAATTAAGCCATCGCACTGTTCAAGAATCTCTTTTGAAGTTTTTGCATAATTTACCTGATTTGCAAATAATGCTCTAAAATTTTCTGCTGCCACCGGATCATATACGGTAATCTTTGCACCATTATCAAGCAATACTTTTACAACATCAAGGGAAGGAGCACAACGCAAATCATCTGTCTCCGGCTTGAATGCAAGCCCCCATATTCCAAGATGTTTTGTTGAAATTGCATCTCCGAAATATTTTAATATTTGTTTAGCAAACAAGATTCTTTGCTTGTCGTTAACATCTTCTACCGCTTGAATTATAGACATTGGACAATCATATTCCAAACCTGTTGAAACCAACGCTTTTACATCTTTTGGGAAACAACTCCCTCCATAACCAATTCCTGCGTTTAAAAAGAAAGCCCCAATTCGTCTGTCTTTAGCCATTCCAATTTTGACCTGATTAATATCAGCCCCAACTTTTTCCGCAAGATTGGAAAGCTCGTTCATAAAACTAATTCGTGTAGCCAACATAGCGTTAGAAGCATATTTGGTTAATTCAGATGACTGAATATTCATAACAAGCAACTGATTTTCGTTTGTTATGAATGGCGAATAAATTCGACTTAAAACTTCTTGTGCCCTTTTACTTTCCACACCTATTACAATTCGATCTGGATTTAAGAAATCATTAAGAGCATCACCCTCTTTTAAAAATTCAGGATTGGACGCAACATCGAATTCAATGGAAACACCTCGGTCAGCAAGTTGAGTACTGATTACTTGTTTGACCTTTTCAGCAGAACCAACAGGAACCGTTGATTTGTTAACAACCAAGCAATACTGTGTAATATTTTTCCCCACCTCTACTGCAACCTGTAGCACATAAGATAAGTCGGCAGACCCATCCTCATTTGGAGGAGTTCCAACACATGAAAAAATAACTTCAGGTTGCTCTTCAAGAGCCTTCTTTATCGTGCTGACAAACAAAATTCTCTTATTATTAATATTTTCCTTAACAAGCTCATCTAAGCCCGGCTCATAAAATGGAACTTGGCCATTTAATAAAGCATTAATTTTATTTTGGTTATTTTCGACAATTGTCACAAAATAACCTTTTTGAGCAAGACATGCACCTGTTACTAAGCCAACATACCCAGCACCAACAACCGCAATTTTAACCACTTCTATCTCCTTTCATTACATCAACCCAAAATTTGTAAGTCTCATCAGCTATCGCTTGATGCGAGTACCTCTCAATTACTCTGTTATAACCTTTAGATCCCAGTTCTCTTCTTAAAGATTCATCCGACATTAAACGCTCTAAGACATCTTGTAACGATTGGGTATCTCTCTGTTTAAAAACTAACCCGACATCTGAAATAATGTTAGGGATTTCACCGGCATCGCTACCGATTATAGGAACTTTACACGCCATTGCCTCAATTAAAACATGACCAAATTGTTCGCGCCAACCATCAGTGTCAAAAGATGGCAAAACCATAATATCCAAATCACGAATAAAAGTTGCAACCTGATCATGTGGAATTGTTTTTTGAATAAAAACTTGTTGCTCAAGTTTTTTCGTACAAATTCGATTAGCAATTTCATTATCGCATGGTCCATTGCCAAGATAAACTAAACGCCAGTTTAAATATTTTTTGCTTATATTTGCAAAAGCATCAAGTAATACGAAGATACCTTTTTCTTCAACCAATCTTCCAATAAATCCAATCGTTTTTATTTCTTCTCGATTCACTTCAGTATCTTGCTTTTTTGCTGGCTGAAAAATTGTCATATCCACACCCAACTGCGGCAAAACACAAATTTTATTATTAAACCCTTTGTCCCTTAAAATTTTTTCCGCATCAACATTGCCAACAAGTGCCCCATTTGAATTTTTCAGATTAAATTTTTCAACCCATGACCAAAATATTTTATATTTTAATGAAAAATTTTGTCGCCAGTTAACCCAGGTAAAAAAGATATTTCTTGTTTTTAGTCTCAGTAATTTTGAAAAAAATATGCACTGGAAATAACTAAAAGCATTATCACCCTGCTCTACATGAATGAGATCAGGTTTTAATACTTTCATCAACCCAAAAAGATGTTTGGGGGTATAGTAATATAATACTTCATTTCCAGATTTAAATGCTTTCATTGAAATAAATTTACAGTTTGGTAAATCAAAAACACTAGAATCAGATTCAACTTTATGGTTGAAAAGAGTTGCAGCCCATTCATTAGGAAACAAAACATTGATATAAATGTTAGGATAAAGTGATGCAAAAACTTGCCACTTTTTTCTATTTATTGGTGTTATATAAGTATGACTAACAACCAGAACTCTCATAATATAAATACCTTTTTTTATGAAGAAATTATAACAACAAAAACAATTAATGGGAACTTTTAGGCGAAATAAGTCATTTGCATAATATCCCTTGAAAAATTCGTTTTGTGTGATACGATTTTACTTCGTAGTTGTTAGGATAAGATTATTTTATATGTTTGTTTTTATTCCAAGGAGTGAATTTTATGAAGAGTAACAGATTATCTTTGCTTATTAAGGGATCTGCTCTAGTACTTACAATTAGCTTACTTCCAGGGTGCAAGGGCCTAGATTTCTTCAAAAAGAAAGATGCTGCAAAAACTGAATCTACTGAATCAAAAGCAGCGGCTGATGATGGATTAGTTCTATGCTCTATCGACGGCAATGCAGTCATTAAAAAAAGCGATTTCGATAAACGCGTAACACAAATGCTTCAAGCAAATCCTTATTTCAGAGGCGCCGGAGCAGAAATGCTTCCATTGAATGTCAAACGTAAATTCCTCGACAGACTCGTAGAAGAAGAACTTTTCGTACTTGATGCAAACAAACAAAATATCGAAAAAGATGCTGAATTCCAAAAAACTCTTAAAGAAATGGTTGATCTAGTAACCCGTTCTCTTAAGATTCAGTTCAGAGAAAAGAAAATTTACGATGATACAAAGGTTGCTGAAGAACAATCAAAAAAATACTTTGATGAACATAAAACTCAGTATGTAAAAGTAGCAGGCGGCACACTTGCAAGCGGAATAAAATTTGACACAGACGCAGCAGCAAACGCATTCTTAACAAAAGCAAAAGCAAATGTAAATGACTTTGAAAAACTTGCAAAACAAACCAAATCCGGCAAATTCAGAGAATTTGGCAGAGTAAGCCAAGAGGCTGCAAATAATGCAATGGGAATGGAATCTGTACCAGCTCCTATCAAAGAAGCAGTCCTTTCTATGCATAATTTACCAGCAGTTGAAAAAGTAAAAGTTGGAAAAGAGTTATGGGTTGTTAAAGCCTCTGACAAAAAAGATTCAGTTTTCTTTGATTTTGAAGAAGTAAAACCTCAAGTTGAGGCAATGATCAAAAACAATGAATTCAGAACAAAACTCGCCTCAGAAATTGAAAAATTAAGAGCTACTTACAAAGTAACAGTTAATGAAGATTTCTTTAAAGATTCCAAACAGGCAGCAGAGCAACCAGCTGCAGGTGAACAACCAGCAACTGAAGGCACAGAACAAAAACCTGAAGAAGCAGCCGAAGAAACATCACAAGCTGCATAATATTTGAAAAATACTTTTTAAATATAAAAAGGGAGTTGGTCACAACTCCCTTTTTTGTTATACTCAAATCTACATATTTTCGTTACAAATCACTAAACTCGATAGAACTGCACAGGAGAAGAGATGCTTAGTTTAAGAAAAAAATATCTGTTGCATATACTAAGTCTGACTGTTGTTTTTAACAGCTTTGCAGCAGAATCAACAAAATCCAGTACCGAATCTACAGAAATAAATACAATAAAATCTGATGCCCGTTCTCCCCAAAATTGGATAATTGACAAAATCATTGTTCTTGTCAATGGAACAAGAATTCTAAAATCAGATCTAGATAAACCTAGAATTTCTAGAGATGGCGGCAAATATAATTTAGATGAGTTAATTGAAGAAGAAATACTACTACAAAGAGCTATAGATCGCCACATGTTGCCAACTGAATCTGATATAGAACGCCAAGTAGTAACATTTAAATTACAAAATGGATTGGGTGATTTATCTGCAACTGCTTTTGAGGATGAGTTAAAAAAATTCGGATTTACGCTAAAAGAATACAAATATCAGATAGGTAGATTGATTGCATGTGAAAACATCAAACGTATGGAAGTTACCGATAAAATTGTTATTACATCACAAGAAGTTGAAAATTATTTTAATAGCAATCCTGAAGAAACACCTGAAGAATATTATTTAAAAATGATTCCATTGCAACCGGATAATTCAAATCAAACCAATAAAGACAAAGAACCCAATTTAGATAAAAAATTTAATTTAAACAAAGCTGATACAGTTGACCTGGGATGGATTAAAAAAGAGGATTTAGATCCACGCTTTGAATTTGTACTAACAATGAAAAAAGGCCAAATATCCAAACACGTCAACGTAAATGATAAAGATTATGTTATCGAAGTCTCTGACAAAAAAGAGAGCCACCAAAAATCGCTTAACGAACGTTACAGTGAAATAGAAAAACTATTAACACAAAAAAAACAAATAAAACTTATTAAAAATTTTGAGAACGATTTAAAGAAAAACTCAACAATAATTTATCTATAATAAGACCTCTATAAGACCAAAAATTTTTATCTACAAAATTGCTATCTTATTTATTTTTTTAAAAAAACATATGCGATAGATTCGTACATATCGAGTCTATCGCATATGTTTTTTTAAAATTAATGCACTTATATTTTCTCCAAAAATATTTATAACAAAATATAAGTACCCACAAATACTCACACGCTCAAAACATCGCGCCAATCAAAGATTTAATAAAACCAAAAACAAGTTGCCAACAATTTTGTTAGTAACTTGTTCCTCATCATGACAAATCAGCCTATTCAAAATCATTGCATTAAATTGCATCGTTTTGATACACTTTCAGAATGGCGCATCAGGAAATAAATTTGACCTGCTTTACATAATAATTATAAAAACGACACTAAACTAAATATCGCTTTTAATGCAAAGCTATATTCTCGACATCAATTTTGCTTTTTGTTAAAATGTCGAATGTGTAGTCTCCAATAAAAATTCAACACTAAATGCAGGTAAAATATGTTAAAAATGAAACATTGGTCACCATACATATCTGGTATAATTATAGGCCTAATGCAAATTCCAGTTTTCTTGATACTAGGAGCATCAATAGGAACTTCAGCATCGCTTGGGTCAGTGGCTTGCTTATTACTTGACGCTGGAGGTGATACTGGATGCTTACCTTTTTTAAAAAATTGGTGGCAACTTGGGTTTGTTATCGGAATTATGATAGGAGTTTTTTTATCAAGTTATATGTCTAAAACCTTAGTAGAAAAAATCTCTCCTATATGGCCCCAAATACTCCACACAAAAGCTTTTGGAATACGAGCGATTATGGCTTTCATTGGTGGCTTTATCTTTATTCTAGGCGCACGACTTGCCGATGGCTGCACAAGTGGAAATGGCATATCTGGAATCGCACTTTTATATCCAGGATCAATAATAGTAATTACAAGCATGTTTATAAGCGGATTCGTCGTAGCCAAATTTTATCCAAAGATATAAGGAATTCAAAATGTCAATTTTACTTGCAGTTTTACTAGGAATTTTCATGGGAATAATATTTGGGTTTGCACTTGAAAAATCCAAAGTATTTGACCCCGCAACAATCGTATCTCAATTTCAGTTTAGAAATTTCACAATGCTCAAAGTATTTCTAACTGCTATTACAACAGGCCTTATTATTTTCTCAATCTTTTTTTCAATTGGATTCGATAGGTTGGTATGGAAAACACCTATTTTATCTTCCGATATAATAGGTGGAATACTTTTAGGAATTGGAACAGTTATTGCGGGAGCTTGTCCTGGAACAGTTTTTGCACAAATAGGAGCAGGTTATAAAGATGCCTGGTTCACACTACTTGGCGCCATAACAGGTTCTATATTTTTTGTAATAACAAAGCCATTTATACTTCAATTACTTGGAACTCCTTGGCCAAATGAAAAATTAACACTAGAAGGTATTTTGGGACTAAATTTTTGGAGCATAGCGATTGTTTGTGTAATATTCATGATAGGCACTCTGTATTTAATCGAAAAAAAATTTCCACAAAATAATAATTCTTAATTTAATACGGTAATATATGTTATTCGATAAAATATATCCAGTTACATGTCACACAGACCACGTCGGACAAAATTCAACTTTTGTCGTAATCAAGGGCTTTAAAGAAGATGGGCTCCAGTATATTCAAACAGCTATTCAAAAAGGTGCCACAAAAATAGTATTAGACAAAACCATGCAACTTACACAAAAACAATCTGGAATTGAATATATTTTTGTAGAAGATACACGAATAGCTTTAGCCGAACTTTGTGCACAAGCACTTAACAACCCAGCAGAAAAACTTAAATTTATTGGAATTACCGGAACATCCGGAAAAACTACAACAACTTACCTTATTGATCATATTTTACGTGAGTCTGGATATAAAACGGCTCTACTTGGATCTGTTAAAAATCGAATTTTAGATAAAGAAGAAGAGATCACCCTTACAACACAAAATAGCGATTACATTCAAATGTTTTGTGCTGAATGCGTAAAAAAAGGTGTCGAAGTTGTAACCATGGAAGTTTCATCGCATGGTCTTGCTCTGAATAGAATTCATGAAATCAAATTTGACGTTGCAGGATTTACAAATCTCAGTCCGGAACACATGGATTTTCATCCTACAATGGATCACTATTTTCAAACAAAGTTGCAACTATTTAGATATCTGAAAAATTCCGGAACGGCTATTATAAACACGGACAACGAGTGGGGTCTTCAAGCTATAAATCAAACAAAAAACAGTAATTTTTCAATACAAGCATTTGGCCAAACTGATCTTAATTCAAATTCAAATTTCGAAAAATTTGAACTTCTGCAAAATAGTCTCATTGGTTTAAAAATTAAGCTTGTAAAATCTAATCAAACAATTGAAAGCAAAAAACTTTTGGGCGAATTTAATGGATATAACATTGTAATGGCATTTCTTGCATGCAAACATTTTAATATTGCATCAGATAAAATAGCCCAAGCCATACAAAAATTCATAGGTGTTCCAGGCAGAATGCAATGTCACACATTAAAAAATGGAGCAAAAGCATTTGTTGATTTTGCTCATAAACCTGATGCTTTTGAAAAAGTTTTAAAAAATCTTCGCCCGCATACGAACAATCTAATCGTAGTATTCGGATGCGGAGGTAATAGAGATAAAACCAAACGTCCGGTAATGGGATGTTCGGCGGCAAAATATGCCGATCTTATAATAGTCACAGATGATAATCCTCGTGACGAAAACCGTCAAACAATAGCAGATGAAATAATAGCGGGAATTCCAGAAGCAAAGAAACCTCAAACAATTTGTATTCTTGATCGTAAAAAATCCATTGAAAAGGCAGCAAGTTTGGCAAAACACAGTTCAATCATAGCCATTCTGGGCAAGGGACATGAAAATTATTATTTAATTCAAGGCAAAAAGTATCATTTTGATGATTTTGAAGAAATAAGCAAATTTTAACCAAATATTATATTTAATTTCTAATATAAATATAATATTTGTAATTTAATTATTTTCTGTTACCATAAACTATATTCTGCATTCTACAATTTTTGGTATTTGTACGCTTTCTTGGGGGGTTATTTTTATGAAATTAAAATTAAATTGGATTATTGTATCTATTTTTGTGATGGCTTATTTCCTTTCAATAAGCAAACCTTTGTTTTCTATGGAACACGATATGTCATCTGACTCGGATACTGAAGAGTACCTAAGCGATAGCGATACGGATACAGAAGACTATTCCGACATAGACACGTTTAATGATGAATTACTGCAAAGTATAAAAATTGAGGGATGGGTAAATCGTCCAATGCTCAGCAAAGATTTTCTTTATTTAACAAATAAATTCATAAACAATATGATTAATACATATCAACATAGCACTTGGCTTTGTGATAAATGTGTGGATGATCCAGAATACATCGATAAACAAATGAGAAACATCTTAGAATGGCATTCAAACAACACAAAAAATCTTCAATATCCTAAATTCCCATGCATTGCAAAATTAATTTTACCGCAAAAAACTCGCATCGCAATCATCGGCGATATCCATGGCGATATGGATACAGTAGAAGGAATTTTTTATTCTCTCAGAAATGAAATTTTTATTGACGATTTCATGAATGTAAATGATGATGCTCGAATAATTTTTCTGGGAGATTATATGGACAGAGGCGACTTTAACTTGCAAACTCTATCTTCTGCTTTACTTCTGGCAGTCAAAAATCCTGAAAAAGTCTTTCTATTAAAAGGCAATCACGAATCCGATATAGATGAAAACAGTGAAATCATAGATGAAATCAAGGAAATAGAGAAAAATAAAATAACCAGAGATACATTAATGTGCAATGCAATAAAAGCTTGTGAGCTTATGTCGGCAGGAATGTTTCTTGGATTTAAAAATCAACCCCAAACACCCTTTTATTTTCTCGCACACGGCGGCCCGGATATTAGATATGATTATAGTGACTTTTTAAATATACATGATGAAAATTTATGCTTCTGGATGCTAACAAATGATGATATTTTAAAAACATTTAAAACTCGCAACCTACTTGAAAAAATATCCCAGTTCATAAAAGCAAACGCTGAAATTCATGAATCTTTAAAATCACACCTACGAGAGTCATTATATTTCGGTTTTTTATGGAATGATGTTATCGATTTTAATTGCAGAATTCCAATAATTAACAACCCGCAACGAGGAGAATCATGTATCTCATTAAATTCCGGATTCATTAAATATTTTTTAGAAACATTTACAAACGAAAACGTAAAAATTGTCGGTGTAATTCGTGGACATCAACATAATATTGCAAAAAAAATTGGACCTGTTTCAGATGATAAAATACCTAGTCCATCTTGTAGTTATTTTTCAAGTACCCCGCCAAGATGGCAACTTTTGCTCCCCAGCTTTCGTGGAATTTTAAAAGATACTTTCTCAATCATTACAGTAATAAGTGGACAAATTCAAAATAAAGACATAAGCATTGCATATTTACCGACATTTTTAGAATTAATTTCTTTTGGCAATGATATGCGTACAATTCGAGCTATTGAATATAAAGTTGACCCACCACAATAAGATAACTAAATTTATATACATAGATATTACTTCCATAGATTTTTAATTCTGGCCTACCCACGTAAGACGAAAATAAAGCCAGAATGGCTAATAAATTGTAAGGAGTTGGTAATGCCACTGTATGTAAAAAGATTAACGATTTTAGTAGTAACATGTTTTTTATACACAAATTTTTTATCCACATATCCACATTCAGAAAAAAAGAACCTTAATTGCCCATCAGGGCAATTTTTTATTTTAACACTACCCAATTTTCAAACGTTTAAAGAATTTGGCGCATGGCTAGAAAAAACTCAACCGGCCGGCGTAATGTTAATTCCAGCACATGTAAAAAACAGACTGCAAACCAAAAAACTTTGTTCTTTTCTACAATCAAAAGCCAAAAAATTAGGCATTTATCCACTTTTAATCTGCATCGACTGGGAAGGTGGAATAGTTTCACGACCAACCGAATCAGGAGGTTTTAACTCAATCCCATCTCCTTACAATCTTGCAAAGTCAGGTAAATCCAACTGTTTTTTAGCTGCACAGCTTATAGCTCAACAGATGAATGAAGTTGGAATCAATGTTGATTTTGCTCCAAGTCTTGATCTGTTTGACCCAAAAAATCCGGTTCTTGCAACACGTTGCTTTGGCGCAACGCCCGAAATTGTTAGTGAATGCGGAATCGCATTTTGCAAAGGACTTATAAGTCATGGAATAATGCCGGTAATAAAACATTATCCGGGATTAATGCTTGGCAAAGGTGATACACACTTTAACAAAATTGAAATAAATGCAACGCAGCAAGAATTCGATCACAACGAAAAACCTTTCATAGCAGCATTGCAAAAAAATTTACCAATAATAATGATAGGCCATGCTCAGTACAAACAATTTGGGGCAACCCCAGCCAGCAGGTCAGACAAGGTAATCAAGCACCTGAAACAATATAACCCCAACTTAATCACAGTGACCGATGATATAGCAATGCAGGCTTATAATAATGGGCAAGACTTAAGCAACGCAGTTCTTGAGTCAATTAATAATGGCTTTGATCTTGTAATTTATTCAGCCTCTCCTGAAAAACAGATAAATTTAATTGCAAAAATTAACAGCCAAATTAAGTCAAAAAAAATTAATCCTAATTTTACTAAAAAAAATCTTATTAAATTAAAACGGGACTTAACAAAAGCAAAAAAAATAATTTTAAATTTAGATGAAAAAGAAGTTGCAAGTCAATTGGCACAAAAAACGCTCTCTAGAAAAATAAATTCTATGAATTTTTCTGACAAGAATACTGTTTTAATCTCAGTTGATTACACAAAAATTAGACCTGCAGAAATTTTAGTAAACTCAGTAGATACTGGTAGCAATTCAGAACTTCAAACACAATTTGCCACGTTTTTAAAAAAAGCAAATATCAACTTTCGTGAGTTTATTTTAGATCCCAAAAACAAGAATAGCTTAGACAAGCTCGAAGAATTTATAAACTCCGGCACACCAAACAGCGCTGATTATATTTTTGTTCAAACATTTTTTTATGGCGATGGAATTTGGAACAAAATACAAACTCAATGGCTAGAAAGGTTAAAACCTTATGCAAACAAGATTGTTGTTTTATCACTTGGACACCCTTCTGAAAAATTTATTTTGCCACAGTCTCAAATAATAGAACTTGGCTCTTTTAATATCCCAATGTTAAATGCGGTAGTAAGTAGATTAACCACAAAGCCTCTTTTAACAGGAGCAGATAAACTTGCCCAAAATCCCGAAGCTTTTTTAAAAAATAAAAAATTTGGAATTTTATGCCACAAATGCAGTGTAGTAAATTTAGATAATAAAACCGAGCAATATTTTGCTACATTTTTGCCAGATTTTTTATATAACTGGACGCAAAATTCAGAATATAACTCAAAACTTTGCGCCCTATTTGCACCCGAACACGGAATTATGGGAACACAACAAGACGGCGCTCAAATAAAATCAGAAAACTCAAGCAAATGGGACTGTCCCGTATACTCTTTACATGGTGCAACCAAATGCCCAACCCCTGACATGCTCAAAGATTTGGATCTTTTCATAATAGATTTTCAAGAAGTCGGAGTGCGCTGTTACACTTACCTAAGCACAATGGCTTTAACTCTACAAGCTGCAAAAGATTGTAATCTGCCAGTATTAATTCTAGAACGACCAAATCCAATAAAATTTTTAGGTGCCTTTGGACCAAAGTTAAATCCCGAATTTGAATCTTTTTTGGGCAAAGTCCCAACACAGTTTGGGCACGGTTCAACAATTGGACAAATCGCAAAGAACATAAATAAAAAAATTGGCGCTGAATTAACAGTATTAACCTGCGACCAAATGCCTGAGTCACCTGAATCTACAAACAGTTATTTTTCATCAAATTTTATCCAACCATCCCCCAACTTACCCACAATTGAATCAGTTTACGTTTACCCAATAACAGTTTTTATCGAAGGCACAAATTATTCAGAAGGCAGAGGAACAACTCATCCCTTTGAACAAATAGGGGCTCCTTGGGTGGACGCTAAAAAGCTTGCAGTCAAATTAAATGCGAAAAATTTGCCTGGAATATATTTTGAACCGGTCGATTTTACCCCAAAAATAATTCCCGGCAAAGCCGAAAATCCAAAACATAAAAATTCACTGTGCCATGGCGTTTTTTTACATATTCACAATATCAAGAAAATTAAGCCATTTTTAACGACACAAACCATCATAAAAGAGTTATTTCAAACTTATCCAAAACAATCAGAATTGTTAAAGTCAGGCAACAGATATCTTATCGACATGCTTGCTGGTGATGATAATATGCGAAAAGCACTGAAAAACAAACACAACAAATAATCAATAGTAATAATCAGCGATATAAAATATAAGCCTCTGTACGTATTGGCAAATGCTTTATGTGATTCGTAAAATCCTGCCTGTTTTGAAAAATACCGGCAAAAAAATCTAACTGATAAAGATTTTTCACAAATGCCCCACCCGTATCTGCTACAACACCAAGCCTGATTTCATGCTTCTGAGTTAATGGATTTATATGCTTAAGTGCAATAATTTTGCCAAGACCAATATTGAATATATCCGCAGCGAAAACAACATTTTGCCTATTTTTTAAACGTTTTTTTAACTGCTCAACAGACCACTTCGAACTTCTATCTTCCTTAAAATACCAATATCTTTTCTGCAGCCATGGATCTTTATTATTTTTATCATAATCAATTCCATTACTCTGATTTGCTCTAAAAACTCTCTCCTTTCCATCAGGCATTCTAACAATCACAGTTCCCTGCATGAGAGAATCTTCAAAATCAGAACGTGAAAGCCAAACAATCGGTCTAGCCTTCCCTTTATTCGAAGGATGATTTAGAATTCCAGACAAAATCTGCTGCTTCGAATATTTTTTGCAAATATGATTATCTAAAATTTGATATAACGGACAACAACATTGTGTAGTTTTTTTGTAACTTCCGGGCACAGAAAAAATGGCATAGTTCGTTAACCGTAACATTCCTCCATACGGAAGATTTATCCCATTATTCAGAGCACTTTGTCGATCGGCATTCCATTTTATGAAATTAAAATTTTCATTTAAAAAATCCGGATTCAAAATTCTAAACTTTCCGGACGACATGTCCTGTTTTATTGTAGAAATTATAAATTCAAGAGTGTTTTCGATATTTTTTACAGTCAAAACATGTGACAAATGCGGTGGAACAATTAAACAATTAGATTTTTTTGCATTTTGATGAATAAAATTCAATGTATCCTGAGCCGCTTGCATCAAATTATATGGATTTGTTGCAACAAACTCATTTGAAAAAGGCAACATCACTCCCGCTTCAAAAAATTTGTCCCCTGAATCAACAAGCATCTGTTTTTGTTGAACGGTATAGTTTGAAGCATGCACTCCATCTATATGAAATCCAAACAAATTTATGCAAAACAAGTATGAAAAAATCATAGTAAAAATTACAAATCTCTTCATTAGCCCATCCCCCCTAAAAGATGCGTAATTAATGAATACAGTTATCCCCTATCTCATTAAACCAAATCACCCACTTCTTGGTCAATAAAATTTACAAATATAAAATATATAACTTAATTTAAGCCATATTGCCAAGAAATTAATACATTTTCTTTACAATTTTTCATGTCCCTCGCTAACCTACCCTGAGGAAGTAATAAGTTAATGTGGTTTTTAAAAAAGGGATATTTCATGAAAAACATAAACAAACTTCTGCTCTGCATAACTTTTATATCGACACAATTTGCATTACGAACGGAAAATTTAGATATACAAATCAATCCAGAAATCGTTCAAGAAACGCCAAATATACTACCTAGTGATACAGAGCCAAATATAAGTAACATTGATAAATCACAACCCAAACCACAAAATATTTTAAATACTATAAACAACGTCGTTAATATGGTGCAAACAGCAAACAATCTCGTAAATCAAGTTATTCCAACGGATAATACTACCACAAAAACCACCCCACATAACTCAGCAACCCAACAAAATGCAAACGTAAATGCTCAAAATATTTTGGATACTACTCAAAACGTCATTAACATTGTTCAAAATGCAAATAATTTAATAGATCAAATTCTCCCATTAGACGAAACCACTGGAACGGATGAACAAATTGTAAACAGTCTCAACACTTCAGAAGCTGAAAAATGGCAATACGTTAATAACTACTTTGCAGCAAGTATTGGCGACCTAAATTCTTATGAAAAAATTGGCGAATTTATTAGCCAAAATGCAAAATTTTTATCAATGCCAGCCGCAATTCTATATAAATTTTTAGCAGAAAAAGTTTTGACAAAATTAGCACCCAACACAACAAGTGATTTAACCACAGAAGCAGCGACATCATCAACAACAACAGCCTCAACCTCATCTACGACAGCCACAACCACACCAGAAACAACAAAATCCAAGAAAAACAAATCTCTAAAATCAAAAGCTTTAGATACCTCACTAAATTTTGGAGCAGGAAGTATTAAATACATTACGGCACCAATTATTGGCGGCCTACTAACATATAGAATTATTAAATTCATAGGAACAAAAATTGGGACCAAATCAACAAAATGCAACACAGCTTTAATAGCTTTTGCAAAAGATTGGGATCAACACAAAGATCAAACACCTGAAATTTTATGGTCATTATTTGAACACTTAAATAAAGAGTTAGTTGATAACAATGGGAAATTACCAAAGATTGACGCTGCACTTGCCCAAAAAGTTGTAGAAGCCATCGCGACAAATGCATCAATTTACGAGTCAATTAGCTAGTTAAAAACAGTAAAGTGAATTTGAAAAACCACAGGATTGTAAATTACAGTCCTGTGGTTTTTTGTTATAATTGGTTTTTAAGGCTATTTATTTAACACTATAGATTCTGAACCGAGTTAAAGTAGGACGAGCCGTAATGATTCAATCACAAGTTGGTTTTGTTTTAAAACGATTTCAACCCAATAAATCTAAAAACACTATTCTTTCAATGCATGAAGGAAAATTCGACCTGTCATTCAAAAAATTTAATGATAGCTTTAAACTTTGGCCAGGAATGCTTGTATCATTTAACACAGAAAAAACGTATAACACTATTTTTGGATCAAATATACAAATATTGGCCACACCAAACTTAACAGAAAATCAGTCAATTTTTTTTATGCATCATATCTTAGAGCTTTGTTATTTTTTTGTTCCAAGCAATAAGCCATGTCCCGAGATTTTTGTTTTTTTAAAACACTTTTTTTTATTTTTTGACCAAAAAGTCCCAAATTCAAAATATTTAAATTTTACTCAAAAAATTTTTGTAACGAAATTATTTAGCCTTTTTGGTTTTTTTTCTCACGACCCAATTTCGAGGTATTTAGCAGTACATGAAACGCTTACGACAACTTTTGTTGACTTTTCCATAGAACAAAAAGTAGAATTTCTGGAAAAGCATCTAAGCCCAAGCCAAGAAAAAGATTTGGACGAATGGATTTTGGAAAGTTTAAAAATACATCCAAATAGTCACTTATTCAAAACAACATTATTCGTCTATAAACAATAATTTATTGGAGATAATCATGAAGACACACAACAAAATACTCATTATTTTGTTAGCAAGCTTTTTGCATTCAATAAATGCAATGCAATTTTTAAATATTACAAAACAGTATGACCAAAAAACTAACGTCGCGCTCCCTTTTCTTAGCAATACTGAAATGCGTAAAAAGCAGATAAGCGAGCTGGAGGTATTTCTACGTGAAGTCAAAAGTCGACTCGGAGAAATAAACAAAGAAAGCTCAAATGCCCTTGCACAAATTCAAATTGAAGGCACAGATATACAAAAAATTGGAGCTCATGCTTCAGAACGTGAAATAGAATATTTGAATAAAAAAATATCAACATTTAATGCTAGAAAACAAAATCTTATAAATCTACAAGAAGTCAATCAAGAAACAATAGCAATAATTGAAAAACGAATTGAAATATTAAAAGAAATTTTAAATTATTTACAGGCTCCCAAAATTCAACCAAAACCTATTTATACATGGAAAGAATTTCAGGATGCACAAATCAAAACATCCGAACAAATAGCACAAATCGAAACAGAAAAACTAAAACGTGAAAATATTAAAAAACAGATTTTGGCAGAAAAAGGAGCTTTGTTATCCCTGCAAAAGCAACTTGATGCAAAAGAAAAGGAACGTAATAAAATCATCAATCAAACACATTCTCATGACAAAGATGAAGAAATATCAACAGATATAATTAAACTTGAATCAGAAATAGTTGATCATGAAATCAATTTATTAAACGAAAGAATAAAATATTCAAACCAAAAAATAGAAAAGCTGACGGAAGAGGAAAAGCTTAAAGAATCTGAATTTGAACTCTTGCAGTTAAAAATTAATGATCAAAAAAACATTTCGCAAATAATTGAGAAACGACTGTTACTTGATTCAAAAGACGTTGAATTTGCAAAATTAGAACTAAAAAAAGAAACGCATATCTCCATTGACACAAAAAATGAGTTAAATAAATTACGCGAACCTAAAAAATACGAAAAAGAAAAAATAAATATCGAGATCAATAGTCTTCAAGACAAAATCAAACAACTCATAACCAAAGATAAAAAAGATTCATATAACATTCATACTACAAAATCAATGCTCCAAAAGTCCCTTTCGCTTAAAGACCTTATTGAAAGAGAATTATTACTGCTTGACGCAAAAAAGGATGTTGCTGATGTAAGATTAAAAATTAAAGAGCTTCAGTTCAAAATATTAGAATTAAGATACAAACTAAAAACAGAAAAAGGTAATGTTAAAGAATACCTCGCAACATATAAAACCCAAAAAGAGCTTGAAGCAAGCACTCTAAAAAGCTTTAAAGAGAAACGCATTGAGGCTGTCAATTCTTTGGTTGAAACGCAACGTCAAATATCAGGCATTAGCTCCAAAATAGAAAAAATGCATGGAAGTAAAGCTGCCGTAATCAATCAACAACCTTCGTACTTGACAACAATTATAAATAATCTTGAGGAGTCAAGACATATACTAAGCGACCTCTCAATAGTAACTCAAGACTTTTTAGCTGTATGTTCTGACCTAATCCATCAACAAACAAGTGTTTTAAACTTTTACGATCTCATTCTTACCGACCTTGAATCATACACAACAACCCAGAGTATTTGGAAGCGCACACCTACAGCAATATCTTCGGAAGCATTAAAAACTTCGTTAATTGAAGCTGAGGATTTTGCCAAAAAGCTCTTTTGGGGAGTTCCTGCACATCTGGGCCCAGTAACAATTTTTACTTTATTAAAAGAGTTTAGTCTCTTTGATTTTTTATTCATGTTTATTTTCATACTTTTTGCTGTAATCACATTTATTTTAATCAAAAAGTGGCTCATCAAAATCAATCAAAAATTTGAGTACAAATCTCAACATAAGTCTGAGCAAGCCAAGCGAATTACTTATACTATTTCCTCAACCCTTTTGAATTTCATTCTGGAATACTACAACTTACTATTCACAATAATCTCAATATATCTATATATAAATCTTGAGTATCAGGTATTTACAACTCAATTTCTATCAATCCCTTTTTACACAGCACTCTTCTATTTGATCTGTATTCCATTCTTTGTTTTTATGGCAACACAATTACTCACAACGCTAAAAGATTTAAATAAAAAATTAAGTTTTGTTTTTTTTGCCGAAACAATTCAGGACAGATTTTTAGTTCTAATCAGTACATTCATGTACTCTTCTTCCATCATTCTTCCATTTAGAAGTGCTTTTTTGATTTACAGTGATACAAGAATGGGGCTTGGTGATGTTTTAATGGCCGGATACTCGCTAATATTATTATTAATCTTACTGTTTTTATTCACAAAAGAAGACCTTTTTAAATTACTTCCTTACACAAGGTATCCATTATTTGAATGGATTAAGAAAAAAATTGAAAATTTTTACTACCCAATATTTTTCTTCATAATGGGACTCTTGATTTTACGTAACCCATATGTCGGATATGCCAATCTATCTTGGTATCTGGCATTTGCAATTCCGGCTTCAGCCGCACTCTTATGGGCATTATTCATAACACATAATTATATCAGAAATTATTCGGTATTTTTATTCATGACTGAGGACGAAGACGAAATAAAAGATAAATTTGAACACGCCAAAACTTATTACGGAATATTAATCATCGCAACATTTCTATTCTTATTTTTTATTGATATCTTCTTCATTGCACGCATCTGGGGATATAATTACACAACAACAGAGATCTGGAGACTACTTTCTGAAACATGGGTCATCCCATTTGGAGATGCTAATAACAAGCTAGGAATTGTTCAATTCATAACATTGGCAACATTTGTTTTATCAGGATTTTTAACCTCATCATTACTCGATAAATTTGTTCTTAATAAATTATTTGAGATGTTACGCATAGAACCTGGCACACAAAATACCATCTCAAAAATACTGCACTATGTAATCATAGTAATAGCAGTGCTTCTGGGATTCTTATCCATTCACCTCGAGCAATTCATCTTCCTAATTGGTGGATTATTAGGTATCGGTTTGGGCTTTGCGCTTAAAGATGTTGTTGCTGATTTTGTGGCAGGCTTCTTTGTACTTATCGAACGCCCAATTGAAATAGGAAATTACATTCAAATAGATAACATTGAAGGAACAGTACAAAAAATCTCCGCCCGAACAACAACGATTGTTAACTCGCGTAACTTTGCAACATTTGTTCCAAACAAAGAGCTGCTTTCAAAACAAATTACCAACTGGAGCCATCGAAAATTCGCAATTGGATTTGAAATTTACATTCGCGTAACACATGAATCTGACCCAGATCTGGTACGCAAAATTACTCTTGAGATACTGCAAAGCCATCCCACAATACTTAAACTTCCTGCCTGCATCTGCCGTTTAGAAGAGATTGAAGCTGACGCACTTTACTTTATGAGCCGTGCATTCATCAGCACCCAAAGATTGAAAGAAAGTTGGACAATTGCAGCAGACCTTAGAATAAAAATTGTTAAAGCGTTTAAGGAAAATGGAATTAAGTTCGCCAAACCACAGAGAGTTGTTTACCTAAATGAACAAACCAATGAAACAAGGGTTGAGGAGAAAAAACCGCTTGGTATAAAATTTGATAAATAAAATACTGGAATATTAAGGAAAAGTGAGAGTAAAAAAGAAGAAAGAGAGTAGTAATGAAGAGTATTAGGCCCATTGTGGTGATTTTTGTAATTACCGCATTTTATTCCAATACCTATTGCGCAACCAAACCTCCAACAGATATTAAAGGTAATTTGATAACATTAAAACAGTCGTTGGCAAGTTTAAAAACAAAACTTGACTCTCTGTCAAAAAAATTGGGTTCCATAAAAACAAAGTTATTAATTACAAACGAAAAAGAAAATTTATGTACTCAAGAAGCATCCGGAACTTCTGGAAAATGGTATTCATTCAATGTAGACCCTATCAAACGAATAGGAATAAAAATATTCCGTAAGGAAGGAATTGTCCAAGATCTAGCCATTGAGTTTTATACATGGGAACACATTCAAAAAATGTATAGCTTTATTCATACGAAAAAAAACTTACCCGAAGAATGGGTACAAATGCCATACTCCGAATTTTTATATTCTTCGCATCATATGGGCGTATATGAATCTAAAGATTTAAATACAAGCTTAATCCTTATGGAAATTGAAAAACAACTTGGAAACTTAAAACCGAAAGTAGAATTGACCAACAAAACTTATTTAATTATGGATAACCTTAGCTCTGCCTCTGACATTAATTTTCATCTAAAAGTCGCAGCCGATGGATGGCTAGAAAGTCTAAAGAATTTTATTCAAACAAAAATGACCCAATATTTACCAAATTTACAATCAGGGAAAAATCCAGCAGAACAAGAACTCAGCTCTAAACAAAAAAAATACCTAGATCAATTAGTCTTGAAAATAGGATATACTCTCCTCTTTTTTTATTACATGGGTGTAACCGTTGAAGATTGTGATATGTTCATAACAATTAACCCCGAATCTACACAAATAAATGATTTGATAAAAGCAACAAGAATAAAATTGGTCGATTTTGGAGAAAGCAGAATATTTTATAGAAATGACGGTAAAAAAATTATACCAGTTGATGATTCATGGTATAAATCCGCAGGTAAAGAAGATTGTATCAAAATTGTCATTCAAAATAAAAATCAAACAACAATTCAAATGGCCAAATCGTTTGGAGGAAACTCCCTACCTGATAACGTTACTACTTACCTTGGCGATATGACTGATAAATTCAAAAATAGTTTTAAACTTCTAAATGAGTTTCCTGCAATAAAACCACAAGTCAAAGCCAAATTTGAAGAATTAAAGAAAGAATTTGGAGCACTTAAATATGATACGGAAATTGATAAAATATTGTAAAAATTTCATCAAACATAAAAGATCAAGTAAAAATCATGAAAAATTATTTTAATATCTACATAATTTTAATTTTGGCAACAGCACAGATATATGCAGATCCTGGATTAAACAATATTGGAAATAGCTGCTTTTTTAATGCAACAATGCAAGCTCTTGCCCACGTAAAATCTTTTAGAAATAAAATAAATAAAATACAAGAAACAGATATTTCTAGTGTTAAAGATGAAACTGAAAAAAATTTTGCTAAAGAATTTGTACAACTTATAAAAACTATGACATCTCAAAAAGATGGCAACATAAATCCGTCTACTACTTACAATGCAATGATATCCGTAGCCAAAAAACGATCCAAGGGATCCCAAAAATATTTGGTTGGGCGAGATGGATCCCCTGCAAAATCGGGTGATCAACACGACCCATCAGAGGTTTTAGATTTGTTGTTATTTAAATCATTTGGAGAATCAGGATGCAAAGTTTTAACCGATGCATTAGATACTTTTGCAGTAAAACTTATTTCTGAGACAAAAAGAATGATCTGTGGGCACATCACCACATCGGAGGATGCCGGACCAGGAAGAAACTGGATTGAATTTGATATGATAAAATATACAATCGATCCAGAATCATTCAAACAAAAAATTGAAAAATTAGAATCAGCTGATTTAATAAATTTTTGCAATCATTTATTCATTGAAGGTGAAATTCGATCACTTAGATGCGATTGGTGCACTGCCGAGCTATGGATAAAAGAAGGTAAACTAAATAAAAACGATCTTGGAGAAACTCTTTTTGACGCCATAAGTAAAAATATTTATACAGAAGATTTAAACTCGCAAATTGCGAAAAATAACGCATACAAAAACTTAGTTTTTGAAGCAAATAAAAAAGGGCCTAAAATTAAATTCATAGAAAGACAAGCATCAAGAACAAAAAAATTCAACGCAATTCCATCAGCAATAATTTTTGATTTTAAACGCTTCTTACAAACAGCAACTGGCGCCCGTGGAGAAAAATTAAATACAAAGCTCTCTTTTCCTGAAACATTAGATATCTTTCCATATATATCCTCCAATCTAAAAACTAAATTCTCACAAACATCCAAAGTTATTTACAAATTAAAATCATTTATATGTCATGGTGGAAGCTTAGACGGTGGACATCACTATGCTTATGGATGGAGTGATTCAGACAACTGTTGGTATGACCTAAGCGATTCATCAGTATCAAAAGAAATAGATATAAAAAAAGTAATTACTGAAAATAGCGAGCCATTTATTCTTTTCTACGAACTCGATGAGCAAACTTTATTACCACATGAAACACTTCAGCAAAAACTCCCCCAACTTAAATCATCGCTACAGGAATTACAAACAAAACTAGAAACATTACGAAATAAATTGGGAAATTTAAAAAGTAAATTATAGAAAGTAAAATAATGAAATTATACTTTAAATACTTTATCACGGTAATAATCATTATTTCTTACCAATCAGGCTACTCAAAAAATAAAGGGCTCAAATGGGGAGACAATAGTTGCTACTTTGATGCCTCAATTCAAGCATTATCAACTCTTAAAGATTTTAATACAAATTTAAGCCAATATAATCCCCAAAATTATCCTCCAACAAGCACATATTTAAATCTTATAAATCTAATAAATGGTAAATTCACAACTGATAATGATTATTTAAAAAGCAAATACGAAATAGAAGTTGGAATTTCTTTGAGAGATTTTCATCTTGGATTTTCACAAGAATTATCAAAAGAAAATGAGCCCACAGGACAAAAAGATGCTTCTGAATTTATCTTAAAAATTCTAAATGATATAGAAAAACAAATTCCAGAATTAAAGAAAACATTCGAAGCTCAAACAAAGCAAAGCTTACAAAGCATTGGATTTACAGGTAAAGACCTTGATGAAGCAACTCAAGCACAACTTAATCAACTTCACGATCCATTTGATAAACTTATTTTTTTTACATTCAACTCCAAAATATGCTCACTTTGTAATCATGCTAATGAACAAACAGAACCTCACAAAATTTTAATTCTTAATTTTGAATCAAAAGAAGCTAGTGATATTAAAGATTTATTGATATCAAATTTCAGAGATAGCCAAATAAATGGCTACGCGTGCGATAATTGCCACAAAAAAGTAACCTGCAATAGTACTAGAAAAATAGCAAGTTTACCCAAATATTTAATAATTCATTTATCTCGTAATGAGGTAAAAAAAAGCGACACTGGGGACATTATTTTTGATACCTCAGGAGAACCCACTTATGAATTGAATTCAACCCCGATTTTTTTTGCATTTGAAATCAATCTGAATAATATTAAAAATATTTTATCTGACGACATAAAAAAAGAACTCACTCAAAAACCTTTAAAGTACAGTTTAAATGCCATAATTGTTCATGGTGGAGCAAGTGTAAATAGTGGACACTACTGGGCTTATGCAAAATCAAATGAAGCTAAAGATTTGGGCTCTTGGTACCTGTATAATGATCAAAATATTTCTGATGCAGGCAAAGATAAAGATCTAAATCCAAGCTCACTGATAGTTAAAATAATGCAAACCGGGTTGGATAATAATGTCTCAGGATATCCTTATGCAACACCTTATGTTCTTTTTTATGAGCTAGCAGAAGTTGGCAAAGATGAACCTGATTTTGATATTTCTTGGCATCATGCAATGCCTAACCAAACTCAGCAAAAACTTACCCAACTCAAAACATCGCTTCAAGAATTGAAAGCAAAATTACAAAAATTGCATGGGAAGTTGGAAACATTGAGGAATAAACTAAAATAAAAAAATAGATCCTGAATCAAGTCCCAGCCGTCGCTTTTTCAAGCTATGGCCGGCAGGTAGGATGACAAAAATATGACCAAATCAGGAAAATTTATTGATCTAAGTATATAAAATTTAAAGAAAATGGCCTGCCATCCGTAGCTATGAGCCCAAAAGGCGAAAGCGTAGGATGGTGGAGGCGATGGGATTTGAACCCATGTCCGTAATACCCAGCTCTTCGAGCACTACATGCTTAGTTCTTATTTATACTTCTACTATGCTGCAAGAACACAGGACAAGTAAAAGCCGGTTCAGTATACAATCCGAATACACTACCAAAAAGTCTTTTCAGAAGGTTCCATCTGATTATACGTGTATGCGAAACTGATAGACACGTCTGCATACAAGATGCGATATGCCCTACTTAATTAAGCAGCTGCAACCGCATAACTATCCATATTGGAGTAGTTTGCATTTATGTTTTTGAACGTTGATTAACGAGTTCCATTCAAAACTCGGCATGCTCTCAAAGCTCTTGACACTACGTCGAAGCCAACACGCCCCCAAATTTTTCAAAGATCTGATAACCAATTATAATAAGATTATAATAATAAGTATAATTATAGAAATATATTTTCTATATGTCAACAATAGCGCAACTCGAAAAAGCCATTCATAATCGCTAAAAACGATGATTTTAGCCTAAAAAACAGACCAAAATGGACTTTCACAGCCAGTTCTGTAAACTATCTGTAATTAATGTTTTTTAAAAGTGAGATAATGGGGGTTTATAGTTTCATAACCACAAAGGGTTTTCATGAGTAAGAAAAGTACAGTTTTCACCCTAGGGCTTGCCACATTCACAATGTTTTTCGGGGCAGGTAACATCGTATTTCCTCTCAGCCTTGGCCGAGACATGGGAAATATGGTATTTTATGCAATCCTAGGCTTTTTTATTACGGCAATTTTCGTTCCATTACTTGGTTTAATTTCCGTAATGCTTTTTGAAGGTGACTATAAAAAATTCTTATCTACAATGGGTACCATACCTGCAAATCTGATTGCGCTTATATGTATGATCTTGTTAGGCCCTTTTGGATGCATAGCCCGCTGCATAGTTCTTTCATATTCCGCTGTTCAATGGCATTTACCAAATATTTCACTTTTTACATACAGTCTAATTGCATCCATTTTTGTATTTTTAGTCACACAAAATAAAAACAGAATTGTTGGACTACTTGGAAAATACCTTGGCCCCATAAAATTAACGCTTCTTCTTTCAGTTATAGCTGTTGGATTGGCCGCTCCATTTATGATTGAACCTACAACATTTACATCTACACAAAGTTTTATGCGTGGGTTCAATGATGGATACTTTACAATGGACCTTATATGCGCCATATTTTTCTCAATGTTAATTTACACAGCATTGAAAAAAATGTTGGCTGATGAAAGCAAAACCTCACCAAAAGATCTTATCATTTACGGTATAAAATCAAGTCTCATTGGGGGCAGCTTGTTAGGGCTTGTCTATCTTGGTTTTTGCACAATTGCTGCCATGTATGGACCTCATATCCATGGAATTGGACGAGACCAAATTTTAAGCGCTTTGACAACAAAAATTCTTGGACATGGCGCTGGAATTCTTGCCAATGCAACCGTTGCAATAACTTGCTTAACAACTGCAATTGCATTAACAACGGTTTTTGCCGATTATCTTGCTCACGAACTAACAAAATCTAAAATTCGTTACCCTTATGCACTTTTGATAACAACAGTTATTACATTTGCAATGTCCAACCTTGGCTTTGAAGGAATTATGAATTTTATTGAACCAATAATTGTTGTTTTGTACCCAGCACTGATAGTCCTATGTTTGGCTAACATTGCAAATAAGGCATTCGGATTTAAGTATATAAAAGCTGTTGTATTTACAACACTTATTGCAAGCTTATTTTTTAATTATGGGCAAGCAATTACAAACTTGATAATTAGATGAAATTTTTGAAATAAATTTAAATTTATTTTTAGGGCGTCTTACAAGGCGCCCTTTTTTAATTCCCATAACTTAAAAATTTACACAAACTTTGGACAAACATTGACGAATTTTGCAATATCAGGCATCTTTTGAATGTTTTAAGAGGCAATTTTCCAAGTGTTATTTTAAATATGGGCTGATTCTATGAAACTCTCTCTTGCATGGATATTTGATCACATTAACGCAGACTGGAAAAAACAGGACATAAATCAAATTTTTTCAAAATTTAATACCACAACGGCCGAAATTGAAGGTTTTCATAAGCTAAAATATGATTTACAAAACTTCTTTCTTGGAAAAGTTGTTGAACACTCTAATGGCAAAACCAAACTTCTGATCCCGGAACTTAAAAAAGAGATTGAACTTGCACAGCATAAAGACGAAGCGGATGGAATGTTTGCTCATATCGCAAATCCAGTATTAATGGTCAAAAAAATTGATACTGTTTTTTATTGGGCAAATTTGGTTGATTTTGGTATGGAAAAAGAAGGCCTCCTTCCTGCATTTGATGTCAAAGAACAAGATTTGGCGGGAAATTGGCGAAACAAATTTGAATCCGAAGACATTATTCTTGAAATTGATAATAAATCAATCACTCATAGACCCGATATGTGGGGACATACAGGATTTGCACGAGAAATAGCAATGATGATGGATCTACCATTCAAAGATCAATCTGCATTTCTAAAAGATATCACCGTACAATGCTTTGATGGAAAAAGCAGAGCTACACAAACTAATCCAATTACAATCGAAAACAATGTACCTGATGGCTGCAAAAGATTTACCGGACTTTATTTCAAATCAATTGAAAATAGGCCATCAAATATCTTTATTGCAAGTAGGCTGCTAAAAATTGGACAACGCCCAATTAATGGAATAATAGACCTGACAAATTATATTGCACAAGAATTATCACAGCCTGTTCATGCCTATGACACAGGAAAGATTACAGATAAAAAAGTCATTATTAGAATGGCCAAGAACGGTGAGAAGATTGAACTTCTTGACGGAAATAGCCTCGAACTTACTAATCAAGACATGGTAATTGCAGATAATAAAAATGCAATGTGCCTGGCGGGAGTAAGAGGCGGAATCAGTAGCTCGATAAGCCATACAACAACTTCTATATTTTTTGAATCGGCAACATTTGATGCCGGAACTGTTCGCCGCAGTGCCTTAAGGCATAAAACTCGCACAGATTCTTCTGCCAGATTTGAAAAAACGCTGGATCCAAATCAAACAATCCAAGCAACACAAAGATTTCTAAAACTATTAGATGATTGTGAAATAAAAGCTGAATGTGCAACAGAAATAATTTCCGTTGGAAAACCGACTTCTGAAAATGTAATTGAGCTAAGTCATGATTTTTTAGAAAAACGATCAGGAATAAGATTAAAAGAAAGTGACGTAACTAAACCTCTTACAAAACTTGGTTTTAGTGTTTCAGTTAAAAAAACACCTGCTTCGATACTCTATGATATTAAAATTCCTACTTATCGAGGCAGTAAAGATATCAAAATAAAAGAAGATATTCTTGAAGAGGTGGTACGCTGTTATGGTCTTAATAAAATACCGCTTGAACTTCCTGTTTTCATAAGAAAACCATATGATATTAAACCTCAAACACGACTACGCAGAATTAAAGATTATCTTTCAGGTAGTGCCAAAATGTCAGAACAGCAAAATTATATATTCTTCGATGAAGATTTTTTGGCAGAAATAAATCTGAATGAGGCAAACACAGTCAAAGTTGTTAATCCGGTTTCACAGAATAATTTTCGCCTAACGTCATCGCTAGTTCCCGGAATTCTTAAAAACATAAAAAATAACAATGTACATAATGACAGGCTCGCGTTCTTTGAATTCGCACGCATCTGGAAAATGGAAAATAATAAAGCAATTGAAAACAAATCACTTGCCGGTATATTTTTTGAAAAATTCGGAGCAACAGATTTTTACAAGTGCAAACAGCATATAATTGATTTATTTATAACACTCGATATTGATGTAAACAAGCTTGAGTGGCAAAAAATAGATAAACCGGAAAAAGATTGGTATCGTGAATATCAGACGGCAAGCATAATTTATAACGGTAAAAAAGTTGGTATTTTAGGTAATGCTGATCCGATTTTTTTAAGTAAACTTAAAATTCACGAACAAAATTCAGCATTTATTTTTGAAATTGATGGGGATTGGCTCTTAAATCCTGAAACAAAAATTAAACGTTACTCTGCATTTTCAAGATTTCAAGAAACTTACTTTGATTTAAGCATTCTTGTGCCACTAACTTTAACAACCAAATTTGTTGAAGATAAATTAGCAAAAATAAGCCCTCTTATTAAAAAAGTTGAATTAATCGACTTTTTTGAAAAATCCGAATGGACTGATGCCAGATCTCAAACATTTAGAATTTGGCTCGAACATTTCGAGAGAACATTAGAAAAAGAAGATATAGACAATGCAATGCAGCAGGCAATTAAAACAATAGAATCGTTTGGAGCAAAACTTAGATCCTAAAGTATTAAGACATTTAAATAGCTTTTAAAATTTGAGATAAACATTATGAAGAGAAGTTCGTCTTTGGTTTTGTATTTATTCTTAATTTCAACAATCATAACAGTTGATCAAGCTACAAAACGCTGGTGCTTGTCAAATTTGAACGCAGATTTACAACTCAACAACTGGTGTAATTTGTCATTATCTGCTAATCGTGGAGTAAGTTGGGGGCTTTTTAATTTTCAATCAAATTTTGGATTTTATATTTTGACAGCTATAATCTCAACAGTAATTCTTGCATTTGCATTTTATGCGGTAATTCAGCATTTGAATCAAATTTCAATACATTTTGAAAGTTTTATAATCGGAGGTGCAATTTCAAATGTTATTGACAGACTTACCCATGGTTTTGTTATAGACTTTCTAGACGTACACTTAGGAATTTGGCACTGGCCAACATTTAACATCGCAGATGTTTTTGTAGTAATCGGAGTTTTGGGAGTATTGGTTAAAGAATTGCGGAAGAATCATGATTGAAAAAATAAAAAATTTTTTTATCAAAATTGCAACATTAGATTCACTCGGCAACTGGTTCTTTGGTGGCATAATTTCGGCATTACTAGCGATTCCATTTTTATATATTTTACAGTTTTTATATAACAAATTTCCATACGTTTTTCATTCGCTCTGGATTGGAATAGTTCTTCTATGCCTAGCATCCATTTATATAGCACTTAAAGAGTTCAAAAACAGAATTATTTTACACAAATTTATTGGTGTAATGATCGCATTTTATTGCGTTCCTTTAACACTAAAAATTATTTGCTCCGGCATAGTTTTATTTTATCTTTGGGACTTCTTAATACCCATGATAATTTTTAAAAATCATGCTTCTGAAAATTGTGGAAGAATAAAACAGATGTTTTATCTTATCATTCCAAGTGTAGCTTCGGGTTTTATCGTAAATATTTTCTTACAATTCGTCCTATGGATTGCCCATTAATACTAATTTTATGAAATTATATAACTTTGTTTTAGACCAGATCAAAAAACATCTGGCCTTGTATAATTTTTCTGAAATAAAAACTCAAGCCCCGAACACCCCTGAACTTAAATTTGCAACGTCTGACTCTACAACACATGAGCCTCAAAAATTGCTTAAAGTTTATGATTACTCTCAAGAGCTTGATCAGATTAACATCAAAATTCTAAACACAGATAACATAGAACAATGCGCATATTTTATCAAAATGCTCGATGCTTTTTTTATGGAAAAACTTAAACTGGAAAATTACGCACTAAAAATAAATCCCAGACCCTCACAATACAATGCCCCAAAAGAATGTAATCAAGACTGCTTTGAATTAATCAACTTATTACAAATATTATCCGTAAGTTATGTCGTCGACCCTAATCTCAAAACAATGTTTGAATTTGTTTCTCGCGACCTTGGAGAACAACACACATTTATTGACGGCGAATGTTACATTACTTGCATTAAAAATAACATGCAAAATATCCAAAATCTCATAGCCACAATTGACCTAACCAAAGTAATCACACTTGTTGAAAAATATCAAAATAGACTATTAATTCCTGAAAATCCGACGTTGCACATTGTTATCCCAGTAAGCAACGAGCAAAAAGCCTTGGCTCTGTTAATGGCAGATAAATTACAATCAAATTCACTTAGCACAGATGTATTTTTAGAAAATTTACCAATTCCTGAAATGATAAAAATATCAAACAAACTTGGCGCAAAATATGTTTTAATTATTGGAGAAGAAGAACAAAAAAACGGGACTGTTACTATCAAGAACATGCAGAATAGCGAAATTTTTTCTGTTAAGCAGTCTGAAATAATTTCTTATTTAAAGTAACGTGAATTCGAAGTTATACCACACAACCAATCTGGCTAACTGACGAGGAGAAGCCTTCAATTGTTGACTTCTTTTCACGAAATGAATAAGCACCAAAAAAGGTTTAATTTAAAATTTCAAAAACTGTCCACAGTATTGAGAAACAAGAAATTAATCGCTACAAAAACATTTTTCCAATTGATTTTTAAAAAAGTACGTTGTAACATTCTTCAAATGTCTACTTAATTTATTTTCTCAAATATTAAGCAGAAGGAGTATGTACAATGAGTAGTCTAAGCAAACTTCGCATTCCATCATTATGTCTTAGTATTATTTTTTCATGCTTTAATTATGGATTCTCAGGCCTTGTATCCGGAACATTGATTGCAACACCCTGTGGGTTAATTCCAGTCGAAAAGTTAAATGTTGGCGACAAAGTATTAAGTTACGATATTAGTACACAAAATCCTGAAGATGCATTAATCGAAGTCTCCATAACAAAAATAGATAAGCACTTGGCAGATACTATATTCGGTATAATTACAGAAAATGAAAATTGGGTTGATGTATCCCCACAACAGTTATTCTTCACATTCAAACCTACCGATGCCCAATCAGATAACGCGGCTATTGTTGATTTCGTTCAAGCTCAAAATTTAACAACAAAAAATATGATTATTGACATTAATATGTCATGCATACCTATTGTTGAAATAAATAAAACAGAATTAAACGGCACTCCTGCACAACAATATTCAGAAAAAATTAAAAAAGATAAGCACGATAAAATTGTAGCTATAGAAAAACGAATGGTAAAGGTTGATGTCTATTCAATTGAAGTTGAAGAACCACATACATTCTTAGTTGCAGACAAATCATATTTTGCGAAAAATAAAAATCACCATCTATTTATAGCACACAATGGTTTAGCGGAACTTAGCTTAGGAGTGTCTTTAGCTTTTGATTCAACGCCAGCATCAGTTTCATTTGCAGAGGCAACATTAACCGCAGGAGGAATGGGAGCGAAATTTGGACCTTACGGTTGGGCTGCTGGATTTACGCTTGGTGTAGGATATTTTTTATATAATTTATTCAGCAAAAACAATAACAATCGATTATTTCTTGAAAAATCTGATCAAAATGGTGGATCCAGTAGTAATGGACCAAGAGATCCAAAGAAAAAAAATAATAAAGAATATCCAGAAGATTTTAGAACAAATTCAACAAAAGATGAAAAAGCAACTTTTAAAAGTGAACGCGACGCAAGAAATTTAGCAAGGAAACAGGTAGGAAATGATCCAGTGGATATAGGAGACAATAAGCTACGAAGTCAAGATGGAAAATGGCAATATCGCGCAAAACCCAAAGACATTGCAGGAGAACACGCTGGTGGAGAACATATTCATCTTGAGCGTTTAAATCCAGAGACTGGCGAGGTTCTTGATAATTGGCATCTTTTTTGGCAATAAAATAAATAAAATAGGATCATATGATAAAAAGATTTATAGAAATTGAAAATGACATAAAATTTAGACGTTATAATACAGATACTTGGGAATTGCTACTAAAAATAAACGCTAAGGATGTTACCAAATTATTGTTAGAAATGCATTTACTTGAATATAAACGTGCACAAATTTTAAATGTTAAATCTAAAACAACATCAAGAATAGTTGTATTTAGTGTTTTGGATAATCCTAATGAAAAAATGTCAATTGTAGACGAAATAAATGATAAATTTACAGTCAAGTTATCATTTAATAATTTACAATATATTACATCGTTTTTGTTGCAATATTATAGAGACTCATATGCACCTGCTGATCATATACATTTGGATGTTTCTAAAAAATCACCAATTGGGAAAAGTGGAGATTTAATTATTGAAGCAGAGAATGCAGCAAAACCTATGTCTGGAGAAGACTTAACGCGATTGCTAAAAGATTTATAGGTAAATAGCACAATGGCCTCCCAGCGCTTGGCATAGGATTATCATTTGCTTTTGGGGCAACACCAGCATCGATTTCTTTTGCTGAAGCAACGGCAGCAGAAGGTGGATTAAGTCTCTCTGCGGGGCCTGCTGGATTAGCTGTTGGATGTGTAACGGGGTTAGGTCTTTTGGGATATCATTTTTTTTATAAAACGAGAGATAGAACACAAAACTATTTTTATCTCGAACGTGCTGACAAAAATGGTAGTCCCGATTGCAAGGAAGAAGAAAAAACAAATGATGCACAAGCCCCTGGTAAACCTACAAAAGAAGATGGATTTGTACCACCTAAGCGTTGGGATGGTAAAAAGGTAAAACATCCGGAAACTGGTAAAATTGGGTGGCCTGATGATAAAGGAAATGTTTGGGTTCCAACTGGTCCAGGAACTGCTGCACATGGAGGGCCTCATTGGGATGTTCAATTTCCCAAAGGCAAAGGCTATGAAAATGTTTATCCAGGTGGGAAAATACGTCCAGGCAAATAATAATAAAGGACAGGTAATTATGGAAAAAAAAGTAATTCTTATATGTACTCCGCTTCGGTATTATACACAGAACGATGAAGATTTATGTTTTGAATGGATAAAAAAAATTAAATGTATAAAAAAACATGTTGGAGTTGGAAGAGAGCTGCATTTACATCTTTCATCAAATAACATATCTTATAATGATTTACTAGATCTCATAGGCCTATTCGATAGGTATAAGTTTGATTCAAGCCAACTTAAGATTTTTATGAATGACAACAATAAAAATTTGTTTGAATAATAAATTTGAAAAGACAAATTTGAGGCTTCCTATTAAACAATATTCCAAGCTTTAGATGTTGCCACATCGCCTTACGTCTAGCATGAATTTAAAATTAAAGATGTCTAACCCAACGATGAAATTCCAATCGAAGAAATACACTTCATGTTAAAAGCGTTAAAACATTGTTTATTATTGATAACATTTGCGTCTGCAGTGGCACAAAAACCTGATCATGATACGGGTTCAATTAAATATGAAAAGTTTGTTAATGAAGCCTTGTTCATTGATGGTACTAATTATAACTTAACTGAAAAATGCAAAGAATTTTTTACTGATGTTGTACACATAGAAACACTAGAGTTGATAGTTTTTTCCGTAGCAACAATAATTCATGAATTAGGTCATGCAGTTGCCGCAAAATCTTTGTTTACCGTACGTGATCAAATTCAAATTCATATAGGAACAAGAACTCCAAAAACAACTCCTCGTTTTTTTTCATTAAGAAATATGCATTTTTATAAAACTATACCTTGGGTAAGAGGACTAACAGAATTTAGATACAAAAAATACGATCAAGGGTCTTTGGAAAAAAGATGTTTAGGCCTTTTCACCGCTGCAGGAGGATTAGCCACTGCAACTTTTATGTATGTCTTGTTAGCAGCAATAACAGCATATTGTGCTCATTGTGACAATAAAGGATTATCCGAAATAATATTAAATGGTTTCATAAATGGGGCCAGTCCATTTTCTTATATTTTGAATACAAAATCTTTATCATTTAAACAAAAACATCTTTTACTTAATTTAACGCTTGTCATATGCTTAACCCTTATTTACCATATTTTTTATGGGTGCACCCCATATTGTAATTCTGGTGATGGCGCAACCATATGGAAAGAATATATTGGCATTACAGGGACTCCAC
The DNA here is from genome assembly GCA_964568625.1 of uncultured Pseudomonadota bacterium. Lineage (GTDB taxonomy): Bacteria > Babelota > Babeliae > Babelales > RVW-14 > JBAZAX01. The sequence goes on along the minus strand of CAZMQG010000002.1, from coordinate 77,602 downwards.
TTAAAATCATCCATAGCTTATCAGTATTGGGAGTTTGGGGTTGCTGGTCATTGCTTATAAAAGAATACTGTGATGCTCGTAAAAAACTTTCTCCCCAAGAACCACAAATGTTCATTCCAATTGCGCTAATTTCTTTATTGCTAATGTATAATCAACTTATTCCAACGTTGTAAAGATGCCTTACCAAAATTGCTCTTTTTGACCGGCAGAAATATACAAAAAAATGGACCATACCCGTTCCAAATTGGAGTTTGATTATCACTCAGTCGCACATCATTTTTAAGGAAAGGATCATGGTCCAGTAAAAATTACTTCAATATATGTTTACACAAATTATTTGACAGCCCATAAGAATCATACAAGCCTGCTTTTATATTTTATTTTTCTTCGGCCTTTGGTGCCTGAGCAGGAACTTCTTTAGACTTAATGAATGATTCAACATATGTTAAATGCTTAAGTTGTTCATCAAACCCAAAAGTATATCTTGAAAAACTAATCGCAATATCACGTTTAACATTTTTCAGATAACGCTTAACACCGTTCATTTGTAACTCAAGATAATCTTCTATTTTCTCAGGAGCTTGAAGCGGAACAACAATTTTATCTACCGGAGATTTTTCATCTGAAAGAAAAACATTGTAGTATGCAATTTCCCCACTTAATTCATTTATAATACCATCCAATAATTGGGTATAACTGTGAGCACTCTTCTCTGATTTTTCAATTTCAGCTTTATCTATGCGAACTTTTTTAGATTCACTCAAAAAAGTAATCTTTTCTTTTATCAAATTTTGTTTGGTAACAATCTCTACTTTCTTGTTAAAGATATCTAATCTTATTGCTACCAAATCGTCAATTGTCTTTTTTAATTTTACTTTGAAATTTTGTTCAACAGGCTTGATGTAAAGATATTTTTGAGTTTTTGGATCAATTTCTTCTATCTTTTTTTCAACGTCACTTTTTTCAGTACTATCCTGTGAGGGATCTACTAATGACACCTGAGGAGCATCTTGTGAAATATTTTCGGAAGATCCACTATTTTTTTCATCTGGTTCTAAATTATCAAGATTAAGCATAAACCACCGTAATTTAAATTCTACTGATTAAAATTCTACTATTTTAAATAAAATTGAAACTACGTAATTGTACTGTACATATGAAAAAATAGCAAAATGATTACTATTTTTTCATTATTTTAACAACCTTTAGTTAAATAACCAAGTTAAATAACCTTGCTTTATTATTTTGCTTTGGTATTCTCCAAAAAGGTATATTTATAAACCATATTAACAAATTGGATTAAGGATGGAGAGACCAATTGTTGTGTTGGTAGGAACAAGACCTGAAGCATTAAAGCTGCTGCTTTTACATAAAAAACTGCAGGCAGAAGGTTTTCCGTCTCTTCTTTGCTCAACAGAGCAACACTCAGAAATCCTAAATCAAGTCTTAAAAACTTTCGATATTTCACCCGACATTTCGCTCGGCATAATGAAACCTAATCAAGACCTTTTCGATATAACATCCTCGATTTTAATTAAATTGAGAGAGACCTTAATTTCACTAAATCCAAGATTATTAATCGTGCAAGGAGATACCACATCCGCTTTTTCAGCAGCCTTATCAGCTTTTTATTTAAAAATTCCAGTAGCACATGTTGAAGCGGGCCTGAGAACCGGCAATATTAATGCCCCTTATCCTGAAGAATTAAACAGAATAATGATATCAAAAATTGCAGATTATAATTTTGCTCCAACAGATCTAAACTGCGCAAATTTACTCAATGATGGAGTTGCCAAGGAAAAGATATTTTGTACAGGTAATACCATCGTTGACTCTCTGTTTTGGATAAAAAATAAAATAAACTCAGGACAAATAAAAGTAGATAAATTTTTGGTTGAAAAAATAGAAAACTGCAAAAAATTAAATCAAAAAATTGCAGTACTCACTGCTCATCGTAGAGAATCTTTTGGTGGCGGACTTTTTAAAATATTTAGCACCATTAAAAAATTCGCACTCGACCATAAAGATTTATTTATATTTTATACTCTACATCCAAATCCTAATGTTATTGAAGAATTTGAAAAATCAGGGATTGGAGAACTTGAAAATATTTTTGTTAGCAATCCACTTGGATACACAGAGCTAGTGTATCTTTTAATAAATTCATCTTTTGTTATTACAGATTCTGGCGGAATTCAGGAGGAAGCAATAAGCTTGGGAAAGAGAGTATTAATACTTCGTGATGTTACAGAAAGAGTAGAAGGATTAAGAGAAGGATTAGGAATGCTTGTAGGAACAGATGAATTTTTAATTTATGAAGGATTAAAGGCATTTTATTCAAAAAATTTCCAAGATCAAATATCAACAGTTTTTGGTAATGGAAAAGCAGTTGAGCAAATCTGTAATATTTTGAAAATGAAACTACATATGGCGGAAAAAAAGTCGGGAAGAGTTGTAATAAGCACAGGTCTTTGAATCAATGATAAAATATAAAATTATAAACGGGGAGGACTGATGAGACGTATTTCAGTTGTTGGATTAGGGTATATAGGATTGCCGACAGCCATTCTTGCAGCTCAAGCTGATTTTGAAGTTTTTGGCTTTGATATTGATCAGGAAAAAATAAAAAAGATAAATGCAGGCCAAATGCCAATAGCAGAACCGGGAATGGCAGAAGAATTATTGGGTGTTTTAAGCAAGGGAACATTCAAGGCTTTTAAAGATTTACAATATGCAGACTGCTTTGTTATAACAGTCCAAACTCCAATTAAAGAGAATAAACATGCTGACTTAAGTTACGTTTTTTCTGCCGGAGAACTCGTTGCCAAAAGGCTTATGCCCGGAAATATAGTCATTCTGGAATCAACAGTTCCAGTCGGAACAACTGAAGCACTCGCAACCCAACTTGAAGAGTTATCTGGTCTAAAATTGGGAATAGATTTCTTTGTTTCACACTGTCCTGAACGCGTAATTCCAGGAAAAATATTAAAAGAATTAGTAAGTAATGATCGCATAATTGGCGGAATGTGTCACAAAGCCTGCGATTTATCAAAACGTTTTTACGCAAAATTCGTAAAAGGTTTTTTACATATTACCGATGATAAAACTGCCGAGTTGGTTAAACTGGCTGAGAACAGTTGCAGAGATGTTCAAATTGCATTTGCCAATCAAGTCGCAGCAATGGCAACACAGGCAGGAGTCAATCCTTTTCAAGTCATAGAATTTGCAAATAAACACCCACGAGTCAAAATACTAGCCCCAAGCACCGGCGTTGGAGGACACTGCGTGGCAGTTGACCCATATTTTTTAATTGAAAGCTTTCCCGAACAAAGCACTCTTTTGCAAACTGCAAGACAGATAAATAATAACAAGCCTAACCAAGTTCTTAGTCTGATTTTGGAAAAAATTGAATACTTAAAAGCTCGTGGAATTGAAAAGCCTAAAGTATCTGTTTTGGGAATTACTTTCAAACCCAATGTAGACGATATCAGAGAATCCCCTTCTCTCAAAATTGCACTTGAATTAAATAGAAAAAAAGACATTATGGACTTGTGTATCTTCGATCCTAATATTTCCCTAGAATATATGCAAAAATTGGGATTACCCACAAAATACAATTTACTTGAGTTACTAAAAAATTCTGATTTAATAGCAATTCTGGTTAAACACAAAGAATTCGAAGCGTTACAAGAAAATGTCTTTAATGGAAAGGTTGTTATAGATCCATGTGGTCTATTATATGACATGCATATGAAACAATCCAAGGATCTTTTAAACGGATTAATGCACTTTAAAGAAACTATTGGTCAACTTGGAATCTAAAAAAGAAAGTCTCATGAAACAAGTTTTTTTGAAAAAAGGGCAGGTTAAGCTTTATCAAGTCGATATTCCCCTTCTTGATCAGAACAGTATTTTGGTAAGAGTTGACTACTCATTCATTAGCAGCGGAACAGAATTTGCAACCGTTGCCGCATCAGGTAAGTCGATCTTCGAGAAAGCATATTCTAATTTAAATCAAAACATACAAAAAGTTACCGGAGCAATTAAAGACAATGGGCTTACTGCAACTTTTGCCCTAATTCGTGAAAAACTTGATACTGTGATGCCTCTGGGGTATTCATGCTCAGGACAAGTTCTATCTGTCGGAAAAAATGTTGAAGGTTTTTCTGTTGGCGATTACGTTGCCTGCGCAGGCTCAGGACACGCAAACCACGCAGATGTAGTTGTCATACCAAAAAATTTAGCTGTAAAAATCCACAATCATGAGATGCTCAAACAATGCAGCCTAACTACCATTGGCGCAATTGCACTGCAAGGCATACGTAGAGCAAATCTTGAACTGGGCCAGAAAGTTTGTGTCATAGGACTTGGCCTAATTGGACAACTGACATCACAGCTGGCAAAACTTTCAGGATGCCAAGTTTATGGAATTGACATTCAAGAATCTCGTTTAAATTTGGCAAAAAATCTTGGCACTGACTTTGTGTTTAATCCAAAAATTTGCAATGTCATAAAAGAAATCGAATGGTCAACATCCCAAAATGGCATTGACACAACAATAATTACCGCCGCCAGTAAAGATGGACAAATTATCCAACAAGCAATGCAAATGACTCGCCGCAAGGGCAAGGTTATACTTGTTGGTGATGTAAAAATTGACTTTGATCGCGATCCATTTTATTCAAAAGAGATTGATTTTTTAATATCCTGCTCTTACGGCCCAGGGCGTTATGATGACACTTATGAAAAACGTGGAGTTGATTATCCATACGATTATGTACGCTGGACTGAAAACAGAAATATGGAGCTGTTCGCCAAACTTGTTCAAGAGAAAAAAATATTAATTGACCCACTGGTTTCAAGTGAATTTAATTTAAACAACGTAGAAGCTGCATATCAATCCTTACAAACAAAAGAGTCTCTCGGAATCGTGCTTTGTTACAAAGCAGCTCGAGAAAATTTAGAGCAAGAAATAGCAACAATTTTAAATCAATCAAATACTACAACTAACACCTCACGCACAGCCAAAAAATTTATCTCAAAAAGTAATACAATACTTGGAATTATAGGAATTGGAGGTTTTTGTAAAATAAAACTCCTTCCTGCTATTTCAAAAATAAAAAATGTCCAAATTGACTCAATGATCGATGCAAATGTCACAAATTTAATTAATATTGCAAATCAATATAAAGTACAAAACACCGGAAATGATTATAAAAAGTTACTTAATAACGACAAAGTTAATGCAATTTTGATCGCCACCCCGCACTCTTTACACACAGACCAGACAATTGATAGTCTAACGGCAGGCAAGGCAGTTTTTGTTGAAAAGCCTGCAGCAGTAAATTATGAACAACTTGAAAAACTAAAACTGTTTTTAAATCAAAACAAAGAAGTCTTGTACTGCGTAGACTTCAATCGCTCATTTTCACCATTTGTTAAAAAAATTAAAGACGTTGTAAAAAACCGTAACAACCCAATGCTTATAAACTATCGTATGAACGCAGGATTTATTCCAAAAGATCACTGGCTTAATTCACCTGCAAACGGTGGCCGAATTATAGGCGAAGCATGTCATATTTTTGAACTATTCTGTTTTTTAACTGACTCAGAACCAGTATCAATTTCAGTAGAATCAATAAATTCAAATAACTATTCTGTTAAACCTACTGATAATTTTGTTGCCCAAATTAGTATGAAAGACGGCTCTTGCTGCTCTTTGCTTTATACATCAGTCGGAAATGCAGAATCTGGAAAAGAGCGCATGGAGTTATTCTTCGATGGTAAATCAATTATCATGAACGATTATTATGAACTTAATGGTTTTGGCTTATCCAAAAGCTTTGATATGCACAGCAAAACACAAGATAAGGGACACGAAGTATTGTTACAAGAATTCTTTACAGCCACACAAGCACCCAATTTTCAACCCCCAATTCCATTTGAGCGAATATTGCTAGCAACTGAAATTAGTTTGATTGTCGATGAACTTGCCCGAACTGGTAACTGATCTAAATTTTTTTAGCTTGTTGATTTAGATTATTGATTAAATTTGTTGCACACGTAATATGTGTAATCCCATAATGCAAGAATTATGATTTTTTTCACTCGTTGGTTACTCTCCAAATCAGATAAATCAATCATATGAATTGATTCTATTACTTTAATTTCTTTTAAAATTTTTAATAAAGCCTCATTTGAAATCATGAGATCGGCATCTTGAGAAGGCGCTTCAGACAACCTTTGTCGCATTTGTATGATTTTTTCTGGATCTTCAATGGCTCTTTTAATATGACAGACCATAGATTTAATAATATCAAGAGGAAAGGCCTGCGAATCGAAATAGCTTTCAGAAGATTTAAATTTTTCAGTAAACATCGCAATCAATTTTGTATCATTTTGTCGTGCATCAACCATCGCAGAGAGCTTTGCATTTATTAATTCAAAAGCTATAAATAAAATTAATAAAATTCTTAAAATTTTCATAAAGCCTCATAAATTTATATTAAAAAACTTATCTGTAGAATTATGTTTGCAAAGTTTAACATCACTCATTTTTAAATCAATAAAACTTTTCTTAATTTTTATTAATCTGGCAATCTATATTTTTTTTATTAAAACATAATTTACAATTTTTAAAGACTCAGTAATATTTCAAATTAAATAAATACGAATTTTTTATGACAAATTATTAAAAGGATAAGTTGTGAGTATAAAAAAAATAATATTTCTAAATTTCTGTTTTTTATTTGGCAATTTACAATTATATTCAATGGCAAAACAAGAATTTGTTAGCAATCCAAAAGAAAAACTTTTCAGTTTAAATCCTTACAATGTAATAACAATGGAGTGGGGTAATAGATCAAATCTTTTGGCGGTATCTGCATTTAGAGGCATATCGGGAATCGTGCAAATAATAGACCCTATTACAAGTAAAATTCGTAATATGGATTTGGGAATCAAATCTATGGCATGGATTAAATGGAGCCCTGATGACAGAGTTTTATTTGCTATTGGGGATAGTTTCATTCGCGCTTGGAATATTTTAAACGGAAAACTAATTTATGAAATCACAGGCAGTATTGCTTGCGTAGAATTAAGTAATAACGGTTTATTTTTGGCTATTGCCTTAATAAATGGTCCGGTAGCAATTATTGATATAAATACAGGAAGAAGCTATTGCCAACTTAACTTACGGATAAATTCTATCAAAATAAATGTAGGCGACATTATAAAGTTTAATCCTGAAGCAACGCATATTGCAATATACTCATCCCAGGAAAAAACCGTAAAAATTTTTCAGATTGCCCCAGAAAAATTTGTTGGATCTTTTTTGGTCGATCAAGTAAAAGAAATACATGCATGGGCTACCCCCTCAAGTTATGAATCTCCCGACTGTTTCAGACAAGAGGGTATATTAAGTTATGATAAAAGATTTCTGGCCACAATATATGGATCAAAACCACTAGTAAGGCAAATCATAAAAATAACAAGCTTGTTTTAGAATTGTAACAACAGCCAAAATAAAACAACCTAAAAATTCTGAATATTCGTAGATAAACAATATTAAAATATTAACATGTTAACGACGCTTAAAATTCTTCTCGACTTCAAATTTGCTAACAATCCATGTTGTGGGACGGCCATGAACGCAAATAATACGATTTTCGCATTTATTAAGATCATCAATTAATTGCCGCATCTGTGCAAACGTCAATTCATCTCCTGCCTTAACAGCAGATTTACAAGAAATTTGTGAATGCATATGTTCATTAAGTTTTTTACGAAAAATCTCTTTATCAAGCTTCTCGTTTTCCTGAATAAATTCTATAGCATGCATGAAAAGCTCTTTTAAAGATGTTTTCGAAATTTTTGGCGGACTGGTTTTTATGGAAATATCATTTTTACCGATCACTTCAAAATCAATACCCTGCTCACTAAAAAAATCTTTACACTCAAGCAAAGATTTAATTTGTTGTTCTGTAAGATTTAAAATTTCAGGAAACAAAAGTCTTATTCCCTGTTTATGCTCAAAATTCTTTAATAAATTTTCATAAATTATTCGTTCATGAGCCGCATGCTGATCAATGATCACAAAATTATCTTTATTTTCGATTAAAATATATGTTTTAAAAAGTTGTCCAATAATTTTGTATGCCTGCACCTCAGGTTGAACAGCTTGAGTTTGGCTCACGTTAACAGTGACAGAAGATTGTCCATAAACCGGCAAATTCGTTTGTCTTTGTGAAGGTTCTAAATAAGACTCCACAATAGGGCCAAAAAAGTTTTGTCGTCTATGAAAATTTGGCTGTTCCAAAAAAGCTTGTGTGTGTAAATTTTCGGTTTTATGTTCGTGCTCAATATTTTGAGTAGAATTTTGACTACCAACATCTTGTATTGCAAAATTTTGCCCTATAAAGCCCGGCAAAATCTGCTTTGATAGATTTTGTGCCAATGTACTTTTTACAATTTCTTGTAACATATTTTGAACTGTAAGGGGTTTTAAAAACCTAACCTCTTCTTTTTTTGGATGGCAATTAATATCAACAAGAGTCTTGTCTATATCAATAAAAATAAACGCTGCCGGAAATTTATCATGGGGCAAAACATTTAGATAACCCTTTAGCAAACCCTTAGAAAGTTCTGGGTTTTTTACCCAACGATTGTTAACGAAAAAAAATATATGAGTTCGACCATAACGCCAAAAATTGTGGTTAGATATACAACCTCTGAACTTAATCCAGCCCGGTAACAAATCATTAGACTGCTCCTGAGAAGCATCAGCTTGTAATAAGTTATTATTGGGCTTGGCCCCTAACTCAATTAAATTTTGTGAAAAATTGTGATCCCAAATTTGCGTTATTCTATCCTGAATACTATTAACAGGAGGAGCATTTAAAACAAGCTTCCCATCATTATAAAGCTTAAAGTGAATTTTTAAGTGACTCAGACAGAAAGCATAAAAAAGTGTCTGCACCTGATTCCACTCAGTTTCATCTTGCTTCAAAAATTTCTTACGCACGGGAATATTATAAAACAGGTCATGAATTTGAAGATCAGTTCCAAAATTACACGAAATAGATTTTTCCGAAATTAATCTTGAATTTTCATACTCTATCTCAACACCAAGTGACGCATTTTCTTGTGGCAAAATAGATCCTGACTCAAGTTCCCGGCCTTCGCTTTCAGCTATGGCGGACACGGCAGGATGACAAATGGTAGGTCGCGTAATTAATTTTATTTTGCTAATTGCGCTAATGCTGGCAAGAGCCTCTCCTCTAAACCCATACGAATCAATAGTCTCAAGCTCATCGATATTAGATATTTTGCTGGTAGCATGTGACAAGAAGCAATTTTTTGCATCAGTCACAGACATACCGCAACCATTATCCACAACGCGAATAAGTTGTTTGCCAGCTTTTTCTATATACAAGTAAACTTGAGTAGCTCCGGCATCAATAGAATTTTCAATAACTTCTTTGACAACGTTAACAGGACGTTCTATAACCTCTCCGGCTGCAATCTTTTGTGCCTGATCAAAAGCCAGAACTTTAATTTTGTTCATTTTTTAAGTTACTTTTTCTTAGATGCCATAACATTTTTATTAAGTTCAATTATAGTACTTACTGGCTCTTCACTACTTCCTAGCAACGTAACCTGAGAAGTCTTAAGATTAATTAACGCCTGAGTACTCTGAATATCCACAGGAACATCATTCTGAGCCATTTTTGTTTGTTTAATTTTTACGTTGCCGGCAAGCAAACATGTGTTATCAAAAAGATTAATTATAGCTGAATCCGACTGTGCACGCCTATTTTGGTTAGAAATTTGAACATTATTCTTAAATGTAATCTGTTTTATGTGCGATAGATCTCCAGACTTCTTCTCTTTGGATTTATTTTTTCTATTTTTTTCGCCATGTTTTTTACTCAAATCATTAGGATCTTTAGCACTCTTACTATCCAGTACAACTTCAAGAGATTCAGATGTAATTTGACTTCCATCTGCTAATATAACATTAACTTTTTCAAGATATTTAAATCTGAAAGTATGTGAATTCTCTTTATCCTTTTCGCAAACAGCCTTATTACTAGTAATTTTTATATGTGAAAACGGATCAATAGCATTAAGCGAGTATGTTATAAAATAAATAAAAATTAGAATTAATTTTTTATTAAGCATTTAAAATACATGCCCCTAAATTATAAACTTGGAAACAGACAACGACACATTTTTATAATCTATACATGGTTTTATTAAAAATCCAATAAAAAAGCGTTAGCCTCAAAAAAAGACGCTAACGCCTAACAAATTAAGTTTTTTTATATAATGAAATTTAATTTCTTAAACTTGCACGAGCCTCTTTTTCAGACTCGGTAACATCATCAAACCAGCTTTTTAAAAATTTGGCTACAACAACAGTTACCTTTTTCAGCAAAATTGCAGTACCAAAACCTAAACCTGCTCCACCTTTTATAAAGTTCAATCCGCCATCACGCATATAAGCCAATCCGTCATATGCATCTCCATCAATAAAATCAACCATCAATTGGGCTAAAAAACTAATCTCCTCAGGTCTAATATCTTCATGTCTTAGAACCTGTAAATCTCTTGTGGAAATTCCGGCATTTGCAAAGTCCTCGGGCTGAATTCCAGCATTACGAACAAGCTCAGGGTTTTGGGCTATAATCTTAAGAATAGTACGTTTTACATCAAGAAGAACTACTGGCTCGCTTGGATTTGAAGGATCAAACATTGCCGCAACTTGCGGTAACATAACCCATTTTAAGCCTGGTTTGAAATCAGTTTTTACGTTTAAAAATTCTGCCTGCGGATTTTCAGGATCTTGAGCTTTTATAACAAACTCAATCGGCATTTGAACCCTAAAATCTACTGCTTTGATATTCATAGATGAAGAAAGTAACATGGCACAAAGAATCATAATATTTTTATTCATGAGAATCTTCCTTTCTTGTAATATTTTTACAATTATTTCGGACAGATACTACTCTTTATTTTTATCAAGCACAAGTAATTTTTTTAAAAAAATTTTATATTTAATTTATTGCATAAAAACTTAGTCATGTTACTATTTGAATGTTAAAATTTAGAATAATTTACTTTAACTTTATGATATTATGTTAAACAGTTTATTGCGGCTGATTTATCCATCGTTTTGCCAATCATGCTCTTCCATTATTGATCAAGAACAAACTTTTTGTTTTGCATGCCAAAGTAAAATAAAACCGGTCGTACCCGTTTTTCTCCGAACAACAAAAAAATATATCCTACCCATTTACGCAGCATGCGCATATGATGATCCTGTAAAATCTCTTATCTTAAAAAAATTTTCGTATGACACTCTTGCATGCAAACAACTTGCAAATTTGATAATTGATTTTGTTCCATTCGAAACGATTAAAGCAGATTTTTTAATTCCGGTTCCATTACATTGGTCCAGATTCGCGTGGAGGGGTTATAACCAAGCCGATTTAATTGCAAAACAATTGAGCAAAAAACTTGATATCCCAATAATTAATATCGTTAAAAGAAAACATAGAACAATTTTCCAATCCAGATTAAGTCCAAATCAGCGACAAAAAAATGTTGAAACGGCATTTTCTATAAAGAAGAATTTTATATTTAATAATCCAATAAAAGATAAAAATATCGTTATAATCGATGATCTTTTTACAACAGGGGCAACGGTCAAAAGCGTAGCCCAAACTCTCGCTATATTACAGCCGGCATCAATTAGCATTGCCGTTGCATGCAGGACCATTTAAAAATTCACTCTTAACTCCACCGCTCATTATAATTTTATTATTTTTCAAATCTACACGGCTTTCTTTTGCAATTAGAGAGAAGAGTTTATGTGTATAACTTATTTCTTTTCTTGTAGTAAGCATTTGACTGGAATAATCATAACTAATATCGCGGCCACAAATAGTCATATCACAAGTATGCCCAACGGTATTTCCTGAAAGAAACACATTCTTAGTTGTTTTATGTATCACGGCATTATTAGCCCGTAAATCTGCAACTTTTTTATGATTATCATTCAGCACGCAGGTTATGTTTTTACATTCTATTTTATCTGTAGAATTTAAAATTTTACCCTCGCTTGCATTAATAACAAACTCCAGCCCTTTATGTTTCTCAACTTCTTTTAAAATAAGGTCTTTAATTATAATTTCAGCATTTTCTTCCAGACCCCCGTTTGGCTTGACTTCAGATTTAATAATTTTTGGAGATGCCTCTTTTGGCTTACTGTTTTTATGCAGCCAAAACCACCCAGTTCCCAACACAAATAAACTTATACTAAAAAAATATAAAATCTTACTTCTAATATTTTTAATAAACATCACAACTCTTCAACGTTTATATTCCACGCAATAAGCTCAAATTTAGATCGGTCATATGCAATAACACACGCGTTCCCCGTACCAACTTTTATATTTCCAGATTTGATTCTGTCTTCGAATTCATTTTCAATTAACTTTAAAAAATATCTCAATTTGCCACTGCTACTAACGGCAAGAACAACATCTTCCGGATTATATTTTTCTGCTAAATTTTTAGCAAATGATCTAACCTGCCGAACAACCTCATTCTCCGCTTCAGGCCATTTTGAATTTTGTGGCCATTTTCCATACTTTTCCCAGCCATCAAAATCCAATCCTACTTTTTCCCTGATAGTCTCATCATCAAGTCCTGCCCAAAGCCCATAATTAAGTTCATTTAATCGCTCATCAACTATTGGCTGCTCATTTAAATTAAGTCCGGACACAATAATTTCAGCAAATTGTCTAGTTCTTTGTAGAGGACCGCAATAAACAGCAACAGGTTTAATATTCTTTTCAAGCAACGCTTTTGCAAATGTTTGAGCCTGAGCCAAACCCTTTTCAACTAGCGGTAGGTCATTAGAATTCCCAACTCGATATGTTTTTTCACCTTTATTAAAAGTATTACCATGGCGAGCAAGAATTAGCAGCATAAAATCTACCCTTTGTACATTTTTTATTAAATTTGTTAGATTCCATATACAATGTTTTTTTAAATTAGCAGATTTAGCGGGGTTTATAAAGTGTATTTATCCAAATTTTTGTCCACAAGCGGTGTTTGCTCACGACGTAAGGCTTCTGATGCGATAAAATCAGGCATGGTTACAATTAATGACAAAGTTGTCCGTGAACCGTTTTATGTAGTAAAACCAAACGATGAAGTCCATTTTGAAGGACAAATCGTCCAACAAATTAAAAAATTTATTTATATTCTTTTAAACAAACCGGAAGATTGCATAACAACAGCATCTGATGAAAACTCAAGACGTACCGTACTTGATGTAATTAATTTTAAATCTAGCGCACGAATCTATCCCGTAGGAAGACTTGACCGCATGACTACAGGTCTTTTAATCCTAACTAATGATGGGGAACTTACAAAAAAGCTCACTCATCCCAGTTACGAATTTACAAAAAAATACCTAGTCAAACTTGATAAGTTATTCCAAATAAATGACCTGAAGCAACTTGCAGCCGGAATAAACCTTGATGATGGCTTTATAAAACCTGATGCAGTACATTACAATCACAACAAACCATCCTGTAAGGTTGTTGTCGAGATACACAGCGGAAAGAATCGCATCGTCAGAAGAATGTTTGAACATTTTGGGTATAATGTTTTAAAACTCAATCGCTTTTTCTATGCCGGCTTGACCACAAAAGATTTGGAGGTTGGAAAATGGCGTCATTTAACAGCCCAAGAAGTTTCAAATTTAAAGGGGAAGTAATTCCCCCTCTCGCTCTATAATTTCTTCAACTTTTTTTACATCCTCAGGGCTGTCAACGCTCCACATGGTGCGACCTTTTGCATCCACGATGGCAACTTTTATTTTAATACCGTTTTCAAGCATTCTAAGCTGCTCTAAACTTTCTACTTTTTCTAGTGGAGATTGCGGTAAGTTAACAAATTTTTTAAGAGCATCATAGCGATACCCATACATTCCAATGTGTTTGAATACTGGGGACATTAAATCTTGATCATTTCTGTTTCTTACGTATGGAATTATGTTTTTGGAAAAATATAGGGCATCGTTATTTTTATCAAAAGTAACAGTTGTCCCACTGCTCTTGCTGTTAGCCTTCGACTTAACAAGCTCATCATACTGCGGCCAGCTCAATTGATTAGCCAGCGTAGCCATTTTCACATTTGAATCATTAACAAGCGCATCAATCAAACTTTGAATAATCCATGGCGGAGTCAAAACAGCATCACCTTGCATATTTATTATTATTTCAGGTTTTTGAGATAACTGTTCAACCGCACCATAAATTCGATCCGTACCAGTTGGATAATTTGGATCGGTCATTAAAACTTGTGCTCCAAAATCCTGCGCATGTTTTTGAATTCTCTGATCATCAGTCGCAATAAAAACTTCATCGATATTTTGTGCCCTTTTTGCAAGCATCCACACACGATAAAGTAAGCTATGCCCATTAATTTGGGCTAGAGGCTTGCCGGGAAGACGAGATGACCCAAATCTGGCTGGAATTACTATTATATTTTTCATGATTTGACAACCAATTTAATAAAATTTTTTACAAAAATTATAAAAAATACACAAACTTACAGCTTTAAATCACATTAAACACGCTGAATATTCAAGCTGAACTTATTAAATATTTTTTACTTTAAACATTGATTTCCCTTATTTTATCGATATATTTCTTATCTGCATAGGGGGGAAAGGCGACGGCAAAAGCAAATTTTGGGGAACTTAAGTGGAAATAAACACACAAAACACTAACAATAGAATCTTTTATCATTTTTCATATGACAGCGAATACGATGAAATTTACAGCTCAAGTTATGGGGCCACCTTCGTATTCATAGACGAAGACGAAGAGGCCCCTGATTTCGATTTTGATTCTATATTTCCTTCAGGCGATATGCCCGGAATAAGCTAGAAACTTACTCTGCCGCATACTCCATCACTCCATTAACTATTATTAACCCATTTCCAAGTACGTTAGCATCAACTAAATTACCAATGCTAAGACCTTCGGCGCTTTCTCTGTTTATGTTTATTAAATTTTCAACTTTAAACACTGATATCTGCTGCGCACCCTCACCAACATTATAAGCACCTACTGCCAAATATTTACTGTCAGGACGCCAAGCTGAGGACCAGAGATTAAAAATTCCGGATATTTTCTGAAAATTAAAACTCTCATTTTTAAGAGCACTATCATCAATAGAAAGATACCCAAAATTATTTGAAGCACCATTTTTTGCAGTATAAGCTATCTTCTTACCATCGGGACTAAATTTTACATCCGTATTTTTGAAGTTGGCATCGCCCCACGATTTCACCTCTTGAACCGAGCTACCGGTAAAATAAAGAATCTTAAACGTTGTATTATTGTATGTTACGGCAATATATCTGTTGTCAAATTCCCAATTTACGCTCAACACAGCCCCTGATGTATTCCAGGTTGCTCTTGAAACCAGGCTGTTATCGTTTTGAAATTCAAATATTCTCAACCCGTTACCGGTTGCAGGCTCTGAAGTTGGGCGCCCATCACATGTTCCAACAGCCAAATATTTGCCATCAGGGCTCCAATGCATTCCCGCGGGCGTACGAGTGGCAGAACCAAAATTATAACCTACAATTGGGGTTAATATTGTTCCATCAAATGAATAAATTCTTAAATTCACTCCGGCAAGAAATCCCCCAACGGCCTCTGAATTATAGCAACCTAAAGCCAGATATCTTCCACTTGGGTGCCATGCCATACTGTAAAGTTCTGCAGAACTTGATCCTAAAGAGACACTTATTTCTGGGGACAGAGAATTATTTACAAATTTATATACTCTAACCTGGTCAGTATTATTAAATCCACCGGCTGCGTAAGTAGGATTAATACCGCCAACAGCCAAATAATCCCCGTCAGGGCGCCAAGATGCAGCACAAACCCTTTGTCCATAACGACGGCTTGTAGCAGCATGCAAAGACTCAGTTCCTCCACCAAAACGATAAATTCTTATTTCATCTGAATTGCTAAAACCACCAACAGCTCCAGCACTTTGCCCCACAACTGCCAAGTAGTCTCCTCCTGGGTGCCAATCAATAGAGTAAACACCATCTGTTCCAGTGGATAATGTAGAATAATAATTTGTGTAATCTTTATTAGAAACAAGCTTAGGGCTTAAACCTACCAAAGAATTAACATTTATAAAATTGTCTGAACTTGTAACAAACAAATTTGTATTAGGATTCCACGCAGCAGCATACTGCACTAACGCACTTGCGTGACTCATTTGTTTTAATTCACTTAACTTTATATTGGAACTTGAGTCAAAAACATATATATCGCTAGACCAATTTCCTGATACCGGGTTTAAACCACTGGAAAGCAATAGTTGATTGTTTGAGCTCCATTTCAAATTTTGAATTTGAATGTAACTGGTACTTGTGGTTTCTACCGAATTTGCAGAGGTTAAAAATGAAAGGGGTATAGGATTGGATGGATTAAATTGATATATAATCAAATTTTGAGTAGATGTCATAGCGTTGCTGTAACTTCCGCCTCCTACAGCCAAAAACTGGCTTTCGCTAGTCCAAGCAATAGAATTAATAGAAGTATCACTAGTTACTCCAAAATTTTTATTATCAAACAAATTCAAAGAATTAGTAACAGGATTGAAAGTAAAAAGATTCAACCTACAACTTCCTGATGTTTGAAATCCACCCACAGCCAAATAGGATCCACTAAAATCCCATTGTGCTGAATTTACGCTAGAGCCAAAATTGTAACTTGTAACAGGATTCAATTTATTTTGAAATGCATCAAAATAATAAATTCTTAAATTATCATTATTGCCGAATCCACCAACAGGAAGAGCTCCTGTTCCACCAATCGCAAGATAACGATTATCAAGGCCACCCCAATCAATTGTTTTGATTGTTGAGGTACTTCCAAAATCAACACTTGCAACAGGATTTAAAGTAAGTGTGGCCGGATTTAAATAATAAATTCTTAAACTATCATTATTACTAAATCCACCTGCAATACCTGCCCCAGAACCGCCAACAGCTAAATATTGCCCATCTGAACTCCAAACCGCTGAATTTACAGAAGAAGACAGTGGCCCATATGTCACTGCATCCAGTTGAGATAAATTTGTTGAGTTCAATTGATATATTTTTATTTGATTAGTATTTAATCCAATTGTTTGTCCGGCAACAGCCAAATATTGTCCGCTAAAATCCCAATCCAAAGAACGCAAAACTAAACTACTAGCGACTTGATTTAATCTGAATACACTCGTGTTAAACTCCGTTCCAACATCAAAATTAATTTGGTTTTCAAAAAACATTTGACCATTTACCAAACTTAGACCGGTTGGAGTCGTTTGAAGAGTTGCTCCATCAAAATAAATCGTAGAAGTCGGATCCTGTTGTACAATTAACTCATTACTTGTAGTTGAAGGGTTATAAAAGAAGGTCGTACCCTTATCAAATAATAGGGTACTATTTGGCATAATGTAACTTGGCTGAGCAGAACCATAAAGAAATTTTGAACCCCCTGAATATAAAACATTGTTGTTAAAAAATAGACTTCCACGCTTAAACCAAAAATCATCATTAAATTTAATCTCTACACCATCAAACGTAATTCTAGAATCAGAACCATTTGCCTCAATTGCCGGCCGTTCAGACGTATTTGTAGAATTTCTAAGAATCAAATTTCTTAACGTCAACGTTGCATGTGTATCTGTTAAAATCTGAGCAAAGTTATCAATAAATAGCGTGTGGCCATTGCCTTCTATTAACAAACTTGATGTAATTTTTAGAGTAGTCATTTCAGGAATTGTTAAATCACCATTCATAATCATTGAATATCCATTACCCTGAACGGTGCACGTCTCGCTAGATAAAAAACCTTCTGCAAGTTCAAAGTTACTATCCATGATTATGACATTGTTAGTTGAATTCACTAAATCAATTTTATTTAAATTATTCGTTATTCCAAGATCCTGATTATCATAAATTCCTGTGCTTTTTATTCGAATTTCTGAAGCATCATTAAGTAGTATAAACTTAGACAAATCGTTCGAAAAGCTTAACGTCGCATTAGCATTCTCCAATGCAAAAAAGCAACCACACATTGCTATTAACTTGGATATTTTCATCAAAAATCTCCTATAATTAGACATATCCCACCTTTTATTTTAAACAACACAATCGTAATTTACCAAACCATCTACCATAACATTACTTCCTGCCAAAAGTTTAACTGTTGCATCATAATTTAACCCAAGCTTTGAATTACCAAATACTACACCGTTTGAAATTGCTTGGCCTGATGCATCAACACCATAATTTAGCTTGAACACTTTTAATGCAGATGTATCTGGAAATATACCTTCATATGTAGCGGCTATAAATTCCCCATCCTTGGACCAATCAACACTCCATCCAATTCCCCCAAGGCTTATACTACTACCAATTTGTGTTGGATTATAAACCCCATCAAATGAAAAAACTTGTAACGTATTTGCAGTTGCATTAACCACAGTAATAAATCTACCATCTGGTGACCATGATAACGAACTAGGACCACTATCTGTATAAGCCCCATCCCCCAATCTATTTGGAGTACTTGTCCCATTAAATGAAAACACTTTTAATATATCTTCCTCTGCGCTAACTGTAGCTATAAACCTTCCATCAGGTGACCAACACACTGAGCTTGGATAAGTCCCAGTACCTACATTGTTACCAATCTGAACAGGAGTACTTAAACCATTAAACGAGAATACTTGCAATATGCTATTTCCATAACTGGCTAAAGCAATAAATCTTCCATCCGGCGACCACGAAACTGAAACTGGCAACCAACCAGTTGGAGCATTACCTCCAACTTGAACTGGCGTACTAAATCCATCAAACGAAAATATTTGTAAAACACTGGTACTACGACTCACAACAGCAATAAACTTACCATCAGGCGACCATGACACTGAACGTGCCCAGCCATTTGTACTTGCATTACCACCCACCTGTACAGGAGTGCTATACCCATTAAATGAATATATTTGCAATATTTTTGAAGACATATGAGTCACAGCAATAAATCTACCATCAGGTGACCACGAAACTGAAAAAGCTTCAGCTCCAGTATTTACATCGATGCCAACTTGTGTTGGCGTGCTTGAACCGTTAAATGAAAATATTTTTAATTCTCCCCAACCATAATTAATCGAAGCTACAAATCTACCATCCGGAGACCATGACATAGCAACTGGTTGGGTGCTAAGCCCAGTGGATGCACCACTTCCAATTTGAGTCAATATATCTGGATATTGAATATTAAAAATTTGAAGCATATTTGAGCCAGTATTCGCAACAATTGCAGCCGTTCCTGCTGGAGAACATGAAAGAGAAGATGGTCTATTTTTGGTAGCAACACCCTGATTAATTTGAGTAGCTAATCCATCAGAATTTAACTTAAATATTTGTAATGAATTACCAGCAGGTATACTACTATTAACCACAGCTATAAACTCAGAATCATATGACCATGATACTGAAGCTGGCATCCTACCAGTTGTTGCACTGCCTCCCTGTCTAGTTGGAGTATCTGACCCATTAAAAGAAAATACTTGAAGTGTATCAGGCCAATAATAACTCACAGCAATAAACCTGCCATCAGGTGACCATGACACGGAATAGGCATAAAGCTCCCCAATAGAAGCATTTCCACCCACCTGAGTCGGGGTGCTGTATCCATCAAATGAAAAAATCTGCAAAGCTCCCGAATCATAACTAACTACAGCAATAAAACTTCCATCAGGGGACCAAGAAACTGAATATGGAGAACTATCTGTGGATGCATCACCACCAATCTTTGTAATTGTGCTGCTACCGTCAAAATGAAATACGTTAAGCTTACTTGTAGCACTATTAACCACAGCTATAAAATTACCAACAGCTGACCAGTCTACCGATCTCGGGCTGGTTCCAACGCCAATTAAGATGCTACCAGCAAGAGCTAAAGTTCCTGGGGCAACAAAATTAAATACCTCCAATATACCAGAAGCACCATTAACAACAGCTATAAAATTACCCGTTGGGTCCCATGACACAGATTGAGGATTTGTACCTGTTGAAATCGAACCTGTAAGCGCTGGAACGCCCGCAATAACCGAGAAAACTTGTAATGTACCTGGTGAGGTATCATTGACTACAGCAACATAGTTACTCACTGGCGACCATGACACTGACGTTGGATTAGTCCCTGCAGCAACACTTCCTGTAAGAGTCGGGGTTCCTGATCCATTAACGGAAAAAATCTGAATCGTTCCTGATGTCTTATTAGCAACAGCAACAAAATCACTCAATGGAGCCCATGACACTGATACCGGCTCAGTGCCTGTCCCAATCCCTCCTAAATAGCCAGTGCTAGTCAAATCATATAATGAGAATAATTGTAGCGTATTAGAAGTATAATTAACAACAAAAACATACTTTCCATCCAACGTCCAAGACACACAAGATGGCTCATTATTTGTAGGGAATGTATTAATTAAAGCTAACGTCTTATTTACATCAAATGAAAACATTTGCAGAGTGTTTGAGCTTTTGTTTACTAATGCTATAAAAGCTCCCATTTTTGACCACGAAACTGAGGAAGGAGAAAAGCCCGTAACATGACTTGCAATTAAAGTTGGAGTATTAAAATAATCAAATGAAAAAATTTGTAATGTATTTGAAATAAAATTTACAACAGCCAAATACCCATCACCGGGAGCCCATGAGACAGATGAAGGTGCATCTCCGGTCGTTGCATTACTTCCAATTTGCGCAAGCGTATCAGATTTAAAAATTTGCAAAGTATCAGATCCTGAATTTGTTACCGCGATAAATTTGCCATATGAAGACCAAGAACAACATGAAGGCGAAATTTCGGTAGCAGTACTCACTGACAAGGTTGGGGTAACAGAACCATTAAAATTAAACACTTTAAGCGTGTTATCTCCTGAATTTGCTACGGCCAACTGCGTGCTTGTATTTGACCAAGAAACGGATACTGGCGCGCTCCCACTCCCAGTAGCGGCACTACTACCGATTTGAGCCAAGGTAACAGAATCAAAGATCTGTAATGAATCCGAATTTTTATTTACCACAGCAAGAAAATTACCGTCAGGAGACCAGGCCACGCAACTTGGTGAAAATTCTGTGGCTATCTCACCAATAGCATTACCAATATGTGTTGTTGGTAAATCTAGTGACTGATTGCTTTTGATAAAACACTGATTTTCAAAATTTACAGCCCCCTTCGTAAATCCACACCCAGTAGAAGTTGCAAAAAGAGAAGCCTCATTAAAATGTATTTTTGAAGTTTCATCAGTCATTAAAATAAAATTATTTGTCGTAGTTGTTGGCCATTGATCAAATTTGCAGTCAGTAAAAGTTGCAGGTGTAACTGAAAATGTTGTTCCTATATCAAAATAAAAAGTGCTATCAGGTGCTATAAAAGTATGCTGTGTCGATTCGTATATAAAGGCAGACGTTCCTGTAACCGCCACATCTCCGTGAATAAAAAGCTGTCCTTGTGAAAATAAAAAGTCTTGGGATAATGCCAGCTCAGTATTATCCAGAGCAAGTTTGCTCTGGAATGCTGCCAATCTCATGCATGGATCAGAGAAGTCGTTATAACTCTGTATAATTTTCATATTACGCAACGTGAGAGTGATATTTGTATCAACAAAAATTCTACCTCTTCTTCCAAAGATAAGATCTTTACCTTGGCCATCAATTATTGTATCCGAATTTATGTGAATTATGGAATTATCAGGAACTGTTAAATTCCCGTTCATAAAAATTGTCTTACCGTTTCCTCTTATTACTCCGCCACTTGGGGAGAGCGTGAAATTGGAATCTAGATGAAGATCGCCCTCAAGGCTCAGCGTGCCGGTTCCACGGAGGTCAAGTCCTCCTGAAAATGGCATCTTAACATTAAAAAATGCAGTTGCATTGTTCAAAATTGTTGCACCGGAATTAAAAGAAACAAATCCTCGTGCATATTGATTATTTCCAAAAACCTGATTTGTTGTGAGATACTTGACTGATGTTGTGCCGTCGATGGATGCCGCAAAAATCCCCTCAACAAAAGTTGTGACAGAAAAAATAATCCAAAACAAAAAAAATCTAAACCTCATCTCTTTTTCCTTTTTTAACACTGTTAATTTACACAATCATAATTTACTTTTCCATCCACAAGCACATGCGAACCCGCAAGAACTTGCACATCTGCGTCATACTCGAAACCAAACGCAGAATCTCCAAACACAACTCCGTTCAAAATTGATTGAGCAGATCTTTCTGAAACATAGTTAATTCTGAATAATTGCAGAACATTTAGATTACCACTGACAACAGCAATAAATTTCCCATCGGACGAACATGATGCTGACATTGGATAATTAGCAGTAGAAACGCTTCCACCGACCTTGACCGGCGTACTAGATCCATCAAATGAGAATATTTCTAATGTATTTGAGGAATAGTTAACGACAAAAATAAACTTGCCATCAGGAAGCCATGCCGCGACATTTGGCCCAGATTCAGTTGATGCACCACCTCCCACTTGTACTGGAGTATCAAAGCCATTAAACGAGAACACTCTCAATGTATTTGAAAATCTATTAATGACAGCAATAAATCTACCATCCGAAGACCACGACGCTACACATGGATAAGATCCCGCAAACGCAGCATTGCCAACTTGAGTTGGGGTATGAATTCCATCAAATGTAAATACTCTTAAAGTATTTCCTTCGAAGTTAGCAACTGCAATAAAACTTCCCTCAGGCGACCATGATACTGCCCATGGATAATAGCCGGCATCCACGTTACTGCCAACCTGAGTTGGAGTATGAATTCCATCAAATGTGAATATCTGCAGCGTACCAGCCTGTCTGTTAACAACAGAAATGAATTTTCCACCTCGTGACCATGATACGGACCATGGCTCATTTCCAGTAGATACGTTAGCCCCAACTTGACTAGGCGTATTTACACCATCAAAAGAAAAGACCTGTAACCTGTTTGATAAATAGCTAACAACAGCAATAAATCTTCCATCTGGTGACCATGATACTGACGCAGGCCTACTTCCGGTATTTGCATTACCTCCAACTTGTGTCGGAGCACTAGAACCATTGAATGAAAATACTTGCAACGTGTTTGAGGAATCATTAACAACTGCAACAAATCTTCCATCGGGAGCCCATGATACTGAGTCTGGAAAGCTTCCCGTAGTTACATTACCCCCAACTTGAGCTGATACCGATGGTTGTAAATATTCAAAAAGTTGTAGTGTATTTTCACCACCAGAAACAATCACAGCGCCAGAATTTGGGGAACATGACACTGATGATGGTTTCGTTTGAGTTTTTATGGTTCCCGCAACCTGTGTTGATGCACTAGCAACATTAAGCGAAAAAACTTGCAATGTATTCGATGACTCGTTAATCACTGCCATGAAATCGCTTGCCGGTGACCATGCTACTGATTTAGGATATGATCCCGTAGCCACCGATCCACCAACTTGTGTCGGCGTACCAAATCCATTAAATGAAAATATTTGCAACGAATCGGTGTTGTAATTAGCAACCGCAATAAACCGCCCATCAGACGACCATGATCCGGACATTGGCCAAGAGAATGGTGAACTGCCTGTAATTGCATCACCCCCAACTTGTACTGGCGTACTAGTTCCATCAAATGCAAATACCTGTAATGCACACGAATCGTGATTAACAACTGCGACAAATCTACTATCTGGCGCCCAGGATACTGAGAACGGAACTGATGCAGTAGTTGCTGGACTTCCAACCTGTGTAGGCGTATTAGCCCCATCAAATGCGAATACTTGTAACGTATTTGAAATAGCATTTGCAACAGCAATAAAATGCCCATTGGTCGACCATGATACTGATACAGGACGGCTTCCCGTAGGCGCATTGCCTCCAACCTGTGTAGGTGTATTAACCCCATCAAATGAGAACACTTGCAATGTGCCATCAGCCCAGTTAACAACGGCAATAAAATTACCCATGGGAGACCAAGATACTGACCATGGATAAGCCCCTGTACTTGCATCACCTCCAACTTGCACAGGCGTATTTATCCCATCAAACGAAAATATTCGCAATTTGCCCGTATTGATGTTCACAACAGCAATAAAGCATTCATCAGGAGACCATGATACCGAGTAAGGAACCGGTGCCGTAGATGCATTACCCCCAACTTGAGTCGGAGTATTAACACCATCGAATGAAAATACCTGTAATGAGTCTGACTGACTATTAACAACGGCAATAAAATTCCCAGATGGCGACCAAGCTGTTGAATATGGAGAATTCCCAACAGACACACTACCCCCAACCTGAATTGGAACGCTTTGATCTACAACCGATGAGAACTGCAATGTATTTGAAATATTATTCACAAATGTTATCTGGCCACCACTACTAGTCCAAGTTATCGAAATCGGTCCAAGATTAGTAAGAATTGTATTCATTAAATTTAGTGAATGGCTACAGTCAAATGAGAAAATCTGAACTGTGTTTGAGTTGCTATTTGCAACCGCAATAAATAAAGCATTCTGATCCCAAGAAACCGATGTCGGTATATTCCCAGTAGCACTACTTGCCTCTAAAGATGGAGTACTAGAGCCATTAAATGAAAATATTTGCAGAGTATTTGAGCCAGCATTGGTAACAGCCAAAAATTTGTCTCCTGTAGCCCATGCGACTGAAGACGGGGTATCTCCAGTGGCGGCAAAGCCTCCGAGCTGAGACAATGTTGATGCCTTAAAAATTTGCAAAGTATCGGAGCCTGAATTTGTTACAGCAATGTAATTTCCAAATGGAGACCATGATACGCACGATGGATTTGAACCAGTTGTGTTGCTTACTGAAAATACAGGGGAGCTAATTCCATCAAAATTAAATACTTTTACTGTGTCGTCACCGAAATTCACTACAGCAAGCTGAGTACTTGTATTTGACCACGAAACAGCAATGGGGGAATCTCCTGTTATGACATCAAGACCAACCTGTGCAAATGGCGTAGTTGAATTAAAAATTTGCAAAGTATTTGAACTTTTGTTTACAACAGCAATATAATCTCCATCAGGCGAAAAGGCTATGCTATTCGGCAACATTCCAGTTTGAATGCTTTGGCCCGAATTTCCTATATACACTCCTGGCAAATCAAGAGCCCTGGTGCTGCTCAATAAACACTTGTTATCAAAAACCACCGTACCCTTTGTAAATCTAGATCCCGTGGAAGTAGTACAAAGAGTGGCTTGATTAAAATATAAGCTTGATGTTTTATCTTGCATTCGAATAAAGTTATTTGACGTATAAGTGGGCCACTGATCAAATCTACAATCGGTTATCGTTGCAGGCGTGACAGAAAAAGTTGTTCCTATATCAAAATAAAAAGTACTATCAGGTGCTATAAAAGTATGCTGTGTCGATTCGTATATAAAGGCAGAAGTTCCGGTAACCGCAACATCACCATGAATAAAAAGTTGGCCCTCGGGAAATAAGAAATCTTGTGATAATGCCATTTCAACGCTATCTAGAACAAGATTGCTTTCAAACGCTGCAAGCCTGATGAATGGATCAGAAAAATCGTTGAACGTTTGAATAAGTTTAATATTACGCAGTGTCAGAGTAATATTTGTGTCAACAAAAATCCTTCCTCTTTTTCCAAATACTAACTCATTTCCTTGGCCATTAATTATGGTGTCTGAATTTATGTGGATAATTGAATTATCCGGAATTGTTAAATTTCCATTTAAAAATATGGTTTTTCCATTTCCCCTTATTACTCCACTTCTTGAAAGAGTAACATTAGAATCAAGGTAAAGGTCACCCTCAAGACTAAGCGTTCCTGTTTCACGCAAATCAAGGCCACCTGAAAATGGTGTTTTTATATTTAAAAATGCAGTGGCATCACTTAAAATTGTTGCTCCTGAATTAAGCGTTACATATCCTCGCGCATATTGATTATTATGAAAAACTTGATTTGTCGTTAAATACTTAACCGAAGTTGTTCCATCAATAGAAGCCGGCGCAAGATTTTTGGTAATAAACAGCAGTCCAATTGTAAAATAAAAAACTATTTTTGGTATTTTCATTGCTCTCTTCCTATATCGGTTCCCTACCCTTTTTAAATAACACAATCATAATTTACTAAGCCATCCACCATAACATTGCTTCCTGCCAAAAGCCTAACAGTTGCATCATAATCTGAACCAAGATTTGAATTGCCAAATACTACCCCATTTGATATAGCCTGTTCAGAAATATTTGGTACATAGTTTACCCGAAATACTTGCAATGTCTGTGCAGTATAATTTGCTACAGCAATAAAATTACCTGAATGAGACCATGAAACCGATATTGGGCCTCTTCCTGCTCCTATTTCATCTACCAGTACTGGAGTACTAGCTCCATTAAATAAAAATACTTGTAACGTATTTGAATCACCATTTACAACTGTAATAAAATTACCATCTACCGACCATGACAACGAATTTGGAGAATTATCAGTTCTAGCACTTACACCAATTTGTACCGGAGTACTAGCCCCATTAAACGAAAAAACCTGAAGTGTATTTGTCCCATTATTCAAGACTGCAATAAATCTTCCATCCGGCGACCATGAAACTGACGTCGGCGTAGATCCAGTTGACACACTTCCACCAATTAAAGTTGTTGTATTAACACCGTTAAATGAAAATACCTGCAATGTATTAGCACCACCATTAACAACAGCAATAAATCTTCCGTCAGATGACCACGAAACAGATGTTGGCTCAGAGCCTGTTGTAATTGAACTAACTAAAATAGGTCTAGTCCGTCCAAAAATAACAGTATTAAGTCCATCAAATGAAAAGACTTGTAATGTATCTGAATCACGATTAGCTACAGCAACAAAATTACCTGATGGAGCCCAGGATAGTGAATTTGGATAATTATCTGTACTACATCCAAAAGCATATGTAGTTGGGCCTGTAATTTCATCAAACAAAAATATA
Source organism: uncultured Pseudomonadota bacterium (assembly GCA_964568625.1). Taxonomy (GTDB): domain Bacteria; phylum Babelota; class Babeliae; order Babelales; family RVW-14; genus JBAZAX01. The sequence continues at coordinate 50,474 of CAZMQG010000002.1, read as the reverse complement.
TCAATCGATTCATTAACTGCTCTGACGGAACCAATATATGGACCCGATGGAGACCATGAAACGGACACATTTTTGCCACTCCAATTTAAAGCAGATCCAACCTGCGTAGGCGTTGACAATCCGTTAAATGAATAAGCCTTCAAATAATTCCAAGAAACCACAGAGAGAAATCTATCATCAGAAGACCATGATACCGAATATGGGTTCTCATATACCCCTTCGCCAAATGGCAAATCACTACCAACTTGAGTCAATATTGCAGGATATTGTAATTGAAACAATTGAACATTATCTGAATTACCATTGGTAACGGCAACATATCCATCAGAAGAAGAACAACTTATCGAAAAAGGGTTACTTTGAGTGAAAACGTTTTTGCTTGCCTGAGACAAATCAAAATACACATCCATTGAAAACACTTGCAATGTATTCGATTCCTCATTAATAACAGCAACAAATTTTCCGGTTGGATCCCAAGATACAAATCTTGGTGTCTTTCCTGCAACAACGCTAGAACAAACTTCTGTTGCCTCACTATATCCGTTAAAAGAAAATATTTGTAATATACCCGGAATATTTGTACTACTATCAGGCTCACTTAACTCTGTTCCAACCGCAATAAATCGTCCATCACTTGTCCATGAAACTGCTGTTTCAGAAATCATATGCTTTCGTGTAATTGTTGTATAAGAGGATCCAAATGCTGATCCGTTAAAATTAAAAATTTGTAGCACTCCTGTAAGTGGGGCAATTCTTCCTGCCACAGCAATAAAGTTTCCATCTGGAGACCATGCGGCCGGACTTCTACTAGAAGCGGTAGCAGTGCTTGCAATTGGAACTGGAGAACTAGATCCATTAAATGAAAATATATGCAATAAGCTATCATAAAGGCTAACTACCGCAATAAAATTACCTGCAGGCGACCATGACACTGCCCATGGATTATCTCCAGCTCCTACATCAATCCCAACCTGCGTTAATGTACTAATTCCGTCAAAATGAAATACTGCAAGTGTATTTGTTGTATCCCGCTTAACCGCTGCAATAAAATTACCTACAGGCGACCATGATGCAGCCGAAATATCTATTACAGCTTGCGTTGCAAGCGAAGTAATTGTACTCACTCCATCGAATGAAAACACTTGCAAACTTGACCCCATATTAGCAACAGTAAGAAAATAATTTGGCGATGGTAAAGATGGTGACCAAGAAACAGTCCAAGGGAACATCCCTGTTGCAGAGGAAGCAACTAATAGAGGTGTACTAGAACCGTTAAATGAAAATATCTGCAAAGTATTTGAGTCATCATTAACAACTGCTAAAAATAGTCCATCAGAAGACCATGATACTTGGTAAGGGTGACTTCCAGTCGTAGCATTGCCGCCAACTTGAGACAACAAGCTCTGATTATAAAATCTTAAAAATTGTACTTTTTGGGAATAATGATCTGAAACTCCAATATAACTTCCATCGGGCGTCCACGTGGTAGCAATTGGTTCATAATTAGAGGAAACCGTATCAATCAAAGCTAATGCATGATTTTTATCAAAAGAAAATATTTGCAATGTATTGGAGTCTTTATTAGCAACTGATAAAAACAAACCATTTTGTGCCCATGAAACCGATGAAGGAGTAACTCCTGTAGCATTACTTGCAGCCAGCACTGGAGTACTTGATCCGTTGAATGAAAATATTTGCAACGTATTTGATCCCATATTTGTTACTGCTAAAAACCTATCTCCAGTAGCCCATGTCACAGATGATGGAATACTGCCAGTAACAACGCTACTACCAACCTGAGACAGCGTCGACGCCTTAAAAATTTGCACAGTATTAGAACCTGCGTTAGTCACGGCAATATAATTTCCATACAAAGACCAGGCAACGCATGAGGGATTAGCACCTGTAAATTTGCTTACAGAAAGAGTAGGAATACTTAATCCGTTAAAATTAAATACTTTTACTGTATTATCACCAGAGTTAACAACTGCAAGCTGCGTACTAGTATTTGACCAAGAAACTGCAACTGGTAAACTTCCCGAAATTACATCGCTTCCAATCTGTGCATGCGAAACTGAATCAAAAATTTGTAATGTATTTGACTGTTTATTAACAATAGCAAGATAATTTCCATTAGGAGAATATGCAACATAGGCTGGCAACCTTCCAGTTTGAATATTTACACCTGTATCTGCAATATAGGCTTGAGGCAAATCAAGCGCACTGTTGCTTTTTATGTTACAATTATTTGCAAAATTCACAACACCTTTTGCAAACCTGCACCCGGTAGAAGTTGAACAAAGTGAAGCTTCATTAAATAATAATCTTGATGTTTGGTCTGTCATTACAATAAAACGGTTTGACGTATATGTTGGCCATTGATCAAACATACAATCGGTAAAAGTAGCAGGAATAACCGAAAAAGTAGTTGCTTTATCAAAATAAAAAATACTATCCGAAGCTATAAAACTATGTTGAGTAGATTGATAAATAAACGCAGAAGTTCCCGTTACTGTTACATCGCCATGAATGAATAATTCACCTTGATTAAATAAAAAATCCTGCGATAATGCAAACTCAACATCATTCAATGCCAACTGACTTTTGAACGAAGCTAACCGAACACATGGATCTGAAAAATCATTATAATTTTGAACAATTTTCATATTACGCAATGTCAAAGTAATATTTGTATCGACAAAAATTCTTCCTCTTCGTCCAAAAACAAGATCATGCCCTTGCCCATCTATTATCGAATTGGAATTTATATGAATTACAGAGTTGTCCGGAATTGTTAAGTTCCCATTCATAAAAATAGTTTTACCATTTCCCCTTATTACACCACTACCGGACAGCGTAAAATTTGTGTCAAGATAAAGATCCCCCTCAAGACTAAGAGTTCCTGTTGAACGTAAGTCAAGCCCACCTTTCAATGGCGTATTTATATTTAAAAATGCAGTGGCATCACTTAAAATTGTTGCCCCGGAATTAAGAGTTACATATCCTCGTGCATATTGATTATTATGAAAAACCTGATTTGTAGTCAGATATTTCGGTGATGTTGTCCCATCAATGGAAGAGGCACGTGCATAATTTGAAAAAAATAAGAAAACAATAATAAAATATAATGAAAAAGTTGATAGCTTCATACCTCTCCTGCTCTTTTTAATTGACGCAATCATAATTTACAAGTCCATCTACATTAACACTCGCCCCAGCTAAAAGTTTAACCGTAGCGTCATAAGTAGCCCCAATATTTGAATTTCCAAATACAACTCCATTTGAAATAGCTTGCAAAGTTCTGTCAGCGGTAAGATTTATTTTAAATATTTTGAGATTGCCATTGGTTCCTGAAACATCTTCAGCAACCGCAATAAATTTCCCATCAGGCGACCAGGAGATTGAACTCGAATTGTTGTTTATTGAGCTTGTTCCAACTAATATTGGAGTATTAGCTCCATCAAATGAAAATAGTTGAATTGATTTAGCATAGTAGTTAACTAAGGCAATAAATTTACCTGATGGAGACCACACCGCACCAAAAGGTCCTTTTTCAGTGGTTGCGTTTCCCCCAACTTGGACGGGAGTATCGGTTCCATTGAATGAGAATATTTGCAACTCATTCGATGAAGCGTTACATACGGCGATAAATCTTCCATCCGGAGACCAAGTTGCTGATGCCGGTGATGTTCCTGTTGAAACATCATTTCCAACTTTTGTTGGGGTATTGACTCCATCAAATGAATATATCTGAAATACATTACCCAAATAAAGATTTGGAGCTGCAATTGAAATAAATCTTCCGTCCGGTGACCATGATATTGCTCCCGGATAGATAACTCCTAAAATTAAATCGCTACCAACTTGAGTAATATTATCAATTCCGTTAAATGAATATACTTTCATCATACTCCCGTAAGTATCTATTGCAAAAAATCTGCCATCGGGAGACCAAGCCAGCCCACCTATTGGAGTTTCTGAAGGGAATACTTTAGTTACCAATCTTGTTAGCGAATCAACTCCATTAAATCCAAAAACTTGCAAAGAACTTCCCTGGTATGGAACAGGATTCCCTTCCGCTGTTATGGTAATAAAATTACCAACAGGTGACCATGCTGCTGCAGTTGGCCAAACGCCCTGAACACCACTTGGCCCAGTTAATGTTGTTTTTGTATCAATTAACATAGGGGAATCATTTCCATTAAATGAGAACACTTGTATTGAACTGGAATAAGTGTTCACTAAAGAAATAAATCTACTGTCAGGAGACCATGATACAGATGTAGGACGAAGTCCGGTTGTAGCACCTCCGCCAATTTGATTTAGTAATGATGGATATTCAAGTTCGAATATTTGTAGTTCGTTAGAGTCTCTGGAAGTAACTGCAATATTTGTATTATTTGGTGACCATGATAATGAGGTAGGTTTAACGTTGGTAGTAATTTTTTTACTGACATCTAATTTAGCAGAGGCTTGCGTTAATGAAAATACTTCTAATGTTTTTGTCCAATAGTTAACTTCAGCAACAAACTTACCTTGAGGAGACCATGCAACTACTTGTGGCTCAGAACCTGACCCGGTGCCTACATTATCACCAACCTGAATTAAATCTCCATTTCTACTAAATGAAAATGTTTGTAATATGTAAGCATATCTATCCGAAACGGTTATAAATCTACCATCAGGCGACCAAGATACTGAATTTATCCACTGAGCTGCATTAACACTATTTATCAAAACGGGATTTGAACCATTGAATGAAAATATTTCCAGTTTTGATGGAAACCCTGAATCAGCAACAGCGAGATAGTCTCCTGTTGGCGCCCAGGACACTGATTCCAAATTAGATCCAGTACTTACACTGCCAACTAATACGGGGTTAGAACCCGTAAATGAAAAAATCTGCAATGTACCCGAGGACCCACCCGCCAAGGCAATAAACTCTTCTTGCGCAGACCAAGATACAGAATTAATAGATGAAGATGCTGTGCTTGTATTACCAACAAGAGTTAATGCATAAGATATTTTATTGAAATAAAATATGTATAATTTACTATCGGATGCACTTACCGCAAAATAGTCGCCGGATGGAGACCATGATACTGATTGAGGCGTAACACCAGAAATTGCATAAGAATTTCGGTAAGTCAAAACCCCCGACGCGAACGAATATATGTAAACATTCCCATTGTAATCTGTAGATACGGCAATAAATGTTCCTGTTGGAGACCACGCAATATCCGTTGGAGATGGAGATCCGCTAGCTTGAACCAATACAGGTGAATTTATCCCATCAAATGAATATATTTGCAATGCGCTTCCCCATTTGGATATAACTGCAAGATAATCTTCCGTAGGCGCCCATGCCAAACCCGTTAACTCTTGACCTGTATCAACATCACTTCCAATTTTAGTGTGTAAACTTTGATCCACAAAAGGTACATACCACAAATTATTGGAGGTATAATTAACAAATGCGAGATAACGTCCATCGTTAGACCATGATATGGATGTTGGGGTATAATCAGTGGGAATGGTATCAATTAAATTTAAAGAGTATGTGCTATCAAAAGCAAAAATTTGTGTGGAATTGCTAATTTTATTTGCAACAGATATAAATATTCCATTTTGCGACCAGGAAACGGATGATGGCGTAGAATCTGTAGCATGATTTGCAATTTGTGTCGGTGTGCCAACCCCATCGAATGAAAAAAGTTGTAATGTATCTGATGTCGAATTTGTTACAGCCAAAAGCCTATCGCCTGGAGCCCATGAAACCGCAGAAGGGTTGCTGTCAGTAGTTGCATTGCTACCAATTTGAGCAAGTGTATCTGATTTAAAAACTTGTAAAGAATTAGATCCTGAATTTGTTACAGCGATATATTTCCCATAAGGTGACCATGCAACACATGATGGTTGTGAATTTGTAGATGCACTTGCTGAAAGAGTTGGGGTACTAGATCCATTGAAATTATATACTTTAACTGTATCATCTCCTGAATTTGCAACAGCAATTTGGGTGCTTGTATTTGACCAAGAAACATATACGGGTGTATTTCCAGTGATTACGTCACTTCCAATTTGAGCCAATGTAACAGAATCAAAGATTTGCAATGTATTTGAAGTTCTATTTACAACCGCAACATAACTTCCGGTAGGAGAATAATCCACACAAACTGGCCAGTTGCCGGTTTGTACATATTGAAGAGTATCAACGAGATAAGGAGACGGCAAATCAATAGCACTGTTGCTTTTTATAAAACACTTATTTTCAAATTCTACGGTGCCTTTTGCAAACCTAGAACCAGTTGGAGTGGAACATAGAGATGCCTCGTTCAAACATAACCTTGATGTTGCATCTGTCATTACAACAAAATTACTTGATGAGTAAGTAGGCCATTGGTCAAAACCACAATCGGTTATAGTTGCAGGCACAACTGAAAATGTGGTTCCTATATCAAAGTAAAAAGTACTTTCTGGAGCGATAAATGTATGCTGAGTAGACTGAAAAATAAAGGCCGAAGTTCCAGTTACGGCAACATCGCCATGAATAAAGAGTTGCCCTTCAGGGAATAAGAAATCTTGAAACAAAGACAATTCAACATTATCAAGAGTAAGATTACTTCTTAGAGCCGCAAGCCTGATACACGGATCGGAAAAATCGTTATAAGTTTGAACAATCTTCATATTACGAAGCGTTAATGTAATATTTGTATCAACAAAAATTCTCCCCCGTTTTCCAAAAATCAAATTTTTACCCTGCCCGTCAATTATTGTATTTGAATTTACATGAATTATTGAATTATCCGGAATGGTCAAATTTCCATTCAAAAAAATTATTTTCCCATTACCCTTAATTATCCCACTTCCAGAAAGTGTAAAATTAGAATCAAAATAAATGGGACCCTCAAGACTAAGTGCTCCCGTTTGACGTAAATCAAGTCCACCTTCAAGCGGTTCCTGCGTATTAAACAATGCACTACATGAACTTAAAATTGTTGCTCCTGATTTAAATTTTACATAACCTCGCGCGTATTCTCCATCTCTAAAAACCTGATTTTTCGTAAGATATTTTACTGAAGTAGTCCCATCTATAGAAGAAGGAAACAAGGTGTGTGGAATAACCAAAAAAGTTACTACAAAGCCAAGTAGATTTTTTTTTATTGTCATGTTCTTATTTCCCCGAATTTTTTAAATAACACAATCATAATTTAATAAACCGTCAATTAAAACATTACTTCCTGCTAATAGGTTCACCGATGGATCATAATTTACACCCAGTACAGATTTACCAAATACAATTCCATTTGACATCGCTTGAGTTGTCCTATCGGTTATATAATCCGCTTGAAATATCTGCAATGTATTAGAGCCATAATTAACAACGGCAACAAATCTGCCATCTGCAGACCAGGATACTGAATAAGGAGTGGTACCTGTGGAGAAGCTGTCTCCAACTTGAGTTGGTGAGCTTGTTCCATTAAATGCAAAAACCTGAAGCGTATTTGATGTTCTATTTACAACAGAGATAAATCTACCATCAGGAGACCATGATAATGCGTCGGGATTGCTATCGGTAGATGCATAACTTCCAACTATTGTTGGGGTACTTGATCCGTTAAATGAAAATACTTGCAAACTATTAGATCCATAATTGGCTACAGCAATAAATCTTCCGTCAGGGGACCATGACACTGAGTTTGGGTTGGGATCGGTGGTTGCATAACTTCCAACTATTGTTGGAGTACTTGATCCGTTAAATGAAAATACTTGTAGTCTATTTGTTCCTGAACAGGCGACAGCAATAAATCTTGCGTCAGGAGACCAGGATACTGAGTTTGGGTTGGTATCAGTAGTTGCATAAGTACCAACTATCGTTGGAGTGCTTGATCCGTTAAATGAAAAGACTTGTAATCTGTTTGTCCCCGAGTTAACTACTGCAAGAAATTTACCGTCAGGTGACCAAACTACTGAGCTAGGCGAGGTGCTGGTAGTTACGTTACTACCAACTTGCACGGGAGTACTTGTCCCGTTAAATGAGAATACCTGCAATGTATTTGATCCTTGATTAACTAAAGCAATAAATCTGCTATCAGATGAAAATGAGACTGAATTTGGACTTGTACCTGTTGTTACTTGGTTTCCTACAACTATTGGGGTGCTGGACCCATTAAAAGAAAATACTTGTAATATTCCTGCACTTCTACCCACTACTGCAACAAATCTTCCATCTGCAGTCCATGAAACCGAGCTAGGATTAGGGTCAGAACCGGGTGCAAAAAAAAGTTCCAGCGTATCCGAATTAGAATCAACAACAGCCGCATAACCAGATGAAGACCACGAAATAGAAGAGGGTCCATTGTTTGTAGAAAGAGTCTGGCTAATTGGATCAGTGTCTCCAACAACATTGAGCGAAAATACTTGTAACGTATTTGAACTGAAATTTACTGCAGAAATGTATTTGGAATCTGGTGCCCATGATGCAGAAATTGGTGCAAGCCCTGTACCCACACTGGTACCAACTTGTGTTGGCGTACCGTATCCGTTAAATGAAAATATTTGCAATGTGTCTGATGCGTAATTGGCAACAATAATAAATCTCCCATCAGATGACCAAGATACCGACTTTGGGGTACTGCTTGTAGTTGCGTTTCCACCAACTTGGATTGGGGTACTGGTTCCATTAAATGAAAATATTTGTAACGTCCCACTGGTTTGATTAACTACCGCAATAAAATTGGAAGTTGGAGACCAAGATACTGAAGACGGATTAAGTCCGGTTGTAACATTGCTTCCAACTTGAGTTGGGGTGCTAGAACCGTTGAATGAAAATATTTGTAGGTTATGTGAACTGTAATTTACTACAGCAATAAATTTGCCATCTGCCGACCATGATACTGAGTCCGGGTATAAATCTGTAGCTGCATTGCTACCTACTTGAATTGGAGTGCTGGAACTATTAAATGAAAACACCTGTAACGTATTTATAGAATTAACTACAGCAATAAAATTACTTACTGGAGAACATGATGCTGAAATCGGACCATTATCTGTAGATACAATTCCGACCTGAACTGGTGCTACCGTAAATGAAAATACTCCCAACTTACCATACGCCGCAACCATAGCAATAAAATTACCATTAGGAGACCAAGCTACACATGTAGGGCTAGACCAAACGCCTACATCGCTACCCACCTGAGTTGGTGAGTTAATGCCATCAAATGAAAATACTTGTAATACGTTAGCATACGAAACCACGGCAATAAAATCACCAGTCTGGGACCATGATAAGGAATTCGGAACTTCACTGAGTGATACATCACTGACAGCTTTAGTTGGAGTGTTAATACCATCAAATGAAAATATTTCCAATTTACCAACTGATGCAGAGAATCTTGCTCCCACAGCAATAAATTGGCTATCCGATGACCAAGACAGCGTGGTTGGATAAGTCCCTGCGGCAGCATTGCCTCCAACTTGAGTTGGCGTATTAATTCCATCAAATGAAAACACTCGCAAATCATGAGAATTCATGTTAGCTACGGCAATAAAACTTCCATCGGGTGACCATTTGACATCCATCGGAGTGTTCCCCGTATTTGCACTACCTCCAACTTGAACTGGCGTATTTATTCCATCAAATGAAAATATATTTAAGTTTCCAAGAGTGGGATATGAAGGGCTATTAATAACCGCAATAAAGTTCCCATCAGGCGACCATGTTACAGACATTGTATCAACGCCAACTATTACATTACCACCAACCTGGGTTGGAGTACTAGACCCATCAAATGAAAATACCTGTAACGTACCGTTGGATTGGTTAACTACCGCAATGAAGTTGGCAGTTGGAGACCATGATACCGATCTTGGACCAGTGTCAGTTGTAGCATTACCTCCAACTTGAGTTGGAGTGCTAGAACCGTTAAATGCAAATACTTGTAGAGTATTTGCACTGTAATTTGCTACAGCAATAAAATTATTATTGGGTGACCATGATACTGATTCTGGATAAGCCCAAGTCCCTGTGTCTGCATAACCTCCTATTTGAGTTGGAGTAGAACCTCCAACTGAAAATATTTGTAATGTGTTAGAACCTTGATTAACCACTCCTAATAATTTATCTTGCGAAGACCATGATACTGAAGAGGGAGCGCTACCGGTAGCCGCAGAACCTAGTAAATTTGGAGTGGTCCCAGTAAATGAAAATGCTTGTACTAATGGACCAGAATCTCCTCGTTTAACTGTTGCAAGATATTTACTATCATATGACCATGAGACCGAAACTGGATTAGTCCCAGTACTCACATCACTACCCACTTTAGCCAATGCACTTTGATTATTGAATGGCAAAGTTTGTAAGGTATTTGAAGTATAATTTAAAATTCCACAAGAAGTTCCATCAATCTTCCAAGCCACTGCAACAGGTTCATCACCGGTTAAAGTCGTATCAATAAGACTCAATGCGTAACTACTGTTAAATGAAAATGTTTGCACTGTATCAGAATTTTTGTTAGCAACCGCTAAAAACATTCCATTTTGGGCCCAAGTAACAGATGAAGGGCCAAAACCTGTACCCCCACTTGCTACTTGTACTGGATTTCCAAATCCACTAAATGAAAAAACTTGCAAAGTGCTTGAACCTGAATTGGTTACAGCCAAAAGTCTATCACCCGGTGCCCAGGCAACAGATGATGGAGTTATATCTGTAGAAACGCTTCCAATCGACGCTAAAGTCGATGCTTTAAAAATTTGCAAATTATTTAAACCTGAATTAGTTACTGCTACATAACTTCCATAAGGCGACCAAGCACAACACGATGGAGTTGTTCCGGTAGATTTGCTTACTGAAAGAGATGGTGTCGTAGATCCCGTAAAATTAAATACTTTGACAGTGTTATCTCCGGAATTTGCAACGGCAAGCTGTGTACTTGTATTTGACCATGAAACAGAGACTGGAGAAGATCCGGTAACTACATCGCTACCGATCTGGACAAGTGTGGTAGAGTTAAAAATCTGTAATGAATTTGCATTTTTACTTACCACGGCCAAATAACTTCCATTAGGGGACCATGAGACACTACTTGGAAAATCATCCGTAGAAGCAGCTAGAGAAAGAAGCTTAGAAGCTAAAATATTCAATGGTGATGAAGCTAGGGTGATTGAACTATTACTTCTTAAAAAACATTTATTATCAAAATCAACAGTTCCTTTCGTAAATCTGCAACCTGTTAGCGTAGTTTGTAAAGAACATTCATTCAAATGTAATTTTGATGTTTGATCTGACATTAAAATGAAATTATTTGATATGTAAGATGGGGTCTGATCAAATTTGCAGTCTGTTATTGTTGCGGGAGTAACTGAAAAAGTCGTTCCTACATCGAAATAGAATCTGCTATCCGGTGTTATAAAGCTATGTTGGGTAGATTTGTATACAAAAGCTGCCGATCCAGTTATTGCTACATCCCCATGAACAAAAAGTTGGCCCTGCGAAAACAAAAAATCTTGTGACAATGCAAGCTCAACATCGTTTAAAGCGAGCTTACTTTGAAACGCTGCAAGTCTGATACATGGATCAGAGAAATCATTAAAGTTTTGTATAATTCGCATATTTTGTAGTGTCAACGTCACGTTTGTGTCCACAAAAAGCTTACTTCTTCTCCCAAAAATCAAATCCTTACCCTGCCCATCAATTATCGTATTTGAATTTATATGAATAACAGAATTATCCGGAATAGTTAGATTTTCATTCATGAAAATAGTTTTATTATTACCACAGATGATACCACTTCCTGAGAGTGTAAAATTTGGATCAAGATGAAGATCACTCTGAAGATTCAATGTACCGGTAGAACGTAAATCAAGTCCTCCGGAAAGTAGCTCATTTATATCAAAAAATACCCCTGCATTCTCTAATATTGTTGCGCCTGATGTAAGTTTTACATATCCTCGTGCATATTCTCCATTCCTAAAAACCTGGTTTGTAGTCAGGTACTTAACCGAAGTTGTTCCATCAATAGAAGTTGCAAATATATGTTGAATAAAAAACAAAAAATTTAAAACAAAACAAAATACAGTTACCAGAAATTTCATACTACTACTCCAGCTGACATGAAATTGTCATGATCGATTTTGAACAGAAATTTTTATATTTCAATACACTTTACCTACAGGGATAATTATTTAAATTGACCCTAAAATATATTTGGGCTGAGCCCACCTTCGTGCTAGTGCGCTACGGCGGGCTCAATAAACTATTCCAGATATATTATCCAAATTCATGTAATCAAATGTTGAAATTATCAAGTTGACGTTAAACTAACCCACATTCGCATAAACAAATATTCCAGACATCAATTCAAGTTTAGCCCCGGGAAGAATCTCAATTCCAAGATCTTTGCTTACATCACCAGATCCAAACATTACTGCCTGTGAAGCACTTAAGGCCCCATCATTATAAATCTTGTTTTGACCATCAACTATGACGGTACCTGTAGTCAAACGCATTCCGGTAAGAGATGAACTTAACGTACATCCATTTAAATAAAGCCTTGAGCTGCTGTCCATATAAATCAGATCACGATTGTCAGTTATTGGACTGTAACTAAATGTCACACCTGTATCAAGTGTAACTGTACGCGAAATTGAACAGGTTAATGATGATTCGTAATTAAAACCATGAAATCCTGAAATTTTCGAATCAATCATCTGCAACCCACCAAACTTAAATCTGTAGTCATCAGTTAAGAACATATTGCAGTTTTGTAAAATGATATTACAGCTATCGTTTAGACTTCTTACATTTTGTCCCTGCACACCATATAAAGTTAAATTATTTATACTCAATTGCCCTGTTGTTACATTTATGCCTGAGCTAGAATTTAAAATTACAGTGTATCCATATCCATTTATTGAAACCTCTCCTGAGAGATTCAACGGCTTAGAAAATGTTCGATTATCTGTTATCTCTATTGAAGAATTTAGGAAACTTAGGCTAGAACCTAAGCCAAAATAAATTCCAAATTCATCGTAATTTTTTATAACAGCATTGCCTATCTCTACTGTTTGGCCAGGCGCAATTTTAATTAAATTTTGGAAGCCCTCTGCCAAATTTATTGCATACCCATTTCCATTTATAAATGTGTAGTCTGAATTTTCTGACGGTTCTATTATTAAATTTCGATTTGGACCAAGAAATAGATCTTCCGTTAACTCATGGTAATAAACATTGAGAGTTATATCGCCAGGGTTTTTGGGTAAATCCGGTACTGGAGCTGTTGCAAAAGTAACAACATTCTCTCCTGTCCAACTAGGATCCCAATCAAACGGCGAATTATTTCCAACAGCCTGGACAATTGATTCTCGGCTCCAACCTTTTATTGAATCAGTCTGTCCAAGATATATTTTGCCGCTAGGCAAGACAACCATCGACGAACTGCGGTTTGAAAATATGATGCCACCAAAAGCCAAAGGCACCTTTATCAAACACAGTAACATAATCGTCATGCCTAGTCTAAAAGATCCATTCATCTCACTTCTCCCTTTTTCTCTTAACACTAAAATAAATTAGACCAAAACAAATTCAGTATAACTATTTACCGGATGCTTTTCCCGGTGATATGTAGGAAATAAAGTATTTCAAATCATCATCACCAAACCTAAATCCTCCTCCAAAGAATGGATTAAATTGAGTCTTACTAACTATATCATCAATTCCAAACGTGGTATAAAGATTCTTCATAAAGAATGCTCTGTTTAACCACTTTATGTGAGGACGAGTGTCATTAAGTCTATTAACGCCTCGCATATCAAATGCTTCCAATGTCGTAATCCAATGCATTTTATCGGTATTAAGAGGTACGGAATAATCAACACCCACTCCAAACGAATTTTCAAATATACCCATGCGCAATGCAAGTCGATCAAAACGCTTTCCAAACTGTAAACCAAATAAAATATCATTCTTTTTCTGTACCGTTGACTCAACTCCTTCAGCAAATTCAATCTTTTTCTGCAATGGAATATCTAATTCTGTTGGCTTAAGTTCAACCCCATGCTCATCAAAACGTTTATAATAAGTTGTCTGACGGGTAACCGCACCTTTCTCGGCAGCTATCATCTGAACACTATAAAAACAGTCGTTATTTGGACGTAACCTTAAATCAAAATATCCTTTTGAATTCGTATTTCTTAACATTGTTTCAGAGTGCATATCAATATTCAACATTAAAGCTTGCGTCTTGCCGACATAATTTTTGAATCCTTTGATTGTCTTTTTTAAATCTGTATAAGTTTCGTCTTCGTTAACCAATTTACCGATAAGACCCTTACCTGTATTAATTTTTTCTACAACCTGACCTGCTTCTCTGAATGTATCGCGAGCCTGAACAGCAGTGTCTTCAATCTGCTCAAATGCACCTGACGCCTTTTGGCCGGCACCACCAACATCTGTAGAAATTCTATCCATACTATTCTTAAATGAGTCAGTAACTTGAGGAATTCTAAGCTTGAGCGACTCAGCTGTAGCACGGAAATCAGCAAGCATTACATTTACATTTTCTTCATTTTTATTCATAGTGCGCTGTAAAACTTGAGAGAAATCTGCCATTCTCTCGGACGCTCTTGCAATAGAATTCAAAGCTGTTTTTAAATTATCTTCTCCAGCTCGAGATGCAAAAACATTTTTTAAAGAAGATGTAATATCTTGAATTGTCGCTGCAATATCACGGAATTGATCCAAAAGCTCACCAACACTTGCAGGTGTTTTACCTGGCATAGCCAAAGTGCCACCCGGTAAAATATACCCTGTCGCAGGACTTCCGGGATCAATCTCAAGAGTTTTAGCACCAATCAAACCATCTTGATGAATCATTGCAAAAGCATTTTTTGCAAGCTTATTGTCTCTGCTGACACGCATAACAATTTCAGCTTTTCCATTATCAAGAAGATTTATGGTGTCAACCCAACCAACATCAACACCTGCAATTTTCACAGGCGACTTTGTCGTAAGTCCTCCGGTATCATCAAAGTAAGCCTTGTACGTAAAGTACTGATGCTTATCAAAGCGAAACGCTCTGATGTTAAGACTTAAATATAAAAATACACCAATAGCAACTAAGATAAATATTCCAACACGCGTTTCCGTATTCACGAATGATCCTTAAAAATATATTAGAAATCGTGTTCCTAAAACTAAAGCCAATAAATTCTCTCTATTCTAAAAACTTTTCTATTCGGTTTTTGCTTCGACCCCGAAGCCTCTTGAGCAGACTGATCACCACTACTACTCTTTTCACTCTGATCGCTCGATTTTATTTTTCTGCTTTTAATTTCAATTTCTTTAATTACTGCAAGAACTCTTTGCTCAACATGGCCTACTCTGCCATACGATAGAACAGAATAGACTTTCGGATTAAATTTTTCAACTAAAATGTCTTTTATATTTGATAATGCCTTTGGCTTGGTATCATAAATACCTTCAAGATGCTTCCAATTTGTATCCCAATCTTTACCCCAGTCATCTTTAAATTCCATAGCAACTTTTTTAAATCGCTCCCTATATTTTTTTGCATCATCTGCATGAGGTCTTCGAATATTTAAAATATTACACAATGCATCAGAAAATACTAAGGGGTCAATTTTTGCGTTCTCTGTCCAAATGGTAAAAATATCTTGCAGTGCCAAATTTTGGTTCAACTCTCCACCCTCTTTTTTATGCATGCTTGGCGGCTCATAAAAAATATCCGCATTAAAACCCTCAAGACCAGGAACATTTAACAACTCCGAAACATCATAAAGTTTTTTTTCTCGATTTTTCAAGAACTCTGAAATTTTATTAAAAAATTCGCCAGGCTTAAGTTTTCCAGGAATTTCAAGACCTCCTAATAAAGATATAAATTCTTTTTTGAATTCCTGTTTTTTAAAATCAAATGCGTTATTTATATTTATTTTTCCGTGCTCACTTGTAATACATATTTTTACGGTACCTGCAATACCATCGATTTTGGGATCAAGGTCAAATGTCTGCCATCTGTTTAAATTCGAAATCAAATTAAAAACGAAACGCTGTTGAGATGTAATTTTTTGCCCATCTCCACCTAGTTCGGATTCAGGTTTTACTACGCCAGATTCAACTTTAGCATCATCTTTTTCTTTTGCAGTTTCATCTTTTTCATATGTTAGTTGAGCAATGGCAATGTTAATTCCACCAAGAGCAAGCATCTCTGCATGTTCACGATTAATCATGGTTTTGGTAAAGCCCGCACCCACCATAACACCACGTATCATCTGTTCAGTCATCATAATTATGATTGAAATTATCATTAACGAAAAAAGTAAGACTGACGCACTATTTTTTTTCATAAAATCTTTTGTTTAAAATCAATTCAACTTATTAGATGAGTTAGACACAGTTGTGTCTGCCTTTAATAACGAAAAACTCATAACAGGAAAAGTCGTTTGCAACGATGCCGTTTTTAAAAGTTTTTCATCCCAAAATGTTATATTTACATTAACTCTATTTGGAACCACACCAATTGTTTTACTATTTTCTCCCCATGTATCAAATATTTTTTCTTCAATCTTTTCTTCATCTTCTCCGCTTTCTCCGGCTTCAATCTGAGCTGCTGTAAGTTTTTCGTTGTTTTTTGGTCTGCCTTGATAAACATACTGAACAAAGAATTCTTTGATCCCATCTGCTACCAAAATTTTTCTAATTTGAGTCGTCTTGGATTTTGTTGTAAAACCAACCTCATCTTCTTTAACTTTTGTATTTTCAAGATTTTCTGTCTCTTTGCGCCATAAATTATAACAGTAAGAGTCTCCCTTGCTACGAGTTTTATCAAGTACCAGTTCATACATAACACGCACAAGACGCACTTTACTTTGCCCATATACCTGAAATGGATTTGTATTAATAAATGTTACATTTTTAAACTGGTACGTACGTGTCTCATTTATTCTTTTAGGTAAACTATTGTCATCGATATTTGCAATAAAATATTTTTTTAGAGCTTCTCGTTTTTTTTCTGCACTTTTTTTCTTTTCTTCAGAAGATTTTGTAGAATCTTCTATTTTTTCTGAATCATCAGACTTTTTATCCTGATCATTTTTATCAGAAGATTGATCGTCTTTGGGCTTACTATTTTTTTCCGGAGTAATTTTTTTCATAACCGGAGGAATAAAAGCCGTCATAAAATCACGTTCCATTTGATTGAATAGTAAACAGGCTTTTCTATTAACAGACTGCATCTCTTGAATGGTTTTTAAATAACGCATTATATTATTGTAAGCTTGCATCATTCCCATAATCACTATTCCGGATAACCCAATCACAAGAATAAGTTCAATAATTGTGAATGCCGGTTTTGATTTCATCTCTTCTGTTCTTCTTTTTTAGGTTGAAAAATAAAGCTTACCATTGCAGACTCCCTTACATTATTGTTCATTTTCCAAATCGCATCAGATCGAACAATTTTCAAGGTCTTTCTTAAATCAGACAGGCTAGATTTTTTGTTAATATCATCAAGTTTAGATGTAATAGTTATAGCAGGCTCTTCTATTTTTTGTACATTTTTTTTATTATCTTTTGGAGGATTGAAATAATTTGCATACAACTCACGCTTAATTAAGAAAACTTTCTCGATATCATCCCTGTTTTCTTGAACACGCAAGAATGAACGTAGCATTAGGCCTGAAATAATAAAGACCGTTGCAGTAAGAACACCCATTGCAAGAATAACCTCAATTAAAGTAAAACCTTGGGAATTCGTCCCGCGGGAAAGCTTCATTAATAATTTCATTACAATTCCGGTTTTATAAAATCATCATACCGTTCAAATTTTCCATAAAAAGGCATCATTTTAAAACTTACACGCGATTCAACACCTTTTTCAGTTCGTACAAGATGAATAATCACATCTTGCACAAGCCCATCGTGAACAATATAACAGCATGGGTCGCCTGACCCATCTGAAACTTCCTCTTTTTTACCATGATAAAAAGCTTTTATTTTAACAGATGGATGAAACTGATATTGGGTTTTTAAATAATATGATAAAACAGGTGTATAAACTCTTTTCCAAGGTTTTTCAGGATCCTGCTCTTCTTTTTCGATAATCATCATATCCGGCGCATTACCCATAGATTTAAAATTAAGCCTATAAACAGCTTGATTTGATATTGCTTCTTGTCGCGCAAAAATGGCAAGATTATTAAGATCATACAAAATAGTACTCCACTCAGCCTGAGGAGTTTTTCGAACAAGCCTAGGAATAACAAAGGTTGCCATCACACCTATAAGGAAGATGACAACCATCATTTCAATCATTGTAAACGCATGTCGCTTTTTAAACACATGCAAGTCAGTCACTCGTTATTCCCCGATATCCATTTGAGGCTCTTCTTCAGATCCACGACCAACCCAAATAATCTCATACGAACGATACTTATTTTTAAACTTTTCAGGGGGATTATTATAAATAAATTCATTACCATTATCGTCAGCTATACCTTTTTCACCCTCTACTATATAAGGCCATCTACCTTCGCGCTCAAACTTGCGATACATTTCATCATTTGTTCTTGGATTTTCAATCAAAGCTCGTAAGCCCTCGCGAGAAGAAGGATAAACGCCAAAATCCATTCGATAGCTCATTAATGCAGATTTAATTGTTGACATCCTAAGCTGCATTTTTGATTCACCAGCTCTCTGCATATATTTTGTAACTTGTGGAATAACCATTGCAGCAATAAATCCAATGATAAGAAGAACAACCATCATCTCCATCATTGTAAAAGCCTTACTCAATTTCATTTTCATAAATATCTCCCAATTCGAATTAATAAAACTTCCTAAATTCCGGCCAAATCGGTCATACTCATAATCGGCAAGAAAATAGACGCCATAATAAACACAATAATAACACCCATCACAACTGTCATAATAGGATTAATTTTTGCAGTTAAACCTTCAGTCAACTCAGTTAGTTCCCTATCGTAATCACTTCCTACAGTCGTAAGCATTTCACCAAGCTTACCTGACTGCTCGCCTGTTCCAATCATATAAATTGCAATATTAGGAAAAATGCCAGTCTCACGCAAGTATTTTGAAATTTTACCCTCTTTAATAATTTTGTCACGAGCTTGGTTCAGCTGTTTAGCAAGTACTGCATTATCAACAATATTGCAAACAATATCAAGAGCCTCAGACAAATTTACACCACTTTCAAGAAGCATACCCAAAGTTTTGCAAAACTGCACAACTGCTCGAGTTTTTGAAAAATAAGCCGTTAGCGGAAAACGTAATAGAATAGAATCAAATTTATATTTGCCTGATGGCGTTGATTTCCAATACATAAAAAATATAACTGATGCAATTGATGCGACACCTAAAAGTATAAAATTATTAACAAAAAAATCAGACATTCCAATCAATATACGAGTGGGCAACGGCAACTCTTTACCCATTTGTGTAAACATACTACCTAGTTTCGGAACTAAGCCAACAAGCAATCCAACTACCACAAGCACAGCAAACGACATAACAATAATTGGATATGACATTGCCTTTTTTATATTTTTCTTAGTCTCTTCCGCTTTTTCAAGATAGTCGGTTAAACGAAATAAAATTAGATCAAGCTTGCCACTTGCCTCACCGGCTCGGACAAGTTGAACATAAACATTTGTAAATATTTTTGGATATCGCGAAAGTTCTTTTGCCAACGGTTGACCTGATTTAAGCCCATCTTTAACTCTTATCAAAATTCTACGAAACGCACCTTCAAACTGCTCCGTTAAAAGCTCTATGGCTTGCAACAGAGGAACGGAAGACTTCAAAAGTACTGATAACTGCTTCGTAAAAAGAATCGTACTACGCGAATCAATTTTTTTTTCGAATAAATTTTTAAGCGAAAATCCTGTCTGACCTTCAATCGATTGAACTTCTTTTATGCTTATTGGTAAAAGATCCTGCCCCTGCAAAATCTCTTTTGCCATTTGTAGCGAAGTAGCATCTACCGTACCGGTAACTTTACTTCCACGACGACTATAAGATTCATATTGGTAAAGAGGCATCGCTTAAACTCCCATTTGAAAAGAGTCCTACAACTCATTCAAAAAAAACTTGCCAACAAATTTAGTTCCTTGATATCCTGGCACCAATGTTTACCCTCTTGTTTATAAAATGTTACTATTGAAATTTTTCCAGGTAAACACTTTCGTTTAAATCTATCAGAAAGGATTGAGTTATGAAAACAAAAAATTTGTTTTATGTAATCTTTGTCTTTATTACTAGTTTTTTTACATGCAATGCAAATTTTCAACAAATTGTTGATTTTGAAGACGAAATCAACGACGGCACACCTCTTCAATCAAGCACATTACCATTGAAAGTTTACTTTGATGAACAGGCAGAGCAATCCCAAACGCGAGCATGTGACCTTGTCTCAAGGACAACGATTTTAAATCAAACATTTTTACAACAATACGTAAAAGAGTATTATAATAAACCTGAATTGACAGAACTTTTTTCGCATGATGGATCAGACATCGCTCAGTTTTTAAAAATTACCACAGATTTAAACCTTGATGAATCCATAACATATGTAGGAATGAGGCTTTTTCATAATAAAATAAAATCTTGCGACCTAATTCTTGGGAAAGTAACAAATTCTCTTCTTGAAAATTTTAACGAATACTTAGGCCGATATTTTGACGAAACAGAGGACTGTTTTAAGACAGAGCTTGAAATAATACGCAAAAACCTTGAAAAAATAATATTAAACCAACTTAATGAACAATTTGCAAAACAAGAAATATTTAACAAAACAAAGGTAACACAGCAAATTACTAACGACATATTTGCATTAATAACTCAAAGCGTAAGCCATCTACAGAAAAAATTTGATGCTCATAAAACAAAAGAACGCCTCAGACATGTAACACTACGTTTTGTTGAAACATTACTTGATAAAACGGTGTGGGACGACAACAGCGCCGAAGAAATTTGGCCATCATTCATATCAATTTCAAACAACATACAAAAACTGGCACTCTCCGGCATAATTGATCACCTTGATGATCTTGATGACTTATTATGGTCTCTTACACACTGCTTTTGCAGGTATTTTACATCATTTGGCATTTCTATTCCAACCTCAATCTATAATAAAATAGATATTGATTTAAAAAACGGAAATGTATCTTTTCTTGAGGAACCAGAACAAGATGATGGAATTAAAACCAAAAAAGAGCATATCCTTGATACTCTTATGAGAGCAAAATTTAAAGCATACGCTTATGAAAAAAAGGGAATAATATCACAATAGACTTTAAGATTCAGCATTCAATCACTTTATAATTCCAAAACACATGTTCACCGAAATTTTCCGCAGTACACCTACTTACAACCAAATAGGTGGGTTTATATGCTAGGCAATCTATTGGAGCACTCACAAATTTCACCATTGAAAAGCAATTTAAATAGTCTGATTCTAAACCATTAGTAAAACAAACTCCTGCTTCGTATTTCGCATCAATTAAGCCTGATTTAATCTCTGCAGAATCGCCTTTATCGATAACCTTAATGTATGCAACTGATGGTGTTAATTCACCCCTAAAATCATATTGTGTAAATAAACTGGGATCTTTATCGGCAAGATGAATATACTTTGCAAGATAATGCTCATGACCTCCAACCATTCCGGAAATTAAATTCGTTCCAGAAGAATATTTTTTGCAAAAATATTTTATAAAATCCGGTTTATATCTGTATCTATTGGAAGAAGAGTCAATCTCAACTCTAGAAGAATTTTTTAACCCTATGTCATGCCATACAAAACCATATGCAGTTAAAGGAATATCAACCAAATCCTCACATCCAAATATGTTTTGTTCTATAGTACAAAAACGGGTACCTCTATTTTTCATTAGCTCCGAATTATCAAAATCCAAAAAATGGCTCGGATTAAATTTAAAATCCAGTAAAGCATGTGAAAAAATCAAAAAATCATTTATATCTTCTAAAAGATTAGATTGTGCAACATATAGAACCGACGGCATCAATTCGTAAAGCTTTATAAGTAATTTACAAGTTTTTTCAATAAATTCACCCCCGAAAGCAGACATGATCTCTATCTTAATTCCATAAATTAAATTGATATTTACATCTTCATGATTTCCTCGTAAGAAAATAACTTTTCCGGGATTCTTTAATGCAATAATAAGCAATAATGTAAGAGTCCGTAAGGATGTAGGTTTTCTGTCAACATAATCACCCAATCCGACTAAAAAACAACCTTCCTTAATTATGAAATTTTCATCAATATATCCAATGTTACGCATATTATTTAAAATTGAATCCAAAGCGTCAAAATCCGCATGCAAATCAGAAATAGTGATCAGTTTTGTGGTTTTATCAATAAATAATTTTTGTGCATAAAAATTTTCATGTAAGACACTTTCTCTGGCAAACTTATCCGACATAAGTTTTTTACATTTTTTAGAAAACTTATGTTCCTTGGAGCTAAATGGACGCTTATGTTTTTCATTACACATCCACTCTTTAGAATTTGACAGGTATGCCAACCTGGAACAACAATACATAGAAACAATTTTTTTAAAAAATTTAAAATCAAAATTAACACCACATATAATGTCATGTATAGTATTAAAATTTATCTCATCAAGATTAACTGAAGGATCCGATTGAGTTTGTAATGCAAAGGCTAAATCTGGAGGTAAAAACGCTAAATCCGGAAGCTCTATTTGGCACATGCAAAAAATATTATTTGATAAACCTACTAAAATTATACATGTTAAAAATATATATGCGAAAACTCTTAAAATTCCGTTCATGTTAATTACTTTCTGAAATCGTAATTAATATTTTGGACATTTTTCGCCCATGGGTATCATCCTTTGCAACTCTAATTCGAAGGATTATATACCAAAATTTATATTTTTATATGGGAGTTCTTTTTTTGAAAAATTCTTTAATATTTAATCGTTTTTACAACTTTGTGCCCCGGCGTTTTTTTAACTTCTGCAGTTTTTTCTACACTTTTTTTAAACGCATGATTCACTTCATTTACAGCATTTTGCGCAGCCATGGATTTTTTAAACTCAATCTTACTTAAATTTGAGAGCTTCCACGCTTTCCCAGCACCTGTATTAAATTCAATGGCACTTACCTGAACATTTTTAGGAATTAAAACATTTTCAAGTATTGCACCTGTATCAAATGTCACTTTTGCCAAAACAAATACTTCCGACACATTATTTACCTTATATCTTTTGCTTTGAAAAGCAGCATTAACAACACTAATATCTTTAATTTTTGCTATATCCAAATCCGTAACCGAAAAATCATCTTCACTTTTTATGCCACCAAGTTTGGTTGTTCCACCAAATGATATTTCTTTAACATCGTAAGCAATTTTGGGATTTCCTTGCACATCAAGCTCCCCCAATATTTTTGCTTCAAACATTCCCTGACCTTCTTGCAATGGCACAAATTTCAAATCTTCTAAATCAGCAGATGAAACTCCACCTGAAGCACCCGGACCTCGCATATCCATTGCCGAAAAAATTGCAAGACAAATACAAAGTGATAATAGCTTAAGCAAATTAGAAATATAATTCATTCCAAAACTCCTTTCTCCTAATAGTTTTTAAAACTTTAGCAGTAAGGTAGCAATTTTTATTTCAAAAACACAAGAATTTTAAAATAAGTTCATTGTAATCTTATCATCAATATCCTGAGATTGAGGCGAATCAGACTGCTCAGCAGAATCAAAATTCACACTCTTGCTCGATTTGGACTTTTTTCGATGATGTTTTTCTTGGGAATGATCAAGACTCATTGATTGTTCATCTTTTTTTACAGCAGCCCCTACAGATTCAGAATTTAATTCCCCAAGAACGACAGGCTCTAGTACTAGCTCCGGTGCCTGTTGTTCTTGTTCATTATTTTTTATACGCGTCACGTTCAATTTTTCAGCATGATTAGCAAAACCAAGTTCAATTATTTTATCAATAAAATTCATTGGCCTAATTCCACATTCTGCCGCTTGATGGAAAATACAAGTAGCAGGAGTCATACCGGGTAATGTGTTAAATTCTAAAATTACCACACGAGGTTTACCTGTTTTACTCTGATTTGCATCTTGATAAAAACAGTCAATTCTAGCATATCCGGCACAACCTACAGACTTATAAGCATCAACCATTACCTTTTTAACAAATTCAAGAGTATCAGTTGGAAGATTTGCAGGGGTTTGATTTTCTCCCTCTCCTGGCAAAAACTTCTCTTCAATTGAAAGAATATCATTTTTAGCAACAGTGTTAGATGGAACTAAAGCCCTGACATTTTCATCGTTTCCTATCACACCGCATGTCAACTCAGTACCAATTATCAACTCTTCAAACATCGCAACAGACTTCCCAGATTGAGCAAAATATTGATCAATCAAATCAATTAACTCAACACGGTTCTTAACTTTTTTAACAAACACACTGCAACCGTCATCATGAGGTTTTAGAATAAGTGGATAGTTATAATCTTTTAAATTTGCATCAATAAATTCGTCTCTTTCTTTGATGGATTTTTTATTCCAATCTTGAAGTGTAACCAAAAAAGAATCGGGTACATCAAAGCCATGCCCTCGTAAAAAATTATTTGTCTTAAATTTGTCCATACATAGAGCACTGGGTAAAACACCTGATCCATTGTAGGGAATGCCCAACATTTCAAGAGCACCCTGAACGCCTCCACCCTCGCCAAGTCCACCATGCAACCCAATAAAGACAAAATCGCAAATATCAGGCAATGCTGACCAAGAAACATTCTGCTCCTTATCAAGCATATTTGATATTTCTCTTGTCGAATTTTTGATCAATAAACGTTGATCTAATTTATAAAGCTCATGTGAATTGGTAACAAAAAGTGGAATACATTCATACTTTTGAGGAGAAAGTTTATAGCAAATATTTCTTCCGGATTCAAGCGAAATTTCACGTTCGTTTGTGGCACCACCTAACAACACCGCTACTCGTAACTTTTTTTCATCATGTTTATTAGTTTCCACAAAAGCTCCCTTGCCTCCGTTATCTTCACCTGAAAATTCAAGCATTCCTGCTAACTTTAATTCAGTTTCGATCAAATAATTTATAAGTTGGGTGTGACTCATTCCATACTCTGCGGCCTGGTGGAATAAAAACGTTGCAGGCGACATTCCCGTCAAAGTATTCGGATCAATTAAAATGACTCTTCCATCTTTTGTCAAAAAACCATCAATTCGTGAAATTGTTGCGAAATTCAAAAGAATTGATGCCTTTATACAAGTTTGCGAAATTTTCTGCAAATCCTGATCTGAACAACGAGCCGGAGTAATTTTTGTTGCACGGCCAGGCATATATTTTTGTTCATAATCATAAATACTCTGTCCTTCTGGTACAACTTCCGTTATGGGAAATGTAAACCATTCCGCTTCTATCTTCCCATCTTTTTTAACAGCTTTCTGCAATGATACACAAACAAATTCCATGCCTTCAATTTTTTCTTCGACAATGACATCTTGAACTCTGCGAGCATCAACATAAGCAGCTTTTTTTATTGCTGGAATAAGCTCATCTTCTGTTAAAACTTTTGACACGCCAAGACTGGATCCCTCGTGAATTGGCTTTACAATGCATGGCAATTTTGTTCCGGCTTTTTCGAGACGAAGTAGAACATCATCAACATTTAAAGAATCAACTTCAGATTTATGAATAGTAATTCCGGCAGCAACATCAATTCCATTGGTACTAAAAATCTCTTTTTGAACTAATTTGTTCATTCCAAGAGCACTTCCAAATATTTTGCTACCCAAATATGGAATATGCAAAATTTCAAGCATACCTTGAATGGTTCCGTCTTCAGCAAACCGCCCATGAACTGCCAAATAAACAAAATCAACCAAATTTCTTAGATCATCCCAGGTAATTTTTTGAGCCTCTTTTGCCAATCTTGATTGAAAATCGGAAATCTTACCACGATGTAAAAAATGCCATGGAAGATTATACAATGTCCCATCTTCATCTTGAAACAAAGGAATAACTTCGTATTTATCAGTATCAAGGTGGTCACAAATTGTTCGCCCGGAATTTAATGATACTTCTCGTTCAATTGATTTTCCACCAAATAATACGCCAACTTTAAGCTTAGCTGCCGTGTTTACAACTTGCATCTAACGCCTTCCCAATCTTGAAAAAATAAATGTATTTTAAAACTTAAAAACCTAATCTATCAATTTAAGTAGGTTTTGCGATTTCGTAAAGTTCTTTTAACGCTTGGACCGGATTTTTTTCAGAAAAAATAGCCGATCCTACCGCAACAGCGTCTACTCCAAGCTGGGCAACCATTTTTATGTTATCTTTGCCAATTCCACCATCCATGTAAATCTTAAAATTTGCATTTTGAGTTTTTTTACAAGTAATGATGTTTTTTACATTTTCTATAACTTCAGGCATAAATTTTTGTCCCGCAAACCCAGGATTAACCGCCATCATAAGAATTTTGTCAAAAACACTAATATATTGCTCAACCAAAGATATGTTTGTCTGTGGATTAAAAGCCATACCAACTTTCCATCCTTTTTCTTTGACCTTAACAACCAGCTCTTTCATGGAGCTAAAGCATTCAAAGGCTTCATAATGAAATATAAAAGTATCTTTTTTACTGAGCTTCAACCTATTAACCCAAGATTTTGGATTATCAACCATCAAATGAACTTGAATTGGCTTTTGTGTTGCTGCAGCAATCGCATTCACAAAATCTGGGCCCATAGTCAAATTTGGAACAAAGTGATCATCCATAACGTCAATGTGATAACCATCACAGTAATCATCCAAATCGAAAAGAACTTTTGCCAGATTTAATAAATCCGCACACATCAGCGAAGGATAAATTTCTATAAATTTGGACATAACCACTACCCCAATTTTAATAATTTAAACTTTAGACATAAATCACGATTTTAATCAATAAACTTATTTATTTTATGTCCCATCCTAACTGCAGACTCTCTATCATGTAAAGAATTTTGGATAAAAGTTTCATCAGGAATCACTGCACCTTTTTTGAATACCATAACAATGCTTGAACCTCCAAATGCAAAGAATCCAACTTCATCGCCTTTTTTATTAAATTTTTTCGGATCGTAAGTTTCAACAACCTTGCCAACAAGCATTGCCCCAACCGGAACAAAAAGAACTTTGCCAAATTTTTCCGAATCTAAAACAATCAAATGACGTTCGTTTTCAGTCAATGGCTGAATGCCTGATTTATAAACTACCGGATTTACCGATTCAAACTTACCCTTAATTCTATGTGGCAAACTTGCAACACAATCAAATGGAAAATGAAAACGATGATAATTTTCGGGAGCAAGCCTAAAAAGAAAAAGGGTTCCCCCAGAAAATTCATTTGCCAAATCTTGATCTTGCAAAAAACTTTCAAGATCAAACTTGCAAGCTTTAACAAAAAAATACGTTTGAATATTTATCTCCGGAATTACTAAAAGTTTGCTGTCAGCAGGAGAGATAATTGAATTTGAATCTGAATCGATGATTCTTCTATTTGGTTTTAATTTGCGATAAAAAAATTCATTAAAAGTTTTATACCCACCTTCAGGAACAATATAATCAGACATGTCTATTTTGTTACGTTTAATAAATGATTTAATAAAATATCGACTTATGCTTGAATCTGCAAATGCACCACCAAATTGAGAAAACCATACATAAGTCATGGGAAGACGTATAAGTCTTCCCATGAAATTTTTATAAAAAAAATTGAGCATCACTGACTAATCTCCCAGAAATCTATGTAAAACTACAAGTTTTGCCAAATCATAATTTTCGTAAGATCATCTGATGCAAAAGCTAACTCTACCAGGCGTAATTCATACTCAGATGGAATTCGTAAGGAGATTCGCCCATGTTCTTTTTACGATCAAGCTTGAAACCCCAATCGATTTTGGCGGGGAACGGATTAACCAAATTTACACCAAATCCAATAGAATGTCGTAAATCAAATTTATTTCGTACTATATAATCGTTAATATTATACACATCATCTTTAAGTGTAATTGGCGGGGTACTCCATCCACAACCTGCATCGTAGAAAACATGTCCCTTCATTGAATAATCTGCAATCAGTGGGAATATTAACTCTGTTCCAAATAAAACGGCATTTCTTGCACCAAGTGGCGCATCGCTAGGTTTCCAAGCAGGACCAACGCCACCCCATAAAAAACCTCTGACCGTATCCTGCCCACCCATTTGATAAAGTTCTTTATATGGGATGGTTTTATTACTTAAATCACTAACTCGACCGCCCCTGGCACGCATTGCAAGAACAAGCGAATCTTGTCCGATTAAAGCATAATACCAACTGGCATCCAATTCAGCTTTGAAAAAACCAAAATTGTTATTAATTTTTGTTGGAGCAAGTCTTGTAGATAAAATAATCTTATAACCATCACTTGGATAAACTTTATGGTTACGAGTATCCTTAATAAAATCAAGTCCAATCCAAGTTAAATCACCAGCTTGAAATGTTCTGTCAACAATTGGGCGAACCCTATCATTAAGAGCTTTTGGATTATTATTTCTAATATGTTCATACCCCATGTCAACAACCACCTGCAACCGCTTATCAATACTGGTCAAAGGAAAACCAAGCCGTAAATCAAAACCGGCAATTTTTTGTATTGGACTGCGATCAACAGACCTTCCCCACTGGCTATATTCCATCCAATGCCAGTATGGATTTACAAACCCGTAAATATTGGTATCAAAAATATGGGAATCTTCAAAGCTTCCCTCTAACCTTTGTAAATGATGCCTGCTTGCCTGAACCATGGCACTTGTATTATATCCAAGTCCAAATAAATTATTTTTTTGAACATTTACGGATCCGTGAAGCGACGGTTGTGGTGTTATTTTATCACTACCATAACTCAATGCTACATTTGCATTTCCAGTTTTGGCTTCCTGAACAATCATCTCAAGATCAGCCAAATCATCTGTGATGCGGTGAATTTTCCAATCCACTCCACCCCGCTCAAAGTAACCAAGATATTCTACCTGATTCTTCGATCTACGCATATTTTTACTTGTTATAAGATCACCCTCATAAACATCCAGTTGACGACGAATAACTTTATCATGAGTGTACTTGTTACCGGTAATATCAATCTTATTGACATACATCCTATTGCCACGCTCAACATTAAAAGTTACATCAACAACATTATTTTCTTCATCGGGCTTTATCTGAGGATAAACATCAGCATAGATATATCCTTTTTTCCCCCACAATTCTCGAATTAAGTTAATAGACTCGACAAGCTTTGCCTGCGAAAAGGGTTTACCTGATTCAAGGCTAATCAATGGCATAAGCTCACTTTCTCCATAAATTTCATCTCCGGGAGCTCGAATATCCCGAACGATAAACTGAGAGCCTTCTTTAATATAAAAAATTACGGTAACATCTTTTTCATTTCTAGAAAAATCAATTTTACTTTTATAGACCTTTGCTTGCAAATATCCATTGTCACGATAAAAGTATTCAATACGATGCTTATCTATTTCCACAGCCTCTTCGTCATAAGTCCCTGCCCCATCAGAAAAGCTAAGCAACCAATCTTCTCTCGTAAAAACAACTTTTCGCAATTTACGATCAGGAATATTTTTATTTCCGGAAAAATACACTCTTTTGACTAAGGACTTTGGACCTTCATTAATCTTAAACAACAAGATAACTTTATCCGCATTGTCTTTACTTGGAAGAAGATCAAAATCTATATTAAGCTTATGCCTATTTTCCTCTTTATAAGCCTTTTTTATCTCTTTGATCAATTTTTGAGCTGATATTTCATCAATAGTGTTGATTTTATCAACATTTAAGGTCTCTCTTAACTTTTTAGTTGTAACAACCTTATTCCCATTAAACTCCACTTTTTCAATCAATTTTTTCTCTTCTACAATAACAATCAAATTCATTGATTCCGGGGAAACATTTTCACCTTCAAGCTGTACTTGCCTAAAATAGCCCAGATCACACAAATTATTGATTGCGTCAGCACTTTTGCCCTGATCAAAAACATCTCCAACTTTATATGGAATTCTATTTAAAATAACAGGGGTTCCAACGTTTTTATTCCCCTTAACAATAATTTGATTAATTACCTTGTTCGGCTTTTTTTCCTCAGAGTTCAAATCTGCCAAATTGTCAGAATTTAAATCGTCAGAATCAGACAGATTGCCTTGTACACCTTGCTCTGATTCAGCGTTTAGTGAAACAAAATTTGAAGCCAAAAAAAATAGGCTTGATATCGAGAAAACCAAAGTTAATATTTTTTTACTTTTAACTATCATTCACGTCTCCTGCACGACCGATTGATCAATTGATAAAAAAGAGGTGCTGTAGGTTTCTATGATACCCTGTCAGTAAAAAAAAGCTACGTTTTATTGAAATTTATTGAAATAAGTGTTCCCAATTCTCTAGAATATTCTTAGAAGAATAGATTTTAAAATCGGGGGAAACTAGATAAGAGGGGACGTAAATGGCAAATATTAGATTATTCTTATTATTTTTAATAGCTATCATTAGCTATCCATCGATGAATACTTTAAACGCCACCAAATCCAATATGTTCAAACAAATTTTAACTGATCTAAAACAAAATCAAAGCACAGAAATAGTTGATCTTTTACAAAAAGCAGAACAAAAGGCCGAGAACTTGGAAGCTCAAACAGACTTAAGAGTAAAAAAATTACAAGAAGAAACAACAGAAGAGGTCTCTCAAATAAATAAAAAACTTGAACACAATATCGAAACCATATGCCAAAAAGCCTACAATGAAACTACCTCGATTAAAAAATCCGCTACTCAAGAGACTCAAGATCTAACGAAAGAAGCAAAACAGGAACTAAATATAATTAATGATAAAATAAAAACAGATATATTAAATTTCAAAAAAGATGCCACACTGAAGATTCTTGAAATAATCGATAAGGCTGACGAAGAAGCCCTTAAAATTCGCAAAGCTCAACGCGAGCAAATGACTTTGGCCAATCTGCAAAAATCAGTAGACCAAATCCTCCCTGTTGAAATGCATAATTTAGAAAAATATTCGATAAATTTTGACCCCATCCCCGAAAACGCAAAAATTTCAGCTGAAAAAGAATTCAATACAAATACGACATTCTTACAAAAAATAATTCTAGACGCAGAAGATCCAAATCAGGTAAGTGATTTTATGAATAAGTTTGAAAAACAAAAAATATGGTTTGACAAGACACTCCGTTCATCAAAATACTTATCCGACCCAAATTACAACCAAATTATAAACAAAAATACTCAATTAGATTCTATCACAACAGCAATTAAAAAATCTGACGCCATCATTGAAAATTTAGAGCTAAATGCTGCACAAAAAAAACAAATTCGGTTGAAATTTCTTTACGAAATTAATTCCATACAAAAACAAAAATCCATTTCTGATAACGACATAAGGGCTCTTACCATTAATATAATCGAAGAAATAAGTGGTAAAAAAGCCAGTGAATTCCCAGAACTGCAACTGGCAAAAGTACAATTCAGGGAGAAAACCGAAATGCTTGGCCGCCAGATGTTTGAACTTCAAGTTACAAACAAAGAATTATTAAATAAAGTTGATGAAAATCAAAAAATAACAACTGACATGAAAAAATTAATTTCAGAGTTAGGCACTCAAAAAAAAGAATGTCAGAATAAAATAGAATTAACTGAGCAAGTGTGTGACTCAAAAGTTAAAGAACAGTCAATTTTCAAAAATGAGCAGGAAAACAAAAACAAAATTGATTTGGAAATTCAAATACTAGAAAAAGAAACCATTGATAAATTAAAAAACCCCAAAAACTAGCACCCTGCAAATTTAACAAAAAATATGATTTTGTTTAAAAATAGGTTTTTTGAATTAAACCATGTTTATAAGCGCAAATACGACAATTTTTAATTTTTTAAAAAATGCTTAGGACATTAATCGTTATTATGCTACCATAAAGAATAGAGAAGGGTTTATCATGTCTGATTGTCTTAAATTTAAACTTCAAGATAATTAGAGCAAAAACCTAGAAAAAGAGGAGATTGCATGAAGTGTCCTAAATGTGGAGGTTTGCTGGTTGTTCAGTCATTCTTTGATCACTTCATCAATTTCGAGGGATGGAAATGTATAAATTGTGGTAAAATTATAGAAAAAAAAGAAAATACATTAAAAGATGACGCTTTCAGTCTATTTTACCAACGCCAAAAGCTAAAAAAACAACACGAATAAATTTATGTCATTTAAATTTGTCAGCATTCATGGAACACACAATAAGCTTGATATCGCACTCTTTCAGGACCAGGTCTGCCTGGATTCTCTAACAAAATTAGATGTACGTGCTAGTTCAAGTCTGATCATGTTTTTAGATTCTCTTTTAAAAAAACATAACTTATCACTTACAAACTTATCTTTTATAGCTGTCGACAAAGGCCCCGGAGCCTTCACATCACTGCGTGTCACAATAGCAACCATAAATGGTATTGCTTTTAATAATAAAATTCCATTAATAGGAATCAGTGGCCTTGATGCACTTGCTAAAGAAGCACTGGATAGTAAATCAGATACAAAAAATACGAATATTCAAAATATTGTGACCCTCTTAAACGCTTATAACAACGAAGCCTACTTCTTAGTTTCCAAAACTGATGCCAAAAACATACTGGAATCAACACAGGGTTGCCAAAATATAGATATTTTATTGGATGACATAAAATCAAAATTTAAAGATCAGAAAATTTTATTCTGTGGTCAGGGCAGCCAACTTTATAAAACCAATATCAAACATTTACTCTCAGATCAGGCAGTAATTCTTGATGAACCACTACTTGCCAGTGCCAAAGTAATTGGCCAAATTGCATACGAATGTTGGTTAAAAAAAGAAAATATAGAAAATCAGATTTCGCCACTATATCTAAAAACACAGTACTTTGCGATCAGAAAATGAAGTGTACAACGGCTTTAAGACCGTTGTATCACGCGAAATTCGTCATAGCCAAACCCGTCTTCGCCAAGGCTTCGTCGGGTTCACCGCGCCATTCATACACATGCTTGATAAATCATGGGGTTTTTTGGCGACGGCGAATAAATTTATCTCGCACTTCTTACGCCACCCAATCCAACAATTACGGCCTCGCGTGCACGCAATATTGTAGGGGTAAGAGCATAAGTCTCAAAATGAAGGTCAGATAAAAGCTTTTCTTCCTGGGTAGTTAAGCCCCCTTCAGGGCCAAAGAACAGAACAATATCCAAGTCATAATTCTTTTGGGCATTGTTTTCTTTAATTTTTTTAAGTAAATCAACAAAAGATGCCCCGCTTTGATCAAAATAAATTTTTAGACTTGGTATATTTTCGGATGTTCGTATCTGAGATATAGAATCTCCAGATAGCTGTCTTGTAATATCCTGAATTTTAACAGGTTCACAAATTTCAGGTAAAAAAAAGTTTTTCGACTGCTCACATGCAGCCACCATTATATTAAACAGTCGCTCACGCTCTTTTTTTTCCCCCCATGAACGTTGCACTTTATCTGATAAAATCGGAATGATTTTATTAACACCCATTTGAGCAGCTGCATATATTATATCTTCAAACGCATCTTTTTTTAAAAGACATGGCATCAACGTTATATTCGGCTTGAGCGGTTGGTTAGAATTTACAGATTCGATAAATAAGACCACAAGCTCTTTTTTCGCAAATGTTTTTTCCAAAACAATAACATCAGCATGAACATTCTCATCAAATAACAGTATATTCTCTCCGGCTCTCAAGCGCAAAACTTTGGTAATTCTCTGCCATAAATCACGGTCAGAAATTTCAACCTGACACCCCACTCTGCCCGAGATAAATTGTGATAAATCTTTACAAAATAAAGTAAAAAGATGCCGTTCATTCATACTTAATTTTTAGGGGCAAGAACCTTTTGATTTTTTTGAGTTAAATAATATGCAGTCACTACCGCCAAAACTGCTGCACTTGCTGCCGCACCACATATATATTTACGTTTATTTGTTGAAACGTGTTTTATTACCATATTTTTAAGTTCACCGGTTGTTATTGCAAACCACAGCAACTGTAATTTATCCCCAAACGTCAGATCTTTAAGAGAATAATCTTTTTCGACCAAATCAATATCATCTACAGAAATATCACTCAAGGAAACTTCTTCTACAGAAACAGCACCTGAAGATATATCTTCAGCCAATTTATCAACAGAATTCTGTAAAACGCACTCTGACTCACTCTGGTCAACAGCATGCATAAAACCAAAACCCAAGGAAGAAAAAAGAAAAATACTGCTGCATAATATTGCCAAATAACGCTTCATAGTGTTACCCTTTTTAAAAAATAACAATTTTTAAAATTCAAACATAATTTAAGTTTAAGTATAAGATGCATTGTAACGTAAAAATAAGTTTTTTGAAAATATATCAAAATTAAAGTGATTTACCATGAATAAATCCCCAATAATGCTTGTAATTCTTGACGGGTTCGGCCACAGCCTCAAATCGCAAGGTAATGCGGTAGCGCATGCCAAAATGCCTTTTTGGAATTGGATAACACAAAATTACCCACACACTCTGCTGAATGCCTCAGGCGAATATGTTGGGTTGCCCCCAGGATACATCGGAAACTCGGAAGTCGGCCACCTAACAATAGGCTCCGGTCGCGTTGTTGAATCTGCTCTTAAAAAATTTCATGATGAAATTACATCCGGTGATTTCTTTGAAAATAAAATGTTAATAAACAATTTTAATAAAATAAAAAAGACAGATAAAGCACTTCATCTTATAGGCCTACTCTCAGACGGGGGAGTACATAGCCACGAGTCTCACCTATACGCCTTTTTAAAATTGGCAAAAAAATCTGGGCTTACTAATGTATTTATACACGTAATTCTTGACGGTAGAGATGTAGCACCCAAAAGCGCTTCAATTTATCTCAATAGCTTAGAAGACGAATGTAAAAAGCTAAACTGTGGCAAAATTGCAAGCGTAGCAGGTCGATTTTATGCCATGGACCGAGATAATAATTGGGATAGAACTAAGCAATATTATGATATGCTAATTGGCTCAAACCCAGCGGTTCATGTTAAAGACCACCTTCAACAATTCCAGAGCAACTCTGCAATTCAATTTTCTACGTCCACCACTTGGCAAACTATTATCAACCGGGCATATACTGCAGGGATAACTGACGAATTCGTCAAGCCTACACTTATTGAGCCAAATGGCTTTATTAAATTCGGCGATGGAATTGTGTTTTTCAATTTCCGACCTGACCGCGCACAACAAATAACAGAAAGCTTTATTAACCCAAATTTCGACAAATTCAAAGTGCAAAAGCTGTGTAGCACAAATCACGAACTTGCATTCTTCATAACACCAACCAGGTATAATCAAGATTTTACAAAATTTAACAATGACGTTTTATTTGAACGCGAAAAGATAACAAACACCATACTGGACGTACTGGCAGAAAAAACAACCCCTGATAATAAAATCCGCAAAATATTTATAATCGCTGAAACTGAAAAATATGCCCACGTAACCTACTTTTTCCACGGAATGCAAGATCACCAAGCACCAAATGAAACACGGGTTTTAATTCCATCCATCAAAACCGAAAACTATATCAATTCTCCTGAAATGCGTGCAAACGAAATAACAGAAACTGTTTTAAACTCGTTAAAGACAGAACCAGCAGATTTTTATCTGATTAATTATGCCAACGCCGACATGGTTGGCCACTCCGGAGATTTTAATGCAACGGTTAAGGCCTGTGAATACTTGGACAAGCAACTTGAACAACTGTACAAAGTTGTTGTTGAAAAAATGAATGGGACAATGTTTATTGCAGCGGATCACGGTAATGCCGAAGAAAAGATAGATCCTGTAACCGGCACCCCTCTTACGGCACATACCCAAAATCCGGTGCCTTTTATTCTTGTATCAAAAGATATGCAAAGCAAGCAAGAAGAGAGCTGGTCAATCAAACCAAAATTTGGCATCTCAAGTATTGCACCGACTATATTAAATTTTATAGGGTTACAACAACCTAAAGAAATGACCGGAGAAAAAATAGAGTTTTAAATGTTTGTGAAAAGGAGAGTTGTGATGAAGTTAAAATCAATTGTGATTTCAGTTATATTTCTATTTTTGCTTATACAAAATAGTTTTGGAACTCTGGTGTATCTGGTAGATCATAATAACGATAGCCACGTAATCGGGAAAATTCACGTAAATTTCGAAAAGTTAGACCAAGATATTATTGCCCAAGCAATAAAAAAAGAACTCAAAATAAAAGACCCCGTAAAAATAGAATTTATTGGAGATTTGAAAAAAGAAAATTCTATTTTCGTCGTCGAAACTGAAAATGGTTGGGTATATCCCAAAAATAAAACAACTGAAATCATAATTACAATAGAATTACCAAGCAAAACGCATGCAGAATTTTTAGTAAGTCCAAGTATTACAATATTAGATTTAAAAAATCTAATTTCAAGAGTCACAGGTCATAAAAATTTTGAACAAAAATTAACACTTGCAGGGAAAAAATTAAGCACCAATCAAACACTTGTAAAATTCAATAAAAAAACATTAGAACTAACCATCATTCAACCTCAGCCCATCTCTTTTAAAGTTATATTGGACAATGTAGAAATCCCTGACAATTTTTTAATCCCTTCGAATAAAACAATTGGAACGTTAAGATTTGAGATCCTTAAAAAATTAGGGATTGCGGATCAAACTGAAGTTACAAAAATAAGTTTTAAAGAAATATCTGATTACTCAAGTACACTTTCTGAACTTGGTTTAGATGAAAAACCACAGCCAATCGAAATAAGAGCATATTATAAAATAAAAATGCCTCATGAAATATCTTGGAGAGCTTTTTTAGAAGACTTTTATGAATACGAAAAAAAAGGATCCTGTAAGAATGGAGAAATTTCAGATGAACTCAACAAATTAAAACCTATAATTCAAGATAAATTAATAGAAATATCAAGCAATACAACTTTTCAATTCCAGTACCCAAATGATGCAAAAGAAAGACTAAAACATATAGCAGCTCCAACAACATCTGAAGCTCTAAAAATATTCATTCAAGGCATTATCTCAGATACACTGATCGCTCATTTACTAGCAGAATGCGTAAAAGCAAAAAAAATAAGTGGTAAAGAAATAAGCTTAAATGAAGTATTGGAAAACCCAATAAACATGGAAGTGTTTTTAAACAGCTTAAAAAACAAAATTCAAGAAAAACTAGAACCCCTAACTGAATCATGGACAACATTTCTAATACTTTTTTATGACTGGAATTGGCATGACCCAGAATCAAAAAAAATTCTCGGCCAGTCATACGAAACATATTTTAAGGCTAAATCAGATTATTACAAAGATCATTCACAAGAATTCTGGAAAAATTTCATATCAATTTTCAGAAATTTTTTCTTAACAAAAGATTCTTCAGGAAGAGATATTGCGTCCACATCAATGGAAGACCTTCGAGTTTATTTGTCAAAAAGAATTGATTTAATACTGAAAATAACCGGAGAAATCGTAGGAACAGTAGATGGTGAAAAAGACATTCTTGCCTTTTTTAATATATTTAAACCTGAAAGTAAGGAAATTATCCAGGAAAAATTGAGAACAAAAATCAAATCGACAAAGGGAAATGAAAAAGCGATTTTAAGCGCAATAGAATCATGCATTTATCAAAATCTACTAAATCCATATCTTAGCGAACAGGACAAAAAGGCTTTGTATGCAAGAATACTAAGTGAAATACCCGAGCAATTAAGACCTGTTATGCAAGCACAAATTGACACCAAATTTAAAAGTAAATTAGAAGTAATTGAAACATTAGGAGAATTTTTTGCCCAAAGAATTTTGAACGAATATCTATCAAACAAAATCCAAAGTTGGTATATATATGAAAATCGAGACTTATACATGCGTACAATTCCCACATCATTAGGACTTAAAGACGATGCCCTTGCCAAATTACTTGATCTTTTTAATTCCGATTCAAAATACTTTATAGACATAGAACTTGCCAAATTCCTTATCACAATGCATCAAGTTTACATTCACAGCATAATTTATTATTCAATCACTCAAAGAGCACAATCTGGGTTATCTGAGAAAATGAAACAAGAAAAATATGCCCCAATGTTATATGAAAATTTCACAAAAGTAATTCAGCAATACAGAGGGAAATATGCACAATCCGAGCTCCATAGTAAACCAATTACTAAACCTATACCTGGACAAATAAATATTCCTGATGCATTAAAAGACTTATTTGCAGCTAAACCCACCATAGAGATGCACCCAAGCGAAAAACTTCAGGGAGCCCTTCTCCAACTTCGTAATAACCTGACTGAATTAAAAACTAAACTAAATCAATTAAATCAAAAATTAGAAAGTTTAAAATCGCGTTTATAAAGTGTTGGTAGTCTGTTAAAAAATGGAAAAAGGAAAGGACTTATTATGAAAAGAGTTCAAATCCTCTCGTTATCAATATTGACGCTGGGTTTATTTAATCCATGCGTTAATGCCGCAACAGTTCAACCGGACGAAACTCTCACCTGGGGAGAATTAATGTTGGAAATGAGACAAGATAAAGATTTAAAACAAGAAGTTTCCAACTGGATCACTAAAGAACTCAGCAGCAAAAAATCTTATGCAAAACCCGAAACTCGCGAGTTTCTTTTTGAAAAACTTATATCAGGCATAATTCAAGATACAATCACAGCACACCTTCTGGCAAACATCATCAAACAAAAAACTGAGCTAAAAGCAGGAACCGTACTTCTAAATCCTGAAGACACATCAACATCAAAAAATAACTCTACAGACAGCGTTGAAGGTTATATTAGAAAAAATCTGGCACAATTTTGTAATACGTGGAAAATACTAACAAGTAAAAGAATAGAAACATCAAAAAAAGTTCCTGTCGAATTTTTAAAAAGTTTTATCATACCTGCATTAAAAGACAGATTGGTTCTTATTATAAAAATGGCAGATGAAATTTTAGAGACTCAGGGAATTAGCGACGGATATAAAAAAATCTATAGCCATATTTACAAAAATACTCCTGCACAAAATAAACCTAAAGCAGGCGTAATTATGGACACCGCACAGGATTTGGCAAAAATTTATGCAGGATATTATTATGAAGCAAAAAATCCTGAAACAATAGTACCTGCAGATGTTTTGCATATGTTCAGCTTTTCCTTACTCAGAGATCTTTATCTTCCTACGGTAAGACTCCGAACAGCATCCACACTACCTACTGAAAAAACAAAAACAACTTCTCTAAAACGAAAAGCTCCAACAAAACGTGAGTCTAAATCTAAGAAAAGAAGAGTTAGAAACGACTAGTACTATTTTTTAAAATACTAAGAAATTTTATTGGTGTCACACTTGCGTGGCACCATTTTAATTATTGCCGCTGCAATTCCAATTAAGAATATTGATAAAAAAGAAAATGATATTCCAAATTTTATAATATTAAACAACGACACAAATAAAATATAAGATGCAGTACAAATTCCTAAAATAGGTACCCATCGACTTAATCCAAAATCAATAGTAGATTTGGCAGCATAAAATGCTGCAACTGCACTAAGAAGCATAGCAATAAGCTGCGAAAAAACCGCCACATTCATCAACGGCAACTGTGCACTTGTGATTGCCAATATGATTGCTGTTATAAAACCTTCAACAATTAAAGCAACCCATGGGATCTGCTTTGTTGAAAGCTTTGTAAGAATATTTTTAAACGGAAGATGGTTATTTTCTGCTAATGTAAACAAGTTCCAGCAATTTGCAGTAAATATCGAAAAACAGGCTCCCAAAATAGCTGCATAAACAGAGCCATTTAATATTCTTCCGATAATTTCATATGTTGGGATAGCCTTTTGAGCCAATGGCAAAATTGGAATTCCTGAACTTGATATTGCCCATCCCAGAGCCCCAAAAATAACCCCTTGAAA
The DNA here is from genome assembly GCA_964568625.1 of uncultured Pseudomonadota bacterium. Classification (GTDB taxonomy): domain Bacteria; phylum Babelota; class Babeliae; order Babelales; family RVW-14; genus JBAZAX01. The sequence goes on along the minus strand of CAZMQG010000002.1, from coordinate 10,339 downwards.
TATTGTATTTATACACACAACAATACCAAACGCAATCAAAATAACACTTTTGATATTTTTCGAAGAATCTGTAATTAAGTGCCCAACCGAGCAAATAATTTCAAATCCCGTTGATGCAAAAACGCATACCGGAATAATTAAAAATAGGCTTGAAAAATCGCTTATATCAAATTGATAAAATGCCGTATCAAATGTAATAAAACCAAATACAAAAACAAAAAATATTGGCAACATTTTAAGAGTTACAAATAAATACTGAAGTTTTCCCCCAATTCTTGCACCAATAATATGAATTGATATTAAAAAAATTAAAACAAAATAATCAAGAGCCAACGTAGGGAATTGATTAAAAAAACTAAATTGTACTTGAAAAAATTGAACAAATTTATGCATCAAAAGACCTGCTGCTGCCGTTTTACCCAGAAAATAGCTCCATCCACTAAAAAATCCAGCCCAATTACCAATGTAATTTTTACTGAAAACGTATAATCCCCCTGAAACAGGATGTAATTTCGCAAGCGTACTGACGCTCAAAATTAATGGCAACATAAGCAATGCCGATACAATATATCCTACAAATCCCCATGGCCCTGCTTTTTGGGCAAGAGTAGCGGCATTAATAAAAAGCCCGGCACCAATCATGGTGTTTATACATATAAGCACACCGACAAAAGGGGATATCATATTTTTATTTGAAGACATAAACTTTCCTATTTTTTCATCCTGCCACGTCCACCAAAACCTTGTACATAAATCGGGGACTTGATCCAGGATCTAAATTACTATAATTTTCTGCGCCAAAATGCTGTTGTCAAAATTAAGATGAAAATTGCTTTGATTACAAAATCACCAAGAATAAATGGATACAATCCTAGCGCCAAAATTTTGTTTGATGGCACAAAACAGCTCAACTGAAGCAACCCAAACGTATAGTACAAAATACAGCAAAACCAGTAGCTAATCAACAACCAAATTTTAGATGCCGGCTTAAAATCACGCAAAAATACCATTAGTAGCATTGCTACAGCAAATCCAATCAGGTATCCCCCAGTAGGGCCAAGCAAATGAGCCACTCCTGACCCAAACCTTGAAAAAAATGGAGCACCAAATATCCCTTGAATAATATACATAAAATATGCGTTTACTGCAGGATAGCCAAAAATCCACGCACAAAATAAAAACATTACGGACTGCAATGTCACCGGAACAAGATTAAATGGAAGCGGTATAATACATTGCGAACAAATCGCATAAAACCATGATAAGCACAGACAAAAAATAATTCGATGAACTACAGATTTTTTTACCCAATTTTCAATATTTGAAATTAAATTACTGCCCAAAGCCATAAACTGCATAAAACTCTCCTAGAAAGCCCAATCCAAATTTAAACATATTTATAAAATACTTAAGCCGCAGATTAACAGAAGCTATTCAGACTTGCAAACGCAAATACACGGATACATAAAGCATCTTCAAGTTAATAATTTCTCAACATATCTAAATCTGGGCTTTACAAAAAGCACTCCGGCTTTTAAAATTGTCATATCAAGTCAAAAAAGAATTAACAGATATGTTTGGTTATTTTTTAAGGAGTTTTATGGAATTACTGCATTATCTACTGGTGTTCAGTGGAATTTCTGCGTTGGGAATTTTACTTACAAGCATTCTTTATAAAAAGGTGACATCTTACACCAACGAAGACAAGCGATCTGCTCATATTGCAGATTTGATTCGTAACGGAGCCATGACATTCCTTCACAAAGAATACTCCGTTCTCGCCGTTGTTATAGCAATAATATTTACAATTTTATTTTTAGTTTTTGGTGCAGTATCTGCACTGACTTATGTTTGTGGCGCGCTATCCTCAATGTTTGCCGGATATGTTGGAATGAAGGCTGCTACCAGAGCTAATGAACTAACAACCTTAAAAGCCAAAAATGAAGGTGAACGCTCTGCATTTTTGACAGCATTGCTTGGCGGCTCTGTAATGGGTTTTGTTGTTGCAACACTTGGCTTATTAGGTCTTGGAATTATATTCTTCTTGTTTGCACAAAATCCGGGTTATGATTTTATCAACATCATCACATGCTTTGGATTCGGCGCAAGCTCAATAGCATTCTTTGCACGCGTTGGCGGCGGAATTTATACAAAAGCGGCTGACGTTGGAGCCGATCTTGTTGGAAAAGTTGAGATGGGGATCCCTGAAGACGACCCTCGTAATCCGGCAGTTATTGCAGATAACGTTGGTGACTGCGTAGGCGATACAGCAGGAATGGGTGCCGATATTTATGAATCTTATGTTGGCTCAGTTGTTGGAGCAATGCCTTTGGCTGTAGCGTTTTATCATAACGATTTACGCTATATAGCTCTTCCAATAATGCTTTGTGCCATAGGCTTAATTGCATCAATGTTTGGATTGGTCTCAGCATTTATCTTCAAATCAAAATTAAACTTAATCTTACACAAGGCAACCTATGTTGCCATCGCATGCTTTCTTGCCGGAGCATATGCTTACTTGGCGGGAATGAACATGGATATGACGCTTTTCGGCTCAATTTTCCTCGGAGCTTTTTCAGGCGTAATAATTGGGGCAGCTACCGACCACTACACAAGTGGCAACCCAATCAAAAATCTCGCAGCAGCTTCTCAATCAGGAGCTGGCACAAATCTTATTTATGGACTCTCTATTGGATTTGAATCTGTTGTGATTCCGGTATGTTCGATTGCTATCATCGTTTATATTTCATATGCATTTTTTGGCGGACTGTTCGGGGTTGCTATAGCTGCTGTTTCAATGCTTGCAACCGTTGGAATTACAATGTCTGTTGACGCTTATGGCCCAATTGCAGATAATGCAGGTGGAATTTCAGAAATGTCCGGATTTGGACCAGAAGTTCGTAAAATTACAGATAAACTAGACTCACTTGGCAACATGACTGCCGCTCTTGGAAAAGGATTCGCTATCGGATCAGCAGCTTTTGCAGCTCTTGCACTTTTTGCTGCATATTGCCAAGAGGCAGGAGTACCTAGTCTTGATTTATTAAATCCAATTATTATATCAGGAATGTTCCTTGGTGGATGCCTACCTTTCCTTGTTTCAGCCCTAACAATGAAATCCGTTGGTAAAGCAGCTTGGAAAATGGTTGAGGAAGTTCGTCGCCAATTTAAAAACATCCCAGGCTTGATGGAAGGAAAAGCTGAAGCCGATTATGATCGTTGCATTCAAATTAGCACAAACGCAGCATTGTATGAAATGATCCTACCGGGTATAGTTATTTTAGTTGCTCCGATTGCCGTTCGTTTTGGCTTTGGTGCAAATGGTAAAATGGCTCTTGGTGGATTTTTAGCAGGTGCAACACTTACCGGAATTGTTCTTGCATTAACAATGGCAAACGCCGGTGGTGCATGGGATAATGCAAAAAAACATATTGAAGCTGGAAATTTTGGGGGCAAAGGATCTTCTGCTCACAAGGCAGCAGTTGTAGGCGATACGGTTGGCGATCCATTTAAAGATACATCCGGACCTTCATTAAATATTTTAATTAAATTAATGTCTATACTATCTCTGCTTTTGGCAACACTATAAAATAAAACATAAATTTAATTTTATATACTTTTCAACGACCGTCGCATGCCTTTGCGATGGTCGTTTTTTTTATAAAAAAATTTGAAAGGCAAATCATGAACAGGCTTATTAGAGTAGTTATTTTTATCTCTGTTTTACTGATTAACATGCCAACACAGGCTATGGAATCATTAAATAGACATCAACCTACAGAAATTCAATCATTCTTAAACAGCATAACACTTGAAAACTGGCTTAATTCACCCAAAGATGCCCACACAATGCTAACTATATTAAATCTATTTAACAACTCTCAAGCCAGATTATTAAATAATGATAATATTTGGATAAATCAAGCGCCTAAAGAAACAATCAATGGCCTCATGACAGGCAAAATAAAAATTATTCGTGACATATGTTATGAATATATTCCTAATATCCCATTTCTTGCCAAATGGGTAATACCTAATAACAATTGCATAATTTCAATCGGTGATTTGCATGGCAATTTTAGAGGATTAACAGATATTATTAAGAACATGCGCAGTCTAAATTTATTTAAAAATAATGGCTCAATGAAACTGGAAAACAACGTAAGGTTAATATTTCTTGGCGACTACATGGATCGAGGATATTATCCGCTAGAGACATTTACCACCGCAGCACTCCTTTATCTCAATAATCCGGAGCAGGTAATAATGCTCAGGGGAAATCATGAAAATATTTTTACCAATTTAATTACTTACGACCTAAAGATAGAACTCGAAGATTTGTTAGATGCATCAGAAGAAACAATCTCTAATATAATTGAAGAACTTTCAAAATCTTATGAATTTCTTCCCGTTGGAATCTTCGTTGGATATCAAAATTCACTTCCGACAAAATTCACATTTTATGCGCATGCATGCATTGATATAAGAATAAATTGCAAAGATTTATTGGAATTTGATGCACTAAATTTATCCCAAAAAGGAGGTCTTAAATTATGGAAATTTGGAACTGAAAATATCATGTCGCCTGCAGCCCTAAGTGTATATTATAAAGATATTATCCCAGATTATGATAACTTGATAAAAAATTTTACCGAAGCATTAACGAATCCAGATCCTACAGCCGGTTTTTTATGGAACGACATTTCATATGGAATGCAATTTCTTTTGAATAGAAGTGAACGAGGCGGATGTGTAATCAATCTGGATATCTGTATGATAAAAAAATATTTAGAAAATTATAATTCAGATAATACAAAAATCTGTGGATTAGTAAGAGGCCACCAACATAGCCTGCCTAAAGAAACCTATAAGGGTCTGCAAAGAGAACAGGCTGCAGCTTTAGATAAAAATCCAATTCCCCATGTAACAAGTCTTCCAATATATGATGATGAAATAGCAAATCAAGCTATTTATGGCAAAATCACACCTGCCTGCATTGTCAACATTAGAACTGGACCCGCAACCACTTGCATATTGCTAAATAACACAAGCCCACTTAATATTGATAATGATTTTTGGGTAACAACATTAATAAGTAGCTCAATAATAGAAAATCACGACTTTCAGATATCATATCCTCCTACATTTCTAAGCGTAAGCTACAACCAATCAATTGGACAATACTCCCTGCAAGCCCTTTATGATACAATGTTGTTATAAGAATAAATTTATACATACGAAAAATATTGGAAAAGTAATGAATTCATCAAATCTTCTAAAAAATGACTTCTATAATAATTATTTTTCATCTGCAGACTATAATGTATTTAGATATGATGTAGGCAGTTTTTGCACAAGAAAATTAATAATTTCTCAAATCAGGAATCCAAAAGGAAAACTTCTTGAAATAGGCACCGGAATTTCGAGCATGCTATCGGATATTAAGAACTCTAAAAAACTTAACTTCGATTGTTTTGGTATTGATATATCTGAGACAACTATCGACACTGTAAAAAAACAATTTGATACGCTTGGAATTAAGGCTGAATTAAAAGTAGCTGATGCCGAAAATCTTCCATTCCCAAGCAATACATTTGATGTAATAATATCAGCCCATACGCTTGAACATATTGAAAACGATATCAATGTGATTAAAGAATGTTCAAGAGTTTTAAAATCTGGTGGCGAGTTAATTATATTCGTACCGGGAAGAAAAAGTGGAATTGCAACTAAAGAAGAGTTCGCAAAATTTGGGCACTTCAGATATTACAATAAATCTAGATTCCAAGCGTTAGAACGTACAATATCTCACGACTTAAAAATCACAAAAATAATATATCCACACAAAATTCATAACTTAATCTGGAATAGACTAAAAAACGTCTTTCGATGGTCCAATTATCCAATAAAAAAATGGATTTTACGAGACAACAAAACTTACGAAGTAAGATCAACCTACCAAAAATTCTTTTTGCCAGCTGTCTCCAAAACATTGGATTTCTTGGATAAAACCACAATGCACACAGAAAAAAACTTTTTAGGCGTTGAATTTAATGTTCTGGTTAAATTCGAAAAAATCTAAAAAACTTCACTAAAACAAAAGTCCCCGCACAAGTCTAAGAATTGTGCGGGGACTTTTGTTGTTTTTATCAATTTACACAATCATAATTCACTTTACCATCCACATTTACATGCGCACCCGCAAGAACTTTTACAGCTGCATCGAACACTGAGCCCAATGACGAATCTCCAAACACAACTCCATTTGAAATGGCCTGAATAGATCTATTTGGAACATAATTTACTTTGAACACTTGCAATCTACCAGACCTTCCTACAACAGCAATAAATTTACCATCGTTCGACCATGCCACAAATTCAGGAGATGCTGCAACTGATAAATATTCTCCGACCTGTTTCAGCGCTGATCCATTAAATGAAAAAACTTGTAACGTATTTGCAAAAAAATTTACTACAGCCATAAAATTGCCATCCGGAGACCATGAAACCGAAACTGGGTATCTTCCGGTAGAGACAGATTGTCCTACTATTTTAGGAGCACTTACCCCATTAAACGAAAATACTTGTAACGTATTTGCAGCACCACATATAACTGCTAAAAAGTTACCTGCTGGAGACCATAACACTGATTGTGGCGCTGAACCAGTACCGATAGAACCTCCCACTTGAGTTGGTGTATCATTTCCATTAAATGAAAAAACTTGTAATCTACTGGAAGTCTCCGTCACCACCGCTAAAAACTCCCCGCTTGGCGACCAGGCAACTGAATTAGCATTTGGTGTACTCACATCAGAGCCAACTTGCGCAAGTATATTTATCCCGTTAAATGGAAATACTTTTAATACACTGCCTCCCCAAGTAACAACTGCTATAAAATTGCCATCCGGAGACCATGATACACAAGATCTGGATGCAAAACTTCCAACTGATGTACTATCAACAAGAGTCGGTGTATTTGAGCCGTCAAATGAAAATACTTGTAGATCGCCTGCAGGAGAAGCAGAATTAAGTACGGCTAGGAATCGTGCATCCAAAGACCATGTTACCACTATAGGATATGTACCAGTTGAAACGCTACTTCCAACTTGTGTTAAAGAACTTACTCCATCAAATGAAAATATTTGCAAACTATTAGAACTATAATTAATAACAGCAACAAACTTATTTCCGGGAGCCCACGCTACTGATCTCAATTGACTTGGAATTGTAAGTTCACCAACTTCTGAGGCAATAGCCGGTTGCTCAATTTCAAATAAATTTACACTATTATTTCCACAACTGCTCACAGCAATAGATTGATTTCCTATCCATGATACCGAACTTGCTTTTTCAACTTCAATCCCATTGGGAAGCTGTAGATCTAAACTAAATGCATTAAATGAAAACACCTGCAATGTTTCTGAAATCGAGTTTAATACTGAAATAAAACAGCCATCTTGGGAAAATGATACACAATTGGGATATCTCCCAGTGACAGCATTTCTCCCAACTTGCGTTGGCGTACTTGCTCCATTAAATGAAAATATTTGTAAAGCATTTCCACTATTACTTACAACAGCAATAAAATTACCCAACGGAGACCATGACGCAGCGTAGGGAGCACTTCCGGTTTCAGCATCACCCCCAACTTGTGCCAAAGTACTTACTCCATCAAATGAAAATATTCTTAGAAAGTTTCCATAAAAGTAAACAACCGCCAGATAATTTCCCATAGGAGACCAAGTCACCGAATATGCACCATGAGATACTTCTGTGTGTATACTGGCTTGAACTGGCGTATTTACACCATCAAATGAAAATACCTGCAGTACATCATTTACATATGAACTAAGAACAGCAATAAATTTACCGTCGGGTGACCAAGTAACTGTAAACGGAATATCCCCTGTTGCCACATCACTTCCAACTTGAGTCAAAGTACTTGAACCATTGAAGTAAAATACTTGCAATTTATAAGAATCACTACTTACTAATGCTATAAAATTACCTACAGGAGACCACGTTACCGAACGTGGCTTTGGACCGGTTGCAATCGATGCAACTGAAGTTAAGGTACTTACACCATCAAATTCAAATACTTGCAATGTATCTGAGCCCCAATTAGATACTGCTAAAAAACTACCATCATTGGACCATGATACTCTAGGATTAATTCCGGTTGCTGTAGATGCAACTAAACTAGGCGTACTGTAACCATCAAATGAATAAATATATAACATATTTAAAGATGAACTAGTAACTGCAATAAAATTCCCATCGGGAGACCATGATTCTGCGGCTGGAGACGTAATAGAAACATCCCCTCCAATCTGCATAGGAACACTCAAATCATAAAATGGAGAAACTTGTAATGTACCCGAAGCATAATTTACAACCGCCAAATTATTTCCATCAGCAGACCATGCCGTACAAATTGGATAAGAACCAGTCTGAACAGTCTGAAGCAATTTTAATGTATCTCCATCTTCAAAAGAAAATGTTTGCAATGTATTTGAGTTACTATTTGTAACCGATAAAAACATCCCATTCTGTGCCCAAGCCACCCAGGTAGGAGACAACCCCGTAGCATGACTTGCCAGTTGCGTTATAGTACCATCCAAATCAAGTAAAAAAACCTGCAACGTATTCGATCCTAAATTTGTAACTGCAAAAAGTCTATCCCCTGGCGCCCATGCAACTGACGACGGAGAAATTCCTGCAGCCACCGGACTTCCAATTGTAGCTAGCGTCGGCGCTCTGTAAATTTGCACTGTATTATCACCTGCATTTGTTACAGCAATAAAATTTCCATATAATGACCATGCAACACATGATGGCTTTGTTCCTGTAGTTTTACTTACTGAAAGATTTGGTGTTGTTGCACCATCAAAGTCAAATACCTTAACTGTATTATCCCCAGAATTTACTACAACTAATTGCGTACTTGTAGTTGACCACGAAACTGCAACAGGTTCTATTCCTGTTATCACGTCACTTCCAATTTGTGTAAGTGTAGTTGAATCAAAAATTTGCAAAGTACTTGATTGTTTATTTACAACGGCAATGTAACTACCATCTCTAGAACATGATATATTAACTGGGAAATTACCAGCCTGAGCCGCCTCTCCAACATTTCTAAGGTATGAACCAGGTAAATCTAATGTACTATCACTTTTTAAAAAACACTGATTTTCAAAATTAACAAATCCCTTTGTAAACCTGCACCCAGTATTACTTGTACACAAAGAGGCTTGATTAAAACATAAATTAGATGTTTTATCTGCCATCAAAATAAAATTATTTGTTGTATAAGTTGGCAAATAATCAAACCTGCAGGCAGTTATAGTTGCGGGCACAACTGAAAATGTGGTCCCAATATCAAAATAAAATGTACTATCAGGCGCAATATAACTCTGCTGAGTGGATCGATAAATAAATGCGGATGACCCGGTAACTACCACATCCCCATGAACAAAAAGCTGCCCCTGTCCAAATAAAAAATCCTGTGATAGGGCAAGTTCAACATTATCAAACGCTAGCTGACTCTTAAATGCTGCAAGCTTTACGCAAGGATCAGAGAAGTCATTAAAGTTTTGAACAATACGCATGTTACGCAATGTCAAAGTTATATCCGTATCAACAAAAAGTTTACCTCTTCGACCAAAAACAAGATTATGTCCTTGCCCATCTATAAGTGTTCCCGAATTTATGTGAATAACAGAGTTATCCGGAATTATTAAATCGCCACTCATAAATATGGCATTTCCATTGCCACGAATAACCCCACTTCCAGAAAGTGTACAATTTGTATCTAAGTATAAATCTCCTTGAAGTACAAGAGTCCCAGTTTCACGTAAATCAAGACCACCGTACAACGGATTAAGTATATTAAAAAATGCTGTGGCATCCTCCAATATGGTCGCACCTGATTTTAAAGTTACAAACCCACGTGCATACTCATTATTATGGAAAACCTGATTTGTCGTAAGATATCTAATATTGGATGTTCCATCCACAGATGTTGCAAAAACAACTTTTAAAAAAATTGCCATATAAAAAATAGCAAATAAAAAAATTTTACACACTCTCATCCCAATCTCCTCTTTTTTAACATTCCAGATACTAACCCCATTATTTTAAAAATCAATTCAATCAAGATAATCCAATACCCACACATTTTGTAAAGATTTTAAAAAACATATGAAAATTGCTCCGATTTTTACCAATATATTTTATAAATATATAACTCTTTACATTATTCTTTCTAATGGACCAAATAAACCGAATTGAATCGCCACGGCTTAAAAGCCGTGGAATCTAAGTAGTGCCGTTACTGATT
>CAZMQG010000001.1:0-153407 GCA_964568625.1 uncultured Pseudomonadota bacterium | reverse complement strand
AGTGAGAAAGGATTTTTTTAAAGCTATTTTTGAGTTATCGAGTTAGCGTTAAATAAGCATGATATAGTTCGATTAGGCGTTTGTGATGGTAGCATAATCAAGAAACTTGAATATCTAGAGATTGCAAAGCATTCAGCATCAAAGCTTTGTCCAACGTATAAGTGTCCATATGCATTTATAAATGAAGATGTGGAAGTTAAAATTATACGATGTCCAGAATGTCAACAAATGTATTGTTGCCAATGTTTAAGAATGCATGATCATAGAATTAGTTGTAGAAAAGCAGCAAGGCTTGCAGAGGAGCAAGAAGCACAAAGCGCTAGAGAATCAGAAAGAGCAAGTGCAGATTGGGTTGCTGAAAATTCAAGACAATGTGCGAAATGTGGAGCTCCTATATTAAAAAACGGGGGTTGCAATAAAGTAAAATGTTCAAAGTGCGGAACAGTAATTAAATGGAATCCGGAAAAAAAACACCATTAATATTACTACAATTGGATAATTGATTGGTTTTGAAAATAAAGTAAATATAAGACTTACGATTAAGTAAGCCCCAGCAATTTTAATTGCTGGGGCTTATTATTTTGACTTATTACCAGTCGCCGCTTGCTCCGCCACCTGATGATTTTCCACCACCAAAACCATCAGATTTATTTCCTGAGCTTAAATTCCAAAGAAATAATAATAAAACACCAACCAAAGCAAGTAATCCCCACCCCCAGCCTTTTTTCCCTGATCTAAAACAGGAAATGGCTACGCCAATACAGATAATAATCAATATCCATAGCAATATGTGCCACTTATAATAGTCGAACCAAGATGCTTCTTTTGTTAGGCTTGTGATAATTGCCATTGAGCCTTCATAAATGCCACGGCTATATTGTGTTTGTTTAAAATAAGGAACAATATCAGTTTTAATTATTTGTTCTGCAATTTGATTGTACGAGTTTGGATACCCCGAACCAAGTTCTATGCGTATTTTACGATCTTTAATTGCTGCAAGTAAGAGTACTCCATTATTTTTGTCTTTTTTTCCAATTCCCCAGTTGTTAAACAATTCAGTTGCGAATTTTTCAAAGTTAACATCTGTTCCCTGATAATCTTGTATTGAATTTATTGTTACAACACAAATTTCGATGCCTGTTTGATCTTCGACCGATTCAAGAGATTTTTTTATTCTTTCAGCATCTGCACTATCTATTACCTTTGCAAAATCATTTATGTATTTGTTTTCAGATTTTGGATAGCCAATTTGTTGTGTAATATTATTTTGTTCGGTTGGAGTTGATTTTTCTTCCGCTTTAGCACAATGTCCAATGTGAAAATATGTGGTTAAAAGCATTGCCAGTAAGATTTTCTTCATTAATAATCCTTCCTGTATATTAAATTTTTTAACAAAAATTTTTTCTAAAAACTTAAAATTAAATTATAAAACATTGTATGAATGCTGTACAGACTTGATTATTTATTGATTAATTATTAAAAAAATTAAATTAAATAGCCCCAAATTAGCTTTTGATATAAATTCTTGATTTATTAAAGAGCCTTGCATAAATTATGTCCCATAAGACAAATTTATGCAAGGCTAAAAAAGTGCAAACATGGTTTGCGATGCTTTTATAAGGAGAGTAATAATGAAGAGATCTAAATCATTTATGTTTGTTAATTTCAAATTTATATTTTTTTTAGTTTTGCTAATGAATTTTTCGTTTTATATGGATAATAAATCTTCGGTAAATTTGTTATTAAAAAGTATTGTCTCAACAAATCACCTGCCAGAATCAATATCTTGGTCACCCAATGGTAATTTAATTTTGTTAAGCAATAGTCACAATGGTAGTATTCAAATATTTGGAGTTGATAACTATGGATTAGTTACATCGGAAATTAGTTCTAAATCTGCTGAGATAAATGCTTTCTCTGGTGCTTGGTCTCCGCTGGGTAATTTTGTTGCAATAGTTGAATATGGTAGTAATTGCGTGAAAATATTTGGAGTTGATGTGGATGGTAATTTGTCTGAACAAATCAGTTCTCAACAAACTCAAGAGTCGCCGTGTTCAGTATCTTGGTCGCCGAATGGTGATTTTATTGTTTTATCCAATTTTAACAGTAACAGTGTGCAAACTTTTGGAATTGATATGACAGGTATTTTGTCGTCGGCTATTAGCACGCAGTCGACTGATGAATTGCCTCGTTCGGTAGCATGGTCACCCGATGGTAATTTTATTGCAGTAGTAAATTGCTTTGGTGAAAGTGTTCAAATTTTAAGTGTTGATAATTCTGGGATTTTATCAACACCAGTTAGCATACAAAGTACGGAATGTTACCCATATTCAATATGTTGGTCGCCCAATAGTGATTTTATTGTTTTATCAAATTTTAACAGTAACAGTATTCAAACATTCAGTGTTAATGTTTCAGGAAGTTTATCATCTGCTATTAGTACTCAGATAACAGAGAAGGGGCCTTCTTCGGTGAAATGGTCTCCAAATGGGGATTTTATCTCTGTCATCAGAGATGCGCATGCGGGAGAAGGTGTACAGCTTTTTGGGGTGGATGGGTTAGGAAATTTATTACCGGAGATAAGCTTAGAATATACGAGTACAACATCTTTTCAGGCATGGTCCCCAAATGGAGATTTGATTACTTTGGTGTCAACATGCCTTGAGGGTGATTCGACCGTTTCATGTGGTGCTATATACGAAGGAAGTTGTTTCATTAAAATAAATCTATAACTCTTCCAACAATCACAAATGACCATTCATCCTTGGGTATAATTGGAGTTTATGGTGTTTATATTTTTAAAGAATATTATAACTTCAGAGAAAAAGAGGAGGGTAAGAGGGATTTAAGACATGCTTTTCAGCAGAATTGTGAAGATTTCGAGAGTGCTGGAAATAAGGCTAAACAAGGGTTAAGTGACGCCTGGAATCGTTTTAATGCATTGGTGCATAGTTAATTTAGTAATGCAGGTAATTTGCGTTTTGTCTCCATTAATGGTTAAGCTGTGATGTTTTTTTTTGTATGAAATGAATAGTTCCATCACTTACAAGTAAGGCGATTTCTACATCTTTAAAATTGCTAGTATGTAATTGTGCATGTAATTCGGTTAATAGTTCACGTTTTGTGATAAATTCTTTTTTCATAGCATTCCATTGTATTTCTCCATTTTTTATTAATATTGAAGGAGAACTTTTTATAAACCTTTCAACCAGTGGAAAGTAAAAGGCAATGGCTGTTATCAAACCATTAAAAAGTATTAAGAATAAAATGGTGCCGAGAGTTGGTAAGAATGTGTTTGCATTAAGGATGGCATTAGCAAAAATTGAACCGAGCATAATTAAAAGTACAAAATTGAAAGGAGTTCTAATACCGAAAAGTTTTTTATTAAATCGAGCAAGAGTTATTCCAAATAAATAGGCAATTATTCCACGAATAATCATATAAAATAAAGCAGTGAACGAGAATGTATTTAACCCAATTGCTTCTTGTATAATTTTGAAAAACTGATTTAGCATTTTATATATCCTTTTCAAAAAATTTTAAAGATTTTAATTAAAAATGATAACACAGTTTTATTGCAAATTGCATCAGACTGATTAATTGTTTAAGAAAATTGCGTACAAATACAAGTATTTAGATTTTTTAAATAAATTTTATATCAGAAGAATGATGAAATCTTTAACTTGGTTGACTTGAATGCTTATTTTTTATTAGGATTTTGATAGGTCATTATCTTTTTCAATAGTGACAAAAATTAAGCATATACTGGATGGCTGGGAAGAGAGGATTCGAACCTCTATAACTGGAGTCAGAGTCCAGGGTCCTGCCATTAGACGACTTCCCAAAACATAAAATCAAAGATAAAATTTTAATAGAAGAGATATTAGTTTTTTAGCATAAATATAAGGTTTTGACAAGTATATGAAGCAAAATAACTTGGTTCAAGAAATAATAAATGGACTAAATGGCTTTGTTCATTTGGTCTTTGGAGTGATTTTTGTTTTTATTGGAATTATTGGACTATTCGTCCCCATAATTCCGGGAATCTTATTAATTTTGTTAGGTTTATTTTTAATAGGTGGTCGTAGACTAATAAATAAAGTTAAAGCCTTTATCACTAAGCAGAAGTAGTAAAAACTGAAATTAGATTTTGAATTAGTTTTTGAACCCAAAAAATTTACCTACGGATTTGATCAATGTTGTAAAGACCAAGAAAGATATCAAGAAGATTAATCCGAAAAATAAAATTGTCTTTAAAACTATAATCATTAAATCACCGTATTTGTTTTAATTTTGATCAAACTTATTTGTTAGTGTGATGCAAATTATAGAACCACTTAACTCTTTAGGTCTGATTGAAACTACGCATGTTTTTGTGCTTTTACTGCAGATAAAAAGACCCTCTTGTTTTGTCGACAAATCTTTAAACTCCCATCCTGAAATTTCAAGTTCGCGTTTATAGAATGAAGTCACTTTTTTTATATCCTGATTTCCGTGATATACGAAAAACAGGGTTTCATTATTTGAGTTTCGATCTTCTTCCATTTCATTACTATCACTTTTCACAAGCTTGAACCCAACGGGTGTAGATATATCAATATTTCTGGCCTGATTTACAAATGTTTTATAATGAGTTTTTTTTATTTCGGCTTGTGGAGCGATGCATGTGTCAGGAGATAAATTTGGGGTTGTGGGTTGAGCAACATCTGCATTAGGATTAGTTATATCACCTGATTTAGTATTCACTAATTGGGGTTGCGAGATAATGGTGGTACCTGCTTTTTTTGAACATGCAGGTAAGATTGCAATGAAAATTGTTAAAATAATTGGGATAAACAACAAAGGACAGCCGATTGGCTGCCCTTTGTATATCAAATTTTTATTGGATTTATTCATTTGTTTTAGGAGTTCCAGCGCCTTTGATTCTGGCTGTTTCATCTTTTGAGATGACCAATTCTTTAACTCTGCCGGCACGACCAACACGATGACGTAGGTAGCCCAATTTAGCTCTGCGTACACGACCGCGTTTTACAAATGTGATTTCAGATATATTTGGAGAATAGTATGGATAAATTCTTTCAACCCCAACACTATTTGCACCAATTCTACGAACGGTAAAGGTCGATGCAACGCCATTGTTATGACGTTCAATAACTTCGCCTTCAAAGCTCTGTATTCTTTCTTTAGCACCTTCTTTTACTTTTGATGCAACACTGATTGTATCGCCAACTCTGAAGTCGGGAAAATTACGCTCAGATGTTGCCAAATCTAAAATTGTTTCTTTGCTTAAACGAGTCGATTTCATCGTATTCCTTGAACCAAAACTTAAAAAACTATATCAAATTCATATCAAATTATTATGTTAAATTATAAAGCATAAATGCAGAAAAATTTAAAGACTTAACTTGTATTATATAGACAAAATGGGCAGTTATCAAGGGCAAAATTTAGCAACTATCTATATTCAAGCTGTAATAATATAAGTCAGTCTGTTTTACATGTTTAAATTTTTACTCAACTTTGGAATTTAATCCAAGCCATCTGTCTAAAATAACTGCAGCAGCAGATCTTACGGAAAGGTGGTTGTAGCTGGTAAGACCTCGAACTGGGGTTAGGATAAAGTTACTTTGATTCATTATTTCATCGCTTAGGCCCTGCCCTGTGCCAAAAACAATTAAGACCGGTCGATTTTCTTTCCAGACGAGTCCTTGACTGAAGTAATCAATTTTTACGCCGTTTCCATGTGGTTTTGCAGATGTTGTAATTATAATAGGATTAGCATTCTCTTTTTGTTTAATTTGCTCTATTACTGACTCAAATGTTTTTGTTAAAATTACGGATTCTATTGCATTGTATCGGCTTAAGTTGTAATCTTTGCCTTTTTTGGAATGCCAAAAATCAAAAAATGTGTTTACGATTTTGAACTGATCTTCAAGTTGAGTTACAATAAAAAAATTCTTAATTCCATATGTTTTACAACTGCGGGCAATATCGTGAATATCAATTGATGCCACAGATGTGTGGCCAATTTTGTGTCCATCCCCAACAATAACTTGTGAGTGCATTATTACGACGTAATGGTTTGGAATAAATTTTCTACAAAGATCAAGATCTTGTTCGTCCGGATGACTTTCTCGCATCCAATCAAATCTATTTAAAATTGTTTTTTTAACAGCCTGTTCTTTACGCCATGTTTCAATTTGTTTGTGGTTACCCGAGCGTAGGACATCAGGAATTTTCATTTGATTCCATTCAACGGGAAGTCCATATTCAGGGTGATCAAAAAAAGCCCCTTGGAATGATTCATTTTCTACTGAAGCTGTTTTCCCAACGACATTTGGAATAAGGCGTAAGAGCCCTTCCAAGAAAACCTGAGCCGGAAGATCGCCGCCCATTAATACATAGTCGCCGATTGATATTGTCATGTCTGCATAAAAGCTTTCAACACGTTCATCTATGCCTTCGTAGCGAGAACATATAAGTATTAAATGAAGATTTGATTTGGTTGCTTCAGGCTCAGCGGTAATGGTGGCAGTTGTAGCAATGGGTGCAACAGTGGGGTCTTGTTGAAAAATATCAGTTTGTTGACGTATGCTTTGGGAGATTAATTTTTTATAAATATTACTTAGCTTGCGTTGATCAAGCCTTTCGCCTTGTGGGGAAAAAAAGATTTTAAATCCGTGGCCCCATTTTTCTTGGCATTGATCAATTGCCTTTTGAATAACTTCAGGCTTAATTATCATTCCGGCGCCATGGCCAACAGTTGGTTCGTCAATTCGTTCTTTAGGTTGACACATGTCTGAAAAACGTACGATATTGAATTGAATAATTTCTTGTTCAATGGCTCGTTGAATTAAGCTTGTGTTAATGAAATTTTCATGTAATTCAGGGAAAACTGTAATAATTGATATCTTAATCATGATTTAATCATGGCTTCCAAAAAAAAATGGCTGGCGTTTAAATTCACCAGCCACTGAATTTTATTATAAGTTATTATGGCTTCTTATTCTAAAATCTCAAGAACTGCACGTTTGTGTTCTTTTGATGCAGTAGCCTGAACAAGTGTTCTTATTGATCTTGCTGTTCTGCCTTCTTTGCCGATAACTTTACCCAAATCTTCAGGGGCAACACGAAGTTCAATAATAGTTGATTGTTCGCCATTGACTTCTGTTACGCTGACACTCTCTGGTTTATCAACTAATTTTTTTACGATTTGTTCAACTAATTCTTTAAGGATACTCATGTTTTACTGCTCCAAATATTAAGCTATACAGTTTGTAAGAACTATCTCAATTAACAAATCTGAAAGTTTTGCCAGTGTTAAGCGGATTTAGCTTTGCTTGAGCTGGTTTTCTTGTTTTTAATAAGTTTTTCAACTGCAGCGCTACATTTAGCACCCTTTGATATCCATTGTTCTATTTTATCCATGTGAAGTTGTATAACCTCATGTGTAACTGGATCGTAAGAACCTAGAGTTTCAAGGGAAGCGCCATCTCTTTTTTTCTGTGAGTCTATAGCAACAATGCGACAGTAAGGTCTGTTTGTTTTGCCTATTCTGCTTAGACGAATTTTAACTGCCATTTATCAATGTCCTTTCTAACAACAACTAACAACTATCAACATTAAGAGTAAGATATTTTAATTAAAAAACTTTCTGAACTTACCCATCTTTTTAAACATTTTAACAAATTGCTTACTTTGTTCAAATCTTTGTAGCAATTGATTAATATCTTGCACATTTACGCCTGAACCCTTTGCGATTCTCTGCTTTCTGGATCCATCGAGTAGGGTTGGCATTATGCGTTCCTTTTCCGTCATGGAAGATATAATTGCCTTGAAACGCTTCATTTCCGACTGTCCACGTTCCATATCCTCCGGGGAAATACTGTTCATTCCAGGAAGGTATCTTGTAATTTTATTCAAAGACCCCATTTTGTCAATCATATCCAGCTGTTCAGCGAAATCTTTTAACGAAAATGTGCCCTCTGAAAAACGTTTGACCATAGTTTCTTGGCTGTCTATTTCGATATTTTCACTGGCTTTTTCAATTAATGTCAAAATATCGCCCATCCCAAGGATTCTTGTCGCCATACGTTCAGGGATAAATGGTTCCAGGTCGTCTATTTTTTCGCCTGAACCAACAAAGGCAATGGGTTTTTTGAGAGCATATCGAAAGGCAAATGCTGCACCACCGCGGGCATCGCTGTCCATTTTACTTAAAACGGAAAAATCAAAATTGACGGAATCGTTAAATGATTTGGCTACTTTTAAGGACTCCTGCCCTGTCATTGCATCCAAAACTAAAAATTTATACTTTGGAGATATAGCCTTGTTTATTTCAACTAGTTCGTGCATCATTTCGTCGTCAACATGAAAGCGTCCTGCCGTATCTAAAAAAAGCAATTCATATTGATGTTTTTTAAAATATTCTTGAATTTCCTTGGCTGCATTGACTGGGTTAGGGTTTGTGGCAGCGTAAAAATCTACTCCAACTTGAGAGGCAAGTATTTTTAGCTGTTCAACGGCTGCCGGACGATAAAAATCGACTGATGCCAACAGGATTCTGCGCTTTTTCCCACGTTTGGCTGCTTCTTTGTTTACCCAGTTGGCAACTTTTGCAATGGTTGTTGTTTTTCCGGAGCCTTGCAATCCCATGACCAGAATGATTGATGGGATTTGGAAGTTAACCTGGCTTGTTGATCCTGTTCCGCCCAAAAAGCTGAGAAGCTTTTCATGAACAATTTTTATAAGCATTTGTCCCGGATTTAAGCTTGCTTGAAGTTTTTGACCAACAATGCCATCTTTTATCTGATTTAAAAATGCATCTATAATATCGTGCGGGACGTCTGCATCAAGCAATGCATTGCGAACTTGGTCAAGGGCCTCTTGAATGTTTTCTTCGGTTAGCCGCCCCTTGTTTTTTAGCCACCCTAAGACGCCTGCAAATTTTTCTGAAAGAAAGTTAAACATTTTATTTCCACAATTAAAAACCGTTAACCATAAACAAACTTATTAGAGGATTATTCAGTATTTTAAACGATCACATTTTTTGTACAAGATTTGATTTGGAAGTATGGGATTTTGCATATTTTTAAATATTAGACAAAAAAATGGCCTGCCGTCCGAAGCCACGAGCGTAACTAGGGCGCAGGATGGTGCCAAGGAGCGGAGTTGAACCGCTGACACAAAGATTTTCAGTCTTCTGCTCTACCACCTGAGCTACCCTGGCACTTCATAATTTTCATAAATATTACAAGCAGTAGCCTACCTGTGAAGTTGCTTGTTGTCAACAGGAAGTAGGCATTTTGTGAAATTTTTTATCTATTATTAGTTGATGAATAACCAAGTGAGCTGTGTACAATCATGCTATTTGCCTGCGTATTGTCATATTGCTCTTTTTCTTCTTTAATTAGTCTAAATGTTTCAAAGTCTTTTGTTGCGACTTTTAAAGTTTCACTTTTTGCCACACAGCCACCTGAATATATGAATCTTGGAAGTCTTAGTAAATAAAGCTTGATTTCAACAATAAACTCTCCGGTGCTGTTTTTTCTGCCGTCATTTTTTAATTCACTGAATACATAATACTCTATATCACCTAATCCAAGAGATTGAGAGAGGTTTTCACTTAAAGCATTTTCTAAGAAATTGTTTCCAATATGAACTCCAATTGATATGCCCCGTAAGAATACTTTTCCGATATCTTCTTTTAGGTTTGAATTTTCACTAATCGTTTTTTTTGTGTCAGGATATGCCATTAAATCTAGGCTTGCCTCAATTTTAAGAGGCGCTGTATTATTGATGGTAACTGTTGAGCCTCGGGAAATATGTGGCATTGTGGATATTGCTGCTGCAAAAAATGCTATTTTTAACGTATTTTTCATAGTGATCCTTCATGTTTTTAAAGTACTGTTTTTGGGAAATTCTATTAATTTGTGAGGCTTAGTATAATTACTAAATTTGAAAAGTTAATAACCAAATTATTTTGGTTTTGGATTGATTAAAAATGCTTGAATGTCATGAAATCAATGTTAACTTGTTTTTTTGGTTACATTTTAGTAAAACTCATAGATAGCAAAAAATTTAAAATAATAAAAAGTTCTAAAAAGATGGAATAAAAATAAAAAATAGAGAGGCTTTTATGACGGATTCTCACTTGCCAATTACTAGGCCAAGTTCTGCTCCAAAACAGGTAAAGGATATAATAAAGGCGCTGGGCATTGTTTTTGGAGATATTGGAACAAGCCCAATTTACACTCTTCCTGCAATTTTTTATTTAATTAAACCGTCTGTAGAAAATGTAATTGGTGTTGTTTCGCTGATAATTTGGACATTGGGGCTGCTTGTTTGTGTTGAGTATTCATGGCTTGCAATGAGTTTGAGTAAAAAAGGCGAGGGGGGAACGATTGTTTTGCGTGAGATATTAAAGTCGCTATTAAAATCGAAATCTAAAATTACTTACATCACATTTCTTTCATTCATAGGAATATCGCTGTTTATTGGAGACGGTGTAATAACCCCTGCAATAAGCATCTTGAGTGCAGTTGAGGGGCTTCGTTATATTCCAGGGCTTGAGTATTTAGGATCAGCAACGCTTGTACTGACTGCATGTTTAATAACTTTTGGGCTGTTTTTGTTTCAGCGCAAAGGAGTAGAAGCGGTTTCCAAAGCATTTGGGCCTGTTATGGTTCTTTGGTTTTTGGCTATGGCAGCGTCAGGTTTTTTTTCGATTATTCAGTATCCATTTATTTTGAATGCACTGAATCCATATTATGGAATCAAGTTTGTTGTTAATTCAGGATGGTGGGGATTTTTTATCTTATCTGGCGTTATACTTTGTGCTACCGGTGTTGAGGCATTGTATGCGGATATGGGACATTTGGGTCGTAAGCCTATACAGCAGGCTTGGGGTTTTGTTTTTATTTCGCTAATTTTTACTTACTTGGGGCAGGGGGCTTATTTAATTCAAAATCCAAATTCAAAAATCATTATATATGAAATGTTCCTTGGGCAGGTGAATTGGTTATATGTGCCGTTTTTAATTTTAAGTTTGATGGCTACCGTTATTGCCTCACAGGCTATGATTAGTGGAGTTTTTTCGGTTGTATATCAGGGTATTACAACTCAAATTATGCCGATGTTTAAGATAGGGTATACATCAAGCAGAATGCATTCACAGGTTTATATTGGTTTTATAAATTGGACGTTGCTTTGTGCTGTGCTGTTTATGATTATTAACTTTAAAGAATCTTTGAATTTAGCGGCGGCATATGGTTTTGCGGCAAGCGGAACGATGGTGATAACCGGAATTATGATGACAAGTATTTTTTTGTTACGTAAAAATAAATTCAAACAAATTTTAGCAGGATTTCTTGTTGGAATTAATGTTACTTTTTTTGCATCAACGCTGTTCAAGATTCCACAGGGTGCTTACTGGTCGGTTATAATAGGAATGTTTCCATTTTCAATGATATTGATTTATGTTTTGGGGCAGGCAAAGGTGCGCAATGCATTGCAGCCCGTATCGTTAGAAGATTTTATCAATACATTTTCTCAGGCCTATTCATCTGCGGGAAGGCTTAGCGGAACAGCTTTGTTTTTTGTTAGGGATACGCAGGCAATTTCACCATATGTACATCAGGCGATGTTTGAAAATGGTATAATTTACGAAGATAATATTCTTGTTTCAGTAATTCAGAGAGAAGATCCATATGGAATTATTGGATTTTTTAAAGGTGAAATAGCTCCAGGGTTGCGTATATTTGAGATTCATTGCGGTTACATGGAAGTACTTAACGTTGAAAATGTGCTAAAAAATGCAGGCATTAATGCGAAAGTAATATTTTACGGGCTTGATGAGATTGTTACAAAAAATATTTTTTTACGCATATTTTCAATTATCAAGCGCTTATCTCCATCATTTGTGCAATTCCATGAATTGCCACGGAATAAGCTGCATGGAGTTGTGACTGTTGTTCACGTATAATTTGCATGTAAATATGTGGTAAATTTCTTTGAAAAAATTATTTGACAAGCATGCTTTTTGTATATAAAGTTTAAGCAGATAATTTGAATCTTTTTTAAAGTTTGACTTCTTGCGGGAATAGCTCAGTGGTAGAGCATTGCCTTGCCAAGGCAAGGGTCGCGGGTTCGAATCCCGTTTCCCGCTCCAAAACCTCAAAAAAATGTTCTGTTTGCACTAGATATAAAATTCTGATAGATTTTTGGTGTATAAAATGTTTTGAAAAAGGATTTTTTAGGATTTTGTACTGTAAAATTGTTAGTTGCTAGATACCGAAAAAATTTGAAGGCAAATCAAAGGTTCTTACTAAAAAGGATTTTGTAACAATGAAATCAATGCTTCATGAGGCTTCTTCTATTATAAATGCAATTGAAAAAGCCTGGATTGAGTCTGGAAAACCATCTGAGTTTACGATTAAAATTCTTGAAGAGGGTAAGAAGGGTTTTCTTGGTTTTTCTAAGTTGCCTGCAATAGTTTCAATTACTTTTAATTCAGTGAAGGCTCCTGAAAAAAAGACATTTTTTAAAGACCGAGAAATTCAACAAAAAAAGGCAAAATCTGGTTATGCTCCTCGTCAACCCGAGAAAATTGAAAGATATCAGCAGCAAGACCGTGGCAGGGTGCAAAGCGCCGATTCACAAGAATTTGCAAGACGTCAGCAACAGGCTGCAAATTCAAAAGTTGAACAGTTAAAAATTGAAAAAAAAGCTATGCAAAGTCAGGCCTCTTTATCACCTGAAGAAGCACAAATTTGGATTCCTGAATGGATAAATTTTGTTGGAGAATCGCTACGTGATTTGTTGAAGTTTTTGCCATTTCAAGCCAATTTTACAACAAAAATCGATAAAAAAGTTCTTGCAGTAATGTTTGATAAGCCTTTAATGGAAAATGAAGATGAGAATAGGGCTGTTTCTGCTAGCATTTCATACGTATTAATGCAGTTTTTGAAGCGAAAATATAAAAAGAAATTTCGTGGATATCAGATTCTTGTAACTATCTCTTCATCATCCCATGAAGCGTCTAAATGAAGTAAATATTGCTGATGAACAGCAGACAATTGTAGCGTTATGCACTCCTCAAGGGAGTGGTGCATTAGCATTAATACGTCTTTGTGGACAAAATGTTTTTAGTATAATTGAGTCCATATCAAAGCTTGCTTGTGGGAAAAAAGTATCTCAGGTTGAGTCGCATACAATTCAGTTTGGTTTTATAATTGATCCGGAAATTAGCTTGTCAAAAGATACTAATTCTATCGGTTATAATAAAATTGATGATGTTTTATTTTTTCTGATGCGAGCGCCAAAAACATTTACCGGACAGGATACAATTGAAATTAGTTGTCACAATAATCCATTTATTATAGAAAAAATCATACAACTTTCATGTAGATATGGGGCCAGAATGGCTCGGCCCGGTGAGTTTTCAAGGCGTGCGGTTTTAAATGAAAAGCTAAATCTGGTTCAGGCCGAAGCAATTAATGATTTAATCAATGCGCAGAATGAGCTTGCTCTTAAAAAATCGATGGAGCAATTGCATGGAACTTTATCAAATTTCCTTTTGGGCTTACAGGCAGATTTTGTCAAATTACTAGGAGTTGTTGAGGCGTCTTTTGAATTTATTGAAGAAGAGCAGCGTGATATTGATTTAAATGAAACAATAAAGTCTTATAGTTTGCAAATTTTGAATAAATTAAATGAAATCAAAGTTAATTTCAGTCAACAAAAGCAAATTCGTGAGGGTGTTAAAATTTCCCTACTTGGATTAGTCAATACCGGAAAATCTACATTATTTAATGCTCTTATAAATCAGGAAAGAGCTATAGTTTCTCAGATCGAGGGCACAACAAGAGATACAATTGAATCAAGCGTTTACGACAACGGTATTTTTTTAACTTTTATTGATACCGCGGGTTTACGTCAGACAGGTGATGTTATTGAGAAGCAGGGGATAGAAAGATCCTTGTCTGAAGCTCAACGGGCTGATTTGATATTACTTGTGTTTGATGCCTCTCAAAAATTGAATTTGGAACAAAAAAATAGATATAAAGAAATTATTGATTTATATATAGAAAAAGTTATCTTTGTCGTAAATAAAATTGATCAGTCAGATTTTGAAAAAGCAGATGCATCTGCAAGTGAATTACGTACATTTTTAAAAGGTTATAATAATATTGTTGCAGTTTCAGCTAAGGAAAGGAGCGGAATGTCCGCGTTGTTGCAGGCTGTAAAATCCAAGATAAAAGAAATTTTTTTAATGCAACAGTCTTCATTTTTATTAAATCAAAGGCAGGCCAGATTAATTACAGAAATTGAGTTAAAATTTGATTCTGTTGTAAAAGATCAGCTTAATTCCCTAGAATATGAATTAATAGCTTACAAGCTTAAAGAAATTTTGGAGCTTATGTTTGAACTAACGGGCCGAAATATAAATGAGCACGTTTTAGATTCAGTTTTTAATGAATTTTGCGTAGGAAAGTGATGTTGAGCTTCAAAATTGTTAAAGGTTTAGGGTAATTCATATTAGGGGGGAATGTTAATGAAGGTTTTTATTGGATTTAAAAAGCGTTTTTTTTTATTTTTAATAGCGTGTGTTACGTTTAATTTTCTGAATGTAAATGCAGTAAGTTCAGGAAGAAGAAAACGACACAGGGATTTAGATTCGACTCAATCTTTTAGTAGCGAAAAATTTTCAAAAACAGTATCAAGGTATATTTTTGAAGGTGAGATTGAATCAGATCAAGAGTTTTTTATTTGGGAATGTGAGCCAAACTTTCCATTTACCGAGCTCATTTTGTCGTGGAATGCGATGCGTCCTGAAAAAGGGAAAATGACTTTTTGGGTTAATGTAAAGCACTCATCTTGGGCAGGATGGCAACGTCTTGCTGAGTGGGGAGCTACATCTCAGCGAACTTTTGTTAATAAGCTTAATCGTTATGTGCATACAACACACTCTAAAGTGGAGTTGAAAAAGGGGCAGCTGGGTACGGCATTTAAGGTTAAGGTTGTGTTTCAAAAGGGTGCAAATCCCAAAAATCTAAAAGCCTTGTTTGCATGTTTATCGAATGTTAAAAAATTTAAGGGTGATTCCTACGTTTCGAACCTTCCTTCTGTTATTGTGAGCGGTGTACCAAGACAGTCTCAAATGGTACTGAATCATCCACGTTATCGTGACTTGTGTTCACCAACCTCTACCGGAATTATTGTAAATTATTTTAATAAAAAACTTTATGGTGACTGTTCGCATGATTTGAATAGTTATATGGTTGATTTTGCAGATAAAGTTTATGACAACGGGTACTTAAATATTTATGGAAACTGGCCGCTTAATGTTGCAGCTGCTCATGATGCAACTTATGGAAATGTTTTCTTTCGAGTTGAGAGGCTGAACTTTTTTGATGATCTCTACAAATATCTTTCTAAAAAAATTCCTGTAGCCGTTAGTGTTCGCAAATTACGTGGAGGCGCTACATCATACACTAATGGGCACCTGATGGTGGTTGTAGGATGGAATAAAGAGAAGCAGTGTGTTTTATGTATAGATCCGGCATTTCCTAGAAATTCTACGACTCCAAAGGCGTACAGATTGCGCAGTTTCTTAATGGCATGGGGAAGATCTTTGCATTTAAGTTACGTTCCAATACCACGTGAGCAATTCTCAGAACTGGCTTAATTCATTTCTATTTAAGATAAATTTTAGGAGTTTTTGCATGAATTCAGAAAAATTTACAAACGCATTTACAGAGCTATTACAAGAAGCTTATACGTTAGCAACTCAGGAACAGTATTCAACATTTTCTCCAATTCATCTTTTGTATTCTTCTTTAAACAACGATTTTTGTGCATCGGGATTTCGTGCCTGCGGGCTTGATATAGATAATTTAAAGAATATTGTAGAGCAGGAATCGTCTCGCTTGCCAAAAGTTTCCGGCGGTCAGATATCTGTTGATAGTTCTTTTCAGAAATTTTTAAGTGAATGCGAAAAAGAGGCAAAAACATTTGGGGATGAATTTATCAGTCTTGATGTTTGCATGTTGGCATTTGCAAAAACATCAACTTTACCTAGTCAAATCCAACAGTATTTTAAACAGAATGGTTTTACGGGACAGAAGGTTTTAGAATGGATTAAAAATATGCGGGGAGGGGATACGGTGAAAAATCAAAATGCGGAGAGTGGTTATCAGGTTCTTGAAAAATACTGCAAAGATCTTACTAAGCTTGCTCGTGATGGGAAGCTTGATCCTGTTATTGGCAGAAATGATGAAATCAGGCGAGTTGTTCAAATTTTATCACGACGTACAAAAAATAATCCTGTACTTGTCGGGGATCCCGGTGTTGGGAAAACTGCCATTGTTGAAGGTATAGCGCAACGTATTATTGATAATGACGTTCCGGAGAGTCTTAAAAATCGCAAAATTTTGGCACTTGATCTTGGATCCCTGATAGCAGGAACAAAGTATCGGGGTGAATTTGAGGAACGCTTGAAAGCCATTTTGCAGGCGATTGAAAAAGAGCCGGAGGGAATTATTCTTTTTATTGATGAATTACACATGCTTGTTGGTGCTGGTGCAACCAATGGTGGAATGGATGCCTCAAATTTATTAAAACCTGCACTTGCGCGCGGTATGTTGCATTGTGTTGGCGCAACAACAATTGCTGAGTACAAAAAATATATTGAAAAAGATGCAGCGCTTGAGCGTAGATTCCAAAAAGTTTTAATTGAAGAGCCAACAGAGCAAGATGCGATTTCAATTTTACGTGGACTGAAAGAGCGTTATGAACTGCATCACGGAATTAGAATCAAAGACTCAGCGCTTGTTAAAGCTGTACAACTTTCATCACGTATGATTCCAGATCGTTTTTTACCTGATAAAGCAATTGATTTAATTGACGAAGCCGCCTCAATGGTGAAAATGGCAATAGATTCAAAACCTGAGGATATTGATCAGCTCTCTCGTCGTATAACGCAGCTTGAGATTGAAAAAGTTGCACTTAGCAAAGAGAAAGATGAAAATTCAAAAACTCGACTGAATGAGTTAGAAAAAGAGCTTTCAGACCTTAAAGAGTCATATAAAATAAAAACAGAACAGTGGCAGTCCGAACGTAAGCCTCTTGAGGTTATGCAAAAAATAAAAGAGCAGATTGACGCTGCAAAAGTTGAATTTTCACAGGCTGAACGTGAGGGTGATTTTGCAAAAGCCTCAAAGATTAAATACGGTAAAATTGTCGAACTTGAGAAAAAATTAGCACAGGAACAGGATAAACTTAAAAAACTCAAAACTCATCTGATCAAAGAAGAAGTTGATGAGGATGACATTGCTCTTGTGTTATCTCGCTGGTTGCATGTTCCTGTTGAAAAACTCAAATCCGATGAAAGCCAAAAGCTCATCGAGATGGAAAGTGAGTTACACAAACGAGTTATAGGCCAGGATGAGGCGATTACTAAAATTTCTGATACCATTCGAATTCACAGGTCGGGAATTGCTGATCCAAACAAACCAATCGGCTCATTTCTGTTTCTTGGGCCAACCGGTGTTGGCAAAACAGAAGTTGCCAAAACTTTGGCAGATTATCTTTTTAATGACGAACGTAAGATGATTCGCATTGATATGTCCGAGTATATGGAAAAGCATGCAGTTGCTCGTCTGATTGGAGCTCCTCCGGGTTATGTTGGTTACGAAGAGGGTGGCCAATTAACGGAAGCAGTGCGCAAAAATCCTTACAGCGTGGTGCTTTTTGATGAGATTGAAAAAGCCCATCCTGATGTGTTTAATATTTTTTTACAGATTCTTGATGAGGGGCATCTGACCGATTCGCAAGGTCGCACTGTATCATTTAAAAATTGCATAATTATTATGACTTCAAATATCGGTTCAGATTTGATTTTAGCTGCAGGTGATATTACAGAAAAAGTTCGTAAAGAGATTGATGGCTTACTTCTTAAATATTTCCGTCCGGAGATTCTTAATAGAATTGACGAAGTCGTGTTCTTTAAATCTTTGAATCAAAAAGATATCGAACAGATTGTACGCATTCAGCTTGATCATCTAAACGATCGGTTGAAGGAGAAAAACATAGAGCTTGATGTTACCAGCAATGCAATTAAGCTTTTGGGTGAGCTTGGATATCAGAAGGAGTTTGGAGCTCGACCACTCAAACGAGCTGTGCAACATTATGTTGTGAGTCCGCTTTCCATACAAATTCTTAAAAACCCTGACAAAAAGCTTTTTACAATTGATGCAAAAAAAGATCAGATTGTGATCAGTTAAGATTTATTTATATAAAAATAACTTAATAATGGTTTGGGCGTAGGATTTTTTCCTACGCCTTTTCAATTTAATTGCAAAGTTAATTAGATTTTGTGTAAAACTTAAAAAGTTATTAAATGGTTATTGTAGGAGTGTTTTTCCATGCGTATTTTATTTAAAAGAATAATTATTGCAAGTGTCTTATTTTTTCAAGCTTTGCATTGTGCGAAAACGATTCCGAATACGTTAAAGAAAAATAAATTTTTTTGGATTGTAGATGGGGGAATTGCCGGTATGGCTATGCCAAAAACTAATGAACAAATCAAGGCGTTACATGATCTTAATGTTGGTCTTGTTGTGACCCTTACTGAGCCAAAAGAAGGCCCTGTTCCTGAAATCTTCAAGAACGTTGATATTGAACGTTTCATTTTCCCTATACCTGATGGGAGAATTCCGACTGTGGATCAGGTTAATAAATTTATAGAAAAATCTAAAGAAGTTTGGGATAAGACTGGGAAAGCAACAGTTGTTCATTGTCGGTTAGGCAAGGGGCGAACGGGAACAATGCTTGCATGTTGGTTGTTGGCAAATACAGATATGAGCCCAGATATAGCTATAAAATTGGTACGTAATAAAAGTCTGGGATCAATAGCGTCTATTGATCAGGAAATTTTTGTTAAAGAATATTATAGATATTTAATTTTAAAGAGAAATAATTTTTCTTGGGTTGTAGATGGGGTAATTGCCGGTATGGCTATGCCAAAAACTAATGAACAAATCAAGGCGTTACATGATCTTAATGTGGGACTGGTTGTGACGCTTACTGAGCCAGGAGAAGGCCCTGATCCTGAAATATTTAAAAGTGTTGATATCGAACGGCTATTCCTTCCAATTCATGATTTTGGTGTGCCTACAATAGATCAGGTTGATAAATTTATAGAAAAATCTAAAAAAATTTTGAAATCCAACGGTAAAGCAACGGTTGTGCATTGCTGGGGAGGGAAGGGGAGAACGGGGACAATTCTTGCATGTTGGTTGCTAGCAAATAAAAATATGAAGGCTGTCGATGCTATTAATCTTGTTAGAGCAAAGAGGCCTGGGTCGATAGAAACAGATGAGCAAATAAAGTTTGTTTTGAGATATTATAATATTTTACTTAACAGAAAATTAAAAAAATTGAAAAAGGTAGATAAAAAAATAAGGCAGCTAACTGGGAATTTAGCCGAAGCTCCAAGTGGTGATATTCTGGCCAAAAAATTAAAAGAGGCAAAACAGTTATCAAAGGGGAGAA
Organism: uncultured Pseudomonadota bacterium; assembly: GCA_964568625.1. GTDB lineage: Bacteria > Babelota > Babeliae > Babelales > RVW-14 > JBAZAX01. Next base: position 133,853 of record CAZMQG010000001.1, on the reverse strand, counting down.
AATCAAAAAAACAAATTGAAGAAGCTGAAGAAATTGGAGAATTTTATGAAGGGATTGAGCGGGAACAACAGCTAAATAGACTGCGCGAGAAATTGAGTAGTTTAAAGGGATCGCTTGTTTCTTTTCAAGGGAAGCTTAGTATATTGCAGGAAAAGTTGTTAATTCTCAAAACTAAGCTCTTGATTAAATAAATTTAAAAACAAAAAAGAAATTTAATTGATGGGTTGATATAAATATTTTTAGGAGACTAGTATGAAAAGGCGTATTGTTCGTCGAATATTATTTATTATATTTTTTGTTTTTTCCTCAAACTTATGGGGTATGGCTGGTGATTTGAAAAGTTCTCTTACCGAATTGTCAGTTAAATTAAAAGAATTAAAAAACAAAAATGAACTTTTGGTTACAAAGCTTGGGTTACTTAAGGATAGACTTGAAGATAAAGATATTACCGGTGCTCCAACTTTAGGCGCAGAATTCCAATTGGGCGAAGGTAAGCTTGGTGGTGGGATTAATCCAGATGGATTAGTTCAAGGGGTAATTGATCGAGCAACGCTTCAAGGAGCTGTAAACGCATTTTATGATAATCTTTATTTGTTGAATGAGACTCAAAAGGAAGATGGTCCAGTAGATGATTTGATTAATTTAGAAACTGAATTTCTAAAACAGGATTTAAAGGGTAATTTATCTGAATTTTCTAAAGACGCACAACTTATTACCAAACAGAAAGAATATTTTGCGGAATTGTTTGGATCATTAAGTAGTTTTTCTGATGAGCAACTATTTCAGATTAAATATATTTGTAAAGATTATGAACAAACGCTTATAAATATTTATAGCCCTTATGAAAAAATTTGGGGAGGGGAAATTGCTGTTGCTGAACAGTATGCAATGGGTATGAAAGTTAATGCAATTGATTCGTCAAACGCTGGTGCAATTATTGCAAGTATGAAGGCTTTGGTTGACGATGGGTATGTAAATGCTAAAGCCGGGAATATTGTAAGTGGTGTTGGTGTTGAGCAAAATAAAAAATTTTTACAATCATCTGCCGATTATATAACAGAGGCCATACTTGAAGGCAAAGTTACAGATTCAGAAGTTTTAAAAAGCTTGTTGCCATTATTGACTATGCGTACACAAAGCTTGATTGTGGCATATGCGCTTTTGTCAAATAAGTACAGTGAACCATCTTTTTTGAAGTGGGCTACGGGTGCAATTCTTTGGTATTCAGGACAGCATTATTCAGGTGCAAGAAAATACAAAAATTTGGCGGTTATTTGTTTGAGCCATTTGATTAAAGTAATAACAAGTATAGCGGATGGATTTGATGAAAAAACTGAAGCGGTTACAGAAGCTTGCGATTTGTACATGCTCGAAAATGCGGGTAAAAGTCCAAAAGTTGAAGTTGTAGGGGCCCAAACGCCTGGATACACAGATGCTGTCAAAGGCTTTACTTTTGAAGGGCGAACTGTCAAACGTCAGCTTTTGACTTTAATTCATGCATTACGTTGTATAAAAGCAATAGACAAGGAGTTGGCAAAGAGAATGGCTGATGCGAAAGCAAAAGAAGAAGAGGTGGCTGAGGCAGCTAAAAAGGCTAAGGAAGAGGAAGAAAAAAGAATTGCAGAAGAACAGGCTAGAACGATAAGAGAGGCCCAAGAAGCTGCAGAAAAAGCGCAAAAAGATAAAGATCAAAAAGCCCAGGAAGCTGCAGCAGAAGTTCTAAAGAAGGTACATGAAGAAGCTGAAAGACTAAAAAAAGAGGCGGATGCGAAGAAAGAGCTTCAAGAAAAATTGAGTAAGGAGGCTGAAATTGCATCGAAAGTTCCAATTGTACTTGTAGAAAAAGAAATTAAATTTGATGAAAAAACATCAGTTTCTATCTTGCGAGAAATTTATAACAAAATCGCTGGAAATAAGAAGGACTGTGATTTTGTAAAATTAATTTTTGATGGATTTGTAGCTGATAGTATTCAGCGTAAGAATTTGAATCTGATACCATTTTTATATAAGTTCCCAAAAGATCTCTTATTAAAGGATTCAGACAATTTAAAACATTTTAACGGTATATTGAAATTCATTTTATCAAGTAAGGCAACGCTTGAGACAATGGTTCAATTTAATTTAGATCATGTTGGGTGTTTAGGAAAAATGGTTGGAATGGTTATGCGTCTTACTAGTGGTAGTGATCTTCCTGAATGGATTGATGTTGATTTTATAAAAAATAAGACTGCTTCAGTTAAATCTTGCATAATAGATGGGTTTAACTTATTTAAAGGTGTATGTGTAATCTTAGGTCCAATAGAAGATACAGATTTAGTACTTGAATCTGTAGAAAAAATATTTATAAATTCTAGTATGGGCCTAAAGTCTACGCTTAGTGCTTATTTGAGAGGACATCTTGCCATGGCTGTTAAAAATAAGTCATTCAGTGATAAAATATCGCAAGATATTTTACAAAAAATTGATAGCTTATCTGGTCAAAATTATGATGCAATCGCTATCAAGAAATTTAAAGATGATTCAAAATAGTTAAAACGGTCAAGCCACGAGTGTTAGATCTAACACTCGTGGCTTGAATTTATTTTGTCTGCTGGTTATTTAGCATACAAATTTTTTACTTAGACTTTTTTGAGTATTCAAAATAATCTCTTACAAATTGTTCTTGCTCTTTGGTTTCTACTGAGCCAGGTCTTTTTATACGAACAAATTTGATAGCTTCGTCCGGATTCATATTTTCTTTTATAGCTAACCAGCACGCCAGCATTGTTCCAGTTCTTCCCTTGCCGCCGGCACAATGGACAACGATTGATTTACCTGTTTTAAGAAATTCTGTGACTTTGTTGATAAATAAATCCGCTTGCTCAAATGTTGGAATGTGAAAGTCTTCGACCGGAATATAAAGTCTTTCTAGTTTTGTACCATCAAAAATGGCATTAGGCAAATTGCCTTCGCCGGTCAATGTAACAACAAGTCCAACGTTCTTTTCTTCTAACCACCTTAAATGTTCCGTTTTTTTAGGTCTTGCCATGCCGCAAATTTTGTTTTCTAGAAGCCAGCCAAAATTTAATGGTTGTTCAGGCATTGCGTGACAACTGATTGCTGTAATTAAAATTGCTGGAAAAAATAAAAATGACTTAGAAAAAAAAGATCTGTTTTTAAAAATATTCATAAAACCTCCAAACAAGTTAGATAAAAAAGTATAAAAATACTACTATTTGACAATATAATTATACGAAATGAAATTTATATTGGCAAAAAATACTCAAAATACGGTAAAAATACTATTTTATCGACATATTCTACACAATAATAATGGCTTTTATAATAAGCCAATAATCTCTTCTTTTTGTGATTGTGGGTATGATCCGGGTGTTAATGCCAAAGATTGAAGAGTTGTTTTTAATAGAGCCTTATCCTGGTGTGAATATTTATTTTGAATAATAGATTGGTAAAGTGTCGTATAACAATCATTTGCAATTTTACTGTAATTGCTTGCACCGTCATTGGCATTAATTTGGGTAAATATTAAAGGAATGCTTAAATCGAAAAATTCTTTTGTGTCGTAATGAGTTTTAAATAAAATCTGGATGCAAATTAATGATTTTCGTTTTGTGTCTGTTCCGCTAGCTTGTAAAATGGCCCATACGTCACTTTTATCTACATTGTTATTTCTTATTAAATATTCTGCAAAATTTACAATTTTATTACGTTGGTCAGGATAAGTTGGCACAACGCCATCGGCTACGCTTGTATTATTCAATATTCCCATTAAGTCAGTTTTTGCTGTTTCGATTAACTCATGGTCAGTATAGATTTTTTGTGAAATCAATTCATACAGATCTAAAACATTTGGATTTTGGGTATTCCCGAAATAGTAGCCCTTTTGGATTTGATTTTTTATTGTATCTATAAGCATTGGATCTTGGACAGTTGCCTTATTTGCTGTTCCGGTTGATTTAAGGCTTTGGATAGCATTTTCCCCTTTTTTATCAGGCGTATCATTGAAGGTATATTGATCAATATAATTTTTTATTTCTTGTAAATCGATTAAATCTGCAGGATTAAAGGCGGCGGCTGGATTTTTGGATAAAACGAATTTTGCTAATTTTACTCCTTCATTTTTTGTAGTAAAAGTTGATGATTTCAGTGCCTTTTTTGCGATTACCTCTGCTTCTGTCAAAAATTGCATTTGGTTGGGAACTAAATCATATAATAGAGTTATTAAATTTGTAATTTTTTGTTGTTGTAAAAGCGTGACCTGGTCAGTTTTTATTTTTTGCGAAATATTTGCAAATGAGGCTGAAATATCTTCTCCTTGGGCTTTTAAATAAGTAAGTATTTTGAAGGCTACCTGGGAGATTTGATCATTCGGGTTCATTGCAAAATCGCCTAATGAGCTTATAAAAGGTTTTAATGTAGCTTTTTTAGATGGATATACTAATTTAAATGAATCTTCTGCATTAGCTTGGGCAATAAATACTTCTGGGGTCTTTGTAATTGACTGTATTATTGTGGCCTGAACCGCTGCAGAAGAAAATATTCCAAATTTGGGTGTATATTGATTTAAAATTAGATCTTTTACGGTTGTCCATTCTGGATGCCCACCAGTTATTCCCATTGATATTAAAGTTTCTGCTGTTGCTTTTGCCTTATCTTTAACTCCTGCAACCTTGCTTGTAAATCCGTTATTAAATAATTTTGATATGGAATTGTGCAGTTTTAGAGTTCTGCCTTGAGTGCCCGTATTTTCTAAATTAGCCGCTGCGGGGCCATCTCCCTCCATATCATCAAGGGTTAAGTCTTCTAAGCCAAGTACTAGCTCAGTGTTAGATTTAATTAAATCTAAAAATTTATTCCAACAATTTTCGTCAAAATATTGTGAAACTTGGCACAGATAGTTAAATATCTTTTTAGCCTCGCGGAATTTGAAGTAATTTCTCTTTAAATCAATGTTTTGAATCTCTGTGTTGGATATGGATAAATAATTTTTTGAGGTTAATTCATGATATAATGTATTTTCTATATTCAAATAATTTAATTGATGATGGAACCCTCCCATGTAAGGATCGTGGTATTTTTTAAAAAAGAAACATTCGGTGTTTATTCTATATGGATTATTTTCATTAATAAGTTTTCCTAAAATTTCAATTGTCTTTGCCCAGTTATTACAGGACGTTGCATTTTGGGGAAGATTTTCAAGCGCTGTTACGAAAACACTGTGCAATCTTTCCTTTTGTTCTGAAAAAATTATGATCTGTGTTGTCAGTGCGTTTTTATCTATAAAATTAAAGGTTTCTTGATATATCTTGGCTTCATAGGCCATTGCATTATGATAGTTATTTACGGCATATGAAATGCAAACTGCTTCAAATATTAAATTTTTGATTTTTGAAATATTTATATCAGGTGTTTTAGAATCAATTTTCCACTCCCATATTATTTTTTTATCCTGAATTTCGAATCTATAATTTGATTTTAAATTTAACGCTTTGCTTGTAACATCAATGTAATCCCCTATTTTATAAAATCTTGCAAATTCATTTCCGCCTGCGCCACCTCCAGTACCGGCAATTTCGCAGGCAATAGTTGTTATTTTCGTTTTTATTTCAAAGTTAATATTGATAGTCATACTGTGTCCACGGAGAGGATAGTTATATTTTAGTTTTAAATTTTTACCCTCAATCGATAATCCTGCTAATGTTATGTCTTTTGGCGCAACATAAGCAGTTGATGTTAATGTTTTTATTTCAGATGTTAGTTCTGTATTTAGTCTTGAAATTATTTGGGGGCAAGCTCCAAATATATCTATGCTTTTATTTAAAAAACCTAATATGTTCAATAAACTTTGATGGGTAAATGTAAATATATCCTCTAATGTTGTAAGATTGGCAACCGTCTCTTTAGATCCTCCGATTGCAGATGCTCCTACATCAAATGTTGGAGATATTTTGATTTGGTCATTATAGTTAGTGGAATTTGGTGAAATACCGGACAAAGTTGCTTGTGCGGTGTCGTATTTTTGTTGAGTATATGTTTGGCCTCCCCAAGCATTAGCCCCATCGATATTTATTGCTCCCGGAAACTTATTAATCCACTCAGATAAAAAACTTAAAAACAGTGTAATTAAAGTTTTGATATTAGTAATAAGAGTTTGTTCATCAGGATATTCTTTTAGGCTGCTTTCAAGTTGTTTTATTGATGTGTCAAAAAGAGTAATAAATTCTTCCATTACCTGAGTTGCAAATACTTTGCCCAGATTGCCTGAGGCGTTGTATGAGTCGAAAAATGCTTGGTTTTTAAAGTATGCCCCAATTTTTTCTAAATTTTCTTTTTGTTTGCCAAATTTATGTGCGCTACTCCACAGTGATATTTCTAACTCATTAAATTTATCTCTTTGTTTTTTTAATTCGTCGATAAATGGCTTATTTGTATTGTAATCCGAATATAATTGATCAATTATATTATGGGCTTCAAATTTTGAAGTAATATTTTTATTTTTTATTACCGGTTCAACGCTTAATAAAAACCAAACGGTTAAAAGATTGTTTTTTGCTAAATTATCAAACATTACATTAAATTTTTTCTGATCAGTTTTAAGATCAGTATTGGGAAGTTGAGTTAGAAGTTTATTCCATTTTGCCTTTAAATCATCGGTTAGGATAAATTCTGCAGCTTTTCCATATTGAACTAGTTGGTTGAATTTTTCACCTACAACCGTCATTGGTACGGTTTTTCTTAACTCTTTTTCGATCGATTTCTCTTTTGCATAAATATTTGTTGTTAAATTTTCTAATGAATAATTATTAAAAATATCATTGGATGAAGTTTGAAATAGAATGGATTCTAAAAATCTTACTTCATATAAGCGTTGGAAATAGTTAGCGTCAGATGGTTGAATTTTCAAAACAGAACTTACTTGTTTAGCATGTATTAAAAGATGATTCAATATAAGTTTGGATTGATAAGTAAAATCATCATCCTTCAGTTGTTTTAGCATTTGATTTATAAGGGAACTTAGGCCTAGGCAAAGCTTACATAGATTTAATTTTGCTGATTCTTCAACATCTTTTTTTATTGAATTGAAGCATATTCGAAACATTGCTAAATTTACTGTTCGCTTAGCTCCTTTTTTCTTAATGAAATCTTTTTTTGCCTGATCTTGTGCCATGGTTGCAACATTTTTAAAATAATCAGAGTTTAAGAATTCTTTAAAGTTTGCGTTTATTTCACTTATGCTGAGTGCAGAAAATTTTTTATTATATTTTTTGTCTTTAAGATCATCGAGTGTTAATTTCATTGGAATTGGGTAGTTAATCCAACCATCGTGCAGTCGGGTATCATTTTTTAGTGCTTCTTCAAGATTAGGATCTCCATCCCAAGCAGTGACAAGTTCCTGTTGTATATCTATGAGAATAAATTTATTTTCTTGAAGCCACTTTTCAATTATTTGAACTTCAGGTACGCACATTACAGCTTTTTGTTCCGTTCTGAATTGCGTTGCTTCATGTGAAGTTGCCGGAGCCATGTTTTTCACGAATATACAATTAATATTATCTGAAGAGTCGAGTTTTTGATAAATTTCAAGAGCTTCTTTAAGTGTTTCTGCGATAACACATTCGTTTCTACTTTTTACGAGTCTAAGCGCTCCTCCGGCGATGCCAATAACTTCTCCTGTAACTTTTTCAGTAAAATCCTCCGGTTTTAAAATATAGCTGGGTGTAATTTTTTTATCATTGTGGACAATTGGACGAGCTTGAACAAGATAAATGGTGCGCTTTTTATCTGTTGGATTAGCCTTTTTCAAAACAAATTCAACATCCATCGGTTTTTTATAATGAAATTCAAGATAATTTGATAAAGTTTTGAGGGCCTTAACTTCTTCTTTAGATAGCGCGGGTTGATTAGGTAAGTCTTTATCTGCCGCTAAACTTCCATCTAAGCGTTTATCATTTGTAGTTATTTGAAATCCTTTTGGGGTAGGAATTATTCTTTTATCTTTTATTCTAATTATGGAGTTTATTTCCTTTTTATTATCGATGTAGTAAACATCAACTGGGACCATGCTGTTAACCACACCCTCGTTATGTCCATAAGAACATTCAATACGTGTAATGCCTGTAGTTTTAATCTGACCGGTGTCGGAATTTATCTCTTTTTTTTGTGAAATTCCGCCTTCTGGCTCTTCAGTAAACATGACGCCGCATGATGTAATTTCATCAGGAGTTTCACCAATCATAACTTGAATAAGAGCAGGGGTTGGAGGTTCTTCATAAAGTGATAGATCGCCGGCTTTTATTCTTTGTGTAAATGATTTTAGTCCAAAGTATGATGAGACGACCCCTAGTTTAAACTCCCCTTTATTAATGGGATCCTCTGGGCCTTGTCCCATTGCCATTAAAATATTTTTGTCGATTGGATCTACATTGCCGATAGTTTCATTACCTCCTGCATTTGCCAACTGGTCAGTGTCTTCTTTTCCTGTACTTCTAACCATTAATTTGAGGTTTTTAGCTTTCGCTGTGCTTAAAAATGTTTTTATGCCTGATGTATTAAACTCTTTATCTAAATCTACGATTGAAATAGCTGCTGCACCAAGAAATTTATTCTTAACTGCTTTTTCTATTCCATTAATTCCAGTCACAAAAGCGGTAGGCAAATTTTTGGATTGTAAAGATGCCTTTTGGTCAGATGCAGGGATTGTTGATGTTAGATCCTTCCACTGTTTTGATATATTGAGGCTTTTACTTAAGAGATATTTTTTTATGTTTTCAGAGCTTATTCCTATAAAATCTGGAACGGCATAACCTATGTTTAGAGTTTGTTTTTTAAGTAATTTCAAGAAATTAAGTTTTTTAGTTTGAGTTATATATTGTTGTTCTTCTGAGGTTGTTGGCTTTGCGATTTTCATCTCTTTTATAATATTTTGCAGTTCTCTGAGGTTTGCTGTTTTATAGCCATAGCCCGTGTAAGAAGTATTTTCTAGCCCGACAAGCCTTAAATTTTTGTCCTTATCTAGTTTTAATTCTCTTGGTTGCCCTGTTGTAGAATCATTAATTATACCTGGATTATCTCCGTACAGGGCGTAAATATCTAGGTTTTTTTGATATTCAGGTTGAATTTTATCTGAGAGCTTGTTTTTTAGTGCTTCGAGTTTTTGTCCTAGTATTTGCAGCTTTGTTGTTAAGGTGCCGAGATTAGTTTTGAGTGTGATTAATTTTGGCTGCATTGCATTTGATTCCAACGTGAATGCAATGCAAAATAACAGTATTATTCTCAGAAATTTATTCATAATCTACTCCCTTAAAAGATAAATTTTTTTATTATCAAAAATTACTTATAAGAACGTAGAAAAATTAGGGATAGAAAATCAATATATTTATGTGTATGGGCCAAAAAAAGTAGAGGCGCACGTTGAAAAACCTGCGCCTCTACTTTTTGAATTTATAAAATCTAAATTTTAAAGTTCTGGAAAGAACTGTTTAATTTCGACTTTTGCTGTTTCAGGAGCGTCAGAACCGTGAACTGCATTCTTGGTAACACTTGTGCCGAACAAGTTGCGTAATGTTCCTTCGATCTCTGCCTTACCCATAAGCTTGCGCCATTCTTGAATTGCATTTTCTTTTTCAAGAACAAGAACAACAATTGGGCCGCTAGTCATAAAGCTTACAAGTTCGCCGAAGAATGGTTTATCCTTGTGAACGGCATAGAACTCTTCTGCTTTTTCTTTTGTTAATTCAGTTTTTTTCATTGCAATAATTTTGAATCCGCTTTGTTCAATTTTATCAATGATTTTACCACTGTTTCCGGCTGCTACGGCATCAGGCTTAATGATTGCCAGTGTATGTTGAATTTCATTTTTGCTTGCAAATTTGACGTACCAAATTCCAAGTCCAAGTAATGCAATAACCGTAAATACCGCACCCATCATCAATGTCTTAGAAAAACTATTTGCACAAGTCATTTCTTAAAATCCTTCTAGTTTATATGCAATACAAATGTTCTTACGCTAAGAGCAATTATAATAAATATATGTGAGCGTTTTGTCAAAAAAAAAGCGACCCTGTTATGGATCGCTTTAAAATCTGCAACTGTCAGAGTATATTACTTGACAAGTTTCATGCTGACTTTTTTAGCTGCCTTTTTAGCAACTTTTTTGACAACTTTCTTAGCTGCCTTCTTAGCTACCTTTTTCTTAGCAACTTTTTTGGTTGCCTTCTTAGCAACTTTTTTAGCTGCCTTTTTTGCTTTTTTCTTGACTGCCATGCTATTCTCCTTACTTCCTTTGGGGCTATCGATTCGGTCTAGCCCTACCAACCGTAATAAAAGAAAAACAACTACTTCGACAAAACTTTTTAGCAACTTTATTTACTTCATCTATCTTTATTATAGAGAAAGTATCCCCCATTTTGTCAAATAAATTTATATCTAATTTAAATTTTTTCAAAAAAAGAAAGGCGCTGGCCGTTTGCATATTACTCTCAAAATTTTCAACTAAGCTCGATAGAATCATGTTTTTGGCCATTTCAAATTCATCCTGAATAATTCCATTCTGCCCTAAATCATTAATTGATGCAAGTATTAATTTTTTTGCTTTTTCTACCTTGTCATGACTTACCAATGTTTTTATGAGCATTAATCCTGGTTCTTCTTTTGCGCCATACACTAATGAACCGCCTATAGCGTAAAATAGCCCGTATTTTTCGCGTAAATCAAACAGTCTTGAGTTGGAAGAGAATCCAGGCCCGCCGGTTAATATTACATCCAAAATTGCAAGATGATTATATTCAGGTGATTTTCTGGATACGGATGGAGCTGCAATTGTAATTACGGTTTGGTCTCGGTTTGAATTTATGTGCTTTTCATTATCCTTTGGTAAGATAATTGCTGGAAATTCTAACTCTGGTATTTCCGGTCCATGCCATGATCCAAGATATTTTTTTACGGTTTTTTCCAGATCAATATTGTTTAAATCGCCCACTATTATTAAATTTGTGTTTACGGGAGAGATATACTTCTTAAAGCATTTTTTTAAGTCGGATGCTGTTAAATTAGAAACGCTTTTCAGGGTTCCTACAGGATTTTTACTGTATGGATGTTTTTGATAAATATGCTCACGAGTTATCTGTTCAATAAATTCAATAGGAGTATCCCAAAATTCTTTTAGTTCGCTAATCACTTGATGTTTTATTTTTGAAATTGTTTGAGTATCAAATGATGGCTGCGTTAGAATTTGATATAAAATATCAAGCGCCTGTTCAAAATTTTGGTTCAAACATTTGAATGTGATTACATCGTTAAGATTTCCAATGTAGATTCCATTTGTTTCGAGTAACTGGGCCAATTTTTTTGCATCATATTTTTTTGTTCTTTCCAGCATGAGTCTTATTAAAAAAATAAAACAGCCTTCAACATCGTTTTCATCGTATAAACTGCTTGCTTTAAAATTTAAAATTGCGCTAATGCTTGGAATTGTTGGATTGTTATAAAAAGTTATAACCAGGCCATTGTCCATGGTAAAGCTTTTTAGTTTTGGATAACTAAATTTTTGTAGTTTAGCATCACCTATTTTGTTGATCCATTTTCCATTTTCAAGTGGTGTCGAGCGAGTGAGCTTTTGTAGAAGTTTTGCCTCTTGATTATCTGCTTCTGTTTGTATTTTATGGAACTTTGGTTTGTCTAATTCAAGTATTGGATATAAATATCCTGCATGTAGTGTTGCAGGACTGAAATATTCTATGAAAAAGTTTTGAATTTGTTTTTTGTCTAGCTTTTCAATATTTCCCATATATTTTTCAAAAGCGGATTCATCTTTTGTTGCAAGATAAAGGTTGCCGATCATGGCGGCCTGTTTCTCAGTGTCTTCAAGTAAGGTGGTAAAATCAACTTGGGCGCGTTTCTTGACTGATTCCATTTCCCAATCTGCAATTGATTTTTTTTGTAATTCTAGAATTTCAAGATTTATGATTTGTTCTATTTCAGCGATATTATCCATGCTTTTTGGATATACCGTTATTGCAAAAAGTCCACGATCAAAGAATTCATAAATTGAGCAGGCAACTTCTACTGCTATTTCTGTTTGTTCAACCAGTTTTTTGTGTAATCTGGAGCTTTTCCCTCCTCCAAGTAGAAGTGATGCGGCGTCAAAAATATAGTTTTGGCCATCACGTAGTCCCGGAATTTCAAAAAAGTAACAACACCAAGGAACCTGAATATCCCTGAATAGTTGAACGGTTTTACGTTGAATATCTGGCTCAAATAAAAAATCATGTTTTTTGTAATTAGGATTTCCAGGTATTTTACCAAAATATGTTTCTGCTAATTTGAAGACTTCGTTAGGTTGAACATCTCCAACTACGACTAATGTTGCATTGGCAGGATGATAGTGTTTTTTGTAATACTCAAGAAGCTTTTTTTGACCGATATTGCATATGTCTTGTTTTAAGCCAAGAACCGGTGTTCTATATGGGTGCTGTGGCCAAAGTGATTCAATAATTTTTTCAACAACCAATCCCTGATAATCGTCTTGGTATAGCCTGAATTCTTCAATGACAGCCTTGAGCTCCGATGCAAGAGTTTCTGGGTCGAATCTGGCATTTTGCATGCATTCTGCAAAAAGGGCTAATGACTCTTGCCACACGTTGCTGGGAAATCGGAATGTATAGCAGGTAGCATCGTGTGAAGTGAAGGCGTTTGAGTTGCCTGACAGCTTATGTGTGATCAAATTTATATCTGACTCAGAAAGGTTTTTAGTGCCCTTAAATAGCATATGTTCGATCAGATGGGTGATGCCCTGTTCTCCCTGCCCTTCATCTTTTGAGCCGACATTGTACCAGAGGTGTGATTCTACTCTAGGTATGGTATACTGTGGTTTGACTAAAATTGTAAGGCCGTTGGGTAATATGTGTTTAAATACTTTAAAATTGTTAAGTTTTGCCATGAAAAAACCTATTCAGCTTAATTTTTGGTTAAAAGTTTAATATCATACTACTTCTGCACATTTTTACAGTTTACACGAGGATTTGTTATGGCCCTACGTAATTTTTTTAAACCGTTGTTTGTAAGTATAAAACGAAGTTCTGTTGTTTTTTTCATAACAAAGTATTTGCTATATGGTTTAATGCGTACGCTTTTTATGACATATCGTTTGAGAGTTACATCTGATTTGGGTTTAAATAAAAATTTGAGTGAAAATGTTGGTGTGTTTTATTTTTGGCATCAACAGACATTTGCGGCAGCGTATTTTCTTATGAAAGCAAAGGCTGCAAAACATTGCATTGTTAGCAGTAGTGACGATGGAAAATTAGCGGGAAGTATTGTTGAGTTGTTTGGTTATAATGCAATTTATGGGTCTGCTTTTAAAAATCCAATCCAAGTAACCAGACAGGCTTTAAAAATTTTAAAAGCTAATAATTCATTTTGCATTGTTGGAGATGGGTCACGAGGTCCTGCTTTTGAACTTAAACAGGGGGTTCCATTTTTGGCTATCTCAGCAAATAAGCCACTGTTTTTTGTGCAGTGTTCATCCTCCTGGCATTTTACTTTCAAAAAAAGTTGGGACAAGTTCCAGATTCCATTGCCATTCAGCAAAATTAATATTCATGTTAAGGAGTGTGATCCTTTTTTACTTAGAAATCATTCAAATGGGGACATTTTATAACAATGTTTGCAACTGTTCTTCTATTAAATGGATTTAAACGACCATTAACATATAAAATCCCCGAAGAGCTTGAAGGTAAAATTGGAGTGGGGTCGCTTATTAAAGTGCCTCTCAAGACATCTCAGCATTTGGCATATGTTGTTCAGATTGATTCGAATTTTTATTCTGATTTCAATGTCAGAGAGATTTTGGGGTTGCAGCAGTTTCCTGATGATGTAAGATACGTCGAATTTATCGAGAAAATTTCAAAATTTTATTTTGTTCCCAGTTTGCATTTTTACCAAAGAATTAGAGGCTTTTTTGCGGATAAAAAATCACCCGCCGTCCTTCGACAAGCTCAGGATGAGCGGATTTTGTGCGATTTGTCCGTCGTGAAGTCGGAAGTTTGTGACGTAGACTTTTGCCATGTTGGACTTGATCCAATATCTAAATATAATCAAATAGCTACTTTAACTTCTGAACAACAGCTTGTGGTGGATTACCTAAAACCGTTTATAAAAAATCCTGATTATAAACCCACATTAATTCATGGAGTGACCGGTTCAGGTAAAACCGAAGTTTATAGCAAATTAATTCAAGAGTGCATTAATAATAACAAAAGCGTTTTACTGCTTCTTCCCGAAGTTTCATTGAGTTTGCAATTTGAGCGTATTTTTCGAAAAAAACTTCCAAATACAAAAGTTATTGGTTTTCATTCGGCCAGTAAGCCTGCAGAGCGGCGGATTTTGTGGAATGGATTACTCAAAAATGAACCTGGATTGATTATTGGTGTGCATATGCCAATAATGTTACCAATTAATAATTTGGGGTTGATAATTATAGACGAAGAGCATGAGCATGGTTTTTTAGAAAAAAAACATCCGCGTTTGAATAGCAAAGAGATTGCCATTTGGCGTGCCAGTATATATAAAATTCCAATTCTTCTCGGATCAGCCACTCCCTCACTGAGTTCTTTGTCCAATGTACAAACAAAAGGGTGGAAGCTTTTTAATATTACAAAAAGATTTGCAGGTAGTTTTCCGGAGATTAAAAAAGTAACTTTAAAATCGCAAAAAGATCAACGGAGAAGTAACTTTTGGGTGTCACGGGAACTTGAAACTGCAATTAAAGATTGCCTAAATCGCAAAGAACAGGCAATTATTTATTTGAACAGAAGAGGGTATAGTTTTTTTGTGCAATGCAAAGATTGTGGACATGTTTTTCAGTGTGCCAACTGTTCTGTGAGTTTAACATTGCATTCGCATTATGGTCAGGAAACACTACGTTGTCACTACTGTGATTTTCAAAAGCCTTTGCCGGCAGCATGTCCTGATTGTAAGTCTGATCAGAAAAATTTTTTAAGAAAGGGAGTGGGGACTCAGCAAGCGGTTAAAATATTCCAAGAACTTTTTCCGTCTGCAATTATTGCGCGTGCGGACCTTGATACAACAAGCCAAAAAAGGTCGTGGTATAAAACGGTAGAAGATTTTGAACATGGGAAAATAGATATTCTTATAGGAACTCAGACTATTACCAAGGGGTATCATTTTCCTCGGGTTACACTTGTTGGAGTATTATGGGCAGATTTAAATCTGCATATGCCGGTTTATAACGCTGCAGAGACTTCAATTCAACAACTTATTCAGGTGGCAGGCCGTGCTGGGCGGGGGCAGCTTCCAAGTACGGTAATAATTCAGATGATGAAAGATCATAAGATTTTCAATTATCTTAATGAGATTGATTATCTTAAATTTTGTGAGGATGAAGCGGATTTACGTAGAGAAATTTGTTATCCACCATTTGGGCGGCTTGTTCAGCTGGAGATTAAAAATAGTTCTGATATGCAACTTGATAGGGATGCAAATTCTATTGCAGATGTTTTGAATAAAATTAACGATTCACAAGATTTAAAAATTCAGATACTTGGCCCTGCGCAACCTGTGATTTCTAAGGTTCAGAATATTGAAATAAGACAGATATTTCTAAAATCACAAACGTTTTCTAGTATTCACAAGCTTTTAAGTCAGATTGATTTTGATCAATTTGATAGTCGTGTTTTTATTGTCTCGAGTCAGTGACTAGGATATAGCGTATTTTTTCAGGAAAATTAATGGATCTGAGTATGTAAACGTAAAACATGTATTTTAACATTAAAAAATATGGCTTGCCATACGTAGCTAGGAGCCCAACGGGCGAAAGCGTAGTATGGTGGAGAGGGTGGGATTCGAACCCACGATTCCAGTCTCCCGGAATAACGGTTTTCAAGACCGTCGCATTCAACCACTCTGCCACCTCTCCAGAATTTAGATTTCTAGAACTTTAAGAGCTTATTATTTAAAAGAACAAAAAATGAGATATAGCCTGACATTTACATTCGCTTTTTATAGCTAAGCCTAACAAGTACTATGAAGGATGGCCTGACAGCCGAAGCCACGTAGGGCGTAGGCTGGTGGAGAGAGAGGGATTCGAACCCTCGACCCGGATTTCTCCAGATACTTGCTTAGCAGGCAAGTGCTTTCAGCCACTCAGCCATCTCTCCAAGCAATGTATAATTAAGTGCGCCCAAGAGGAGTCGAACCTCTAACCTTCAGATCCGTAGTCTGACGCTCTATCCAATTGAGCTATGGGCGCTAACTTGCTAAATTTCAAAGTTCTTGCTTCGCTCATTTTTAAAATATTATAAGATATACTATCAAAAATGTCTCGTTTTTATATTGAAATTTTAAAAAATAACATAAATTTAACCCGAAAGGCCTGGGAGATGTCTGTTGTTATTGAGTTAAAAGTGGTTCCAAATTCCAAGCAACAGGGCTTTGAGAAGGATAAATCCGGCCTTATCAAATGCCGGTTAAAAAGTAAGCCCGAAGGTGGGAAGGCAAATGAGGAGTTGGTAAAATTGTTGAGTAAAACACTTGGGATTGCCACTGATTGTTTTAAAATCCTACGTGGAGCAACATCGCGAAACAAAATGATAAAAATTGATACACAAAATTTTGATCTACCAGGCATATTGGGACGGCTTGGTATAGGTGATCAGCCAAGAGCTAAATAAGAGGCTTTTTATGCCAAAATTTTTATGGAAAGGGATTGATGTTGCCGGAAATCAGGTTAAAGGGTGTGTATTTGCGGATAATCAAGAGAATTTAAAGACTCAGCTTTTAAATAATGGAATTGCGTTATTAAGTTGCAGTATTGTGGATAAAAAACAATGGCAAATTAGTAGGCGATTATCTTTATATGATTGCATAAGCTTTTTTGATCAGATGGCCATGTTGCTTGATGGTGGTGTTGATTTATTGAATGCAATTAAAACTGTTGAACAGCAGGAGCCAAATAATAAATTACGAGATATTCTGGGGCTCATTCGAGTGGATTTACAGAGTGGGAATAGTTTGGCAGTTGCCCTTTCCAAACATAAAAAAATATTTAATGATTTTATAATTCAAATGATTGAAGTTGGGCTACGTAGTGGACAATTAAGTTTTGTTCTTACTCAAATTTCGCAGCATATCAAAAAAGATCAACAGTTGAAGAAAGATTTGTATAACGCAGCGCTTATGCCGATTGTTACAATTTTTTTTGCATTGTTGATTGTTGTTGTAATTTTAATAGTTGTAGTGCCACAGTTTGAGGTATTCTTTAGCTCTATTGGTAAGCAGCTTCCAACTGCCACAAAACGAATAATATGGGTTAGCAAATTTTTGCGTTCTTGGCAGGGAGCAGCAACATTAATTGCGATAGTTTTTGGATTTTTTGGCCTTATCTTTTTGTTAGGCAAAAACAGGGTAAAACGATTTAAAGATTGGCTTTTTATTTCAATTCCATATGTTAAAAACTTGGTTGAGCTGTCAAATTTTACGCAGTTTCTACAAGCGTTAACAGTTCTTCTAAAATCAGGAATTTCACTTAAAGATGCGGCTATATGTGCTCGAGATTCAATGAATAACGGGTACTTGAGGAGCAATGTGAATACTGCCATTGATAATATAACACGTGGGAGGACATTGTCTGATTCTATAGCATTATTACCCAGTTTTTATAGGCAGGCAACGCTTGTTGCACTGATAAATGTGGGAGAGCAGACGGGAGCTTTGGCAGATGTTTTAAGTAGAGCTACAGAATCATTTCAGGAAGAACTTAAGCGTTTTGTGTTAATTTTGACTACTCTCTTCCAACCTGTTTTGTTGATTACAGTAGGTTTAATAACCGGTATTTTAATCTGGATGATCTATTTGCCTATATTTAACTTGGCTTATTCGATTGGCTAATCAAATCTTAAGTATATTAAATGGCAGTTCAATTTTAAATCGTGCGCCTATGTTTTGTGACTCAGCCGTTTGAAATTCAAATTTTTCCAATTCGATTTTCCCGCCCATTTGTTCAATAATATCGCGAACAATGGCAAGCCCCAGACCCATATTCTTTTTGTCCGTTGAAACATAAGGCATGAAGAGTTTATTTTGAATTATTTTAGGAATTCCCGGTCCATTATCGATAAATAAAATTTCGATTTTGTTTTGATGTTTTATAAATCGTGTTTGGATTTTAATAAATGGTTTATAATCTGTTTGGGATTGTGTTTGTTGAATTGCTCTGATGCTGTTGTCGAGTAAATTTGTGAATACTCTGCGTATTTTTTTCTTATCAAGTTTCATTTCTGTGATGGCATTATCAAGATTAAGAATGATGTTTATTTCAGGGTAGCTCACTTGATATAACCGAATTGTTTGTGTAATTAACTCATTTATGTTTGCCATTTCAAGAAATAGCTGTGGCATTGAGGCGAATTTTGAAAAGTGGGAAACAAGATCTTTAATTGTTTTGACTTGCTCTAAAATGGTATTTGTGCAATCGAGAAATATTGGGTCATTGTTTAGTGCGTCGCTGTATTTACGCTGCAGACGTTGTGTGGATATTTGAATGGGAGTAAGAGGGTTTTTTACCTCGTGAGCCATCTGTTTTGCAGCTTCTTGCCATGTTTTGAGCGTGTTAATTTTGACTATGTCCGTCAAATCCTCAATGAAAATAAGTAGCCCTTTTTCAGTGGCTTCAAGGGAATGCTCGATGTTGATTTTTGCCAGATGGATCATAAACGTTTTATCTTCACCATGATGTGAAAATGAAATCTCTTTAATTATGCTTTGCTTTTGTGTTTTTGCTAACTCACGAGTTAACTCAATAATCTTAGTTTTAATTTCAGGTCCAAATATATTTATTTTTTTGTTTTTGCATTCGGCTGCACCAAAAAAATCATGGGTCATTTTTTGACCTGGAATGTTAGCGGTTACTATTCGAGCAAATTTATTTACCAAAAAAACACTGGCACGTATATTTTCCAGAATTAGCATCATTTCACGATTTTTTTCATTGAGTTGGATTTGCGCCATTTTTAGTGCATTGGTCATGTCATTAAATCCATGAGTCAAGTGTTTTAAATCGTTGTCAGGATGATAATTTACTTTTACATCCCAGTTTCCATTTCTTATCTGTATCATAGCCCCCAAAAGTTCTTGAATCGGTTGGACAAGACCTCGTGCAAAGTAAAAAGCGCACCATATGGATAAAAATAAAATCAAAAGTGTTATAAAAATGAATGTGCAGATGTAAGAAAAATATATGGGATTACGCATTGATTTTAGCTGCTGATAATCTGAAATAGAATTTTGAATTTCGATAAGAGGGTATCTGATTGATTCCGGATATCTTTGAACCAGAATAAAATATACCGTGTTAATTTTTTTTACACAGTATAACGAGCCGTAAAAATCGAAAGGTTTTTCGTCTGCATAGAGTTTCATAGCTTGAAAAAACTCTTTTTTGAGGTGATGCGTTGTACGGTCGTTGAGTTTACGATACTCTCGCCAGATCAAAACTTCATCTTTTACTTTTCCCAAGATTCCACTTCTATTTTCTTTCCAAACATAAAATGAGTAGTTTTTTGCTTCGGGATATTTTAATTTTAGGTTTTCAAACTCTCTTTTGAAAGGCTCACTAAATATTGGATTGTCGGGACTCTCTTCTTTTATTTGCGAGGCTATGTTTTTTAATAATTCTTCTCCGTGGGTTCCCATACGCAATCGCAGATTTTCGGTTTGAATTTCGTGAAGCTTTAATCCGTTTTGTAACCCTTGGTTGATTCGAGTATGAAACCAATCATCGATGCTTGTCGAAATAAACTTGCCTGCCGTGAAAAAGACAAAAAATGACGGAATAACGGAAAAGAGTGTTAAGGCAAAAAGTAGATTACGTTTGAAGACTGATCCGGGAGTAGAGCGGTGCCACTCAAGAAACAGTTTTATACTTTGTCTAATTATTACATATAACAGAAATGCTATGATAATGACGTGAAAATTGATTAACAAAAATAGAAAAGCTCTGTTAATTCCTGCCCCAATGGTGTTTTGTTCTCGTTGCAAAAAAAGTTCCACCCACGTTGTTGCAAACAGCGCCAGCAGACTTAAAATTAATATTGAAAAACGTCTAAATTTTACTGTATTCATAGATTTATGTTAGCAAATTTGTCGATTGTTGCCAGGAAGGCTAAATTTAGGCCTTTTTTATGTCTTTTCCATAAAAAACTATTGATTTTAAGCTGTGCCGTCTAAACTAACTTAGTAGTAGGATGAAAAATTATAGTGGGAGGGTTTTTGAATGAAATTTTTGTGTAAATTTGTGATTTTTGTACTTTGTCTCAATGCATTTGAATTGTTTTCTTCTCCGCAAGAAAGAGAAGCTTATCTAACGCAATTATCTGACATATATTACAATCCTGACATAACGAAAACTAGTAGGGATGATTCATATAAAGAAGAGCCGCTTGTTAGTTTTTTGATAGAAGTGTACTCTGCCGATATAAAATCGTTTACTCAAATATTTGAGCATTTTGTGTTAAAACGTCAGAAGCCTGATCCATTTGCGATGCTTATTCTTCAACAAAAAAATTTGCTTATTGGAGATGATATTTTGCCATGTGTTAAACTGGCATTTAAGCTATGTAAAAAAATTGTAAAAAGTTATTGCAAAGATCACAAAGGAGATAAAACTAAAATTATTTTATCTCCTGAAAACATGGTTTTTATCTTATCTTATGCATTAGTGATAGGTAAAAGTAAAGATGCAGAAGTGGATCAAACAGCTTTTCGAAACAGAAAAAGACATACTTTTGGTACGTTAAAACTTAGTTTTTTGTTGCCATTAGTAAGAGCAGGGGCTGTTAGATCATTTGAAGAAGTGTTGGATTATATGTCAGTGTATCAACCAAAGACGTCCCATGCTCCTATAGCAACAACATCTTCAGGGGCAACAACATCTTTTAGAGATCGAAGAAGATCTTTAAAAGAAATTAAATTAAAAAATTGGTGTCTACGTAAATTAGTCTAACAGGATAATTTTAAATAGTTCAGATCTGGCTGGCGTGTCAACCGATACACAGTTCATACATGGTTCTGTCTGTTTTGCACCTCCAACTTTGGGGGTAGCGGGTGTATTTTCAGAAGTTTTTTCAACTGTTGTTTTTTCACCGTCTATGCTTAAGAAGCATGATGAGCCTTTATATCCTCTATTTTTAAAATAGACTTGGTTAAGCCCATCTCCACTTTGAATTTCCCATTGCTGTGTTTCGTCTTTTTCATTAAATGGTTTAAATGTAATTTTGTCTGTAGCCGTATCGCATGCAAGCACTTTGCCTTCCATAACCATTGATTTTAAATAAATAACCCCATTAGTTTTAGACTTAATTATAATAAAATGAGTTTCCTGCGGCGTATTATACACGTATGCTAAGCGGGTATAACTTCCTTCAGATTTTAATGTTTTTATTATTTGATTTTCTAGGTCACATGATGCATAAACATATCCGCCATTTTTAAGAGATTTTATTGCAATTGTTTTTTTGTTTTTTAATTGATTTGCAGCATCCAGAGTTGTTTGCTTGGAAATATCTTTAATTTCGATATCCAAATCGCGCAAATATTTTGGAGCGGCTATTGGGTTTAATGAGATAAAAAGGCTTGATGTAACTGTTATTAAAACCAATAAATATTTGAAAGCGTTACGATTCATAAAAATCTCCCTCTACTAAAAATTTTAACTTTATAAACTTTAAGAATTATAAAATCGATTTTTCTACTATATCAAGAGTTTTGTTTTTTTGTTTCCCAGCCTTTGAAAATTTTTGTATACTTCACATTCGTGCTTTATCTTGCGTGTTTTACCTCGCTTTTTTAGTTGGAAATTATCAATGGAACACAAACAAGCGTTTAATGAATTTTTAAAAAAAAGTTTAAACGGGCCTCAACAGATGGCTGTAGAGAGTCAAGATCCGGCTACTTTGGTTATTGCCGGTGCGGGTTCAGGTAAAACGCGTGTGATTACTGCACGAATTGCAAATCTAATTCTTAATAGAGAGGCGGATCCATCATCGATTGTTGCTCTTACTTTTACAAATAAGGCGGCAGGAGAGATGAAAGAGCGAATAGCTTCGTTTTTAGGAACATCCAAAAGGGTTCCATTTGTAGGAACATTTCATTCATACTGCTTGTTACTTTTACGTAGGAATTCCTCATTATTACCGTTTCCTGAATTTTCAATTATTGATAGTGATGATCAGGTTGAGCTTATAAGAAAAATTATAACAAAAAACGCTTTAACCAAATATACGACTGCCAGTCAAGCTTGCTACCAAATTTCAACTTATAAAAATAATCTTTTGACTAAACAGGCTGATGATTTGGTTCCACAGTTTATTCGTGAAATTCATCGTGAATATGAAGCTGAAAAGGCAGCGGCACACTGTTTTGATTTTGATGATTTATTAATACAAGGGTTAAATCTTTTTAGTAAAAATGCCGATTTCAGAAAAACATTTCAGAAAAGAGTAAGACATCTTCTTGTTGATGAGTATCAAGATACAAGTGTTGTGCAGCACCAGTTGTTGCAGTATATGGCGCTTGATGCGAATAATAAATTTACGATTGATTCTTTGTGTGCTGTGGGCGACGAAGACCAGTCGATTTATTCTTGGCGTGGTGCAACCGTTGCAAACATGCTTTCATTTCAGCGTGATTTCTCTCCTGTAAGTGTTGTGAAAATTGAGCAGAATTATCGATCGGTACAACCGATTCTTGATGCAGCAAATTGTGTTATAGATAATAATCTTTTGCGAAATCCTAAGAATCTTTGGTCTGAAAAAGAGGCAAAAAATAGAATCTTAATTGGACATTGTCGTTCTGGGGAGCAAGAATCTTCTGCAATTGCGCGGTTTATTCAAAGTTTTGTGAAAGATAAAAAAAAGAAGTTGAGTGATATTGCAATTTTGTATCGGACGCATTTTCAGTCCCGACAGATTGAAGAGGCTTTAATTTATCATTCCATTCCATATAAAATTGTTGGGGGATTGCAATTTTATGAACGCAAAGAGATAAAAGATCTGCTTGCATACATGCGAATAATTTCAAATCCATTTGATAAAATTAGTCTGTTTCGCGCAATTAATTGTCCAACTCGTGGGTTGGGGCCAAAGTTTGAACAAGATGTACAGGATGCATGGGCGCAGAATCCTATGCTTGATTTCAAACAAATTTTAAAATTTATAAAAGATACTCAGCCAATGGGAAAGCAAATTTCGATTGGGGATTTTTTAAGAGTTTTTGAGGGGCTTGATAGCACAATGTTGCCTGGCAAAGTACTTGAGATGATTTTAAAAGCAACTGATTATTTAGGTTATCTTAGACAAAATTATGATCCTAAAGAGGCTGAGGCTAAAATTGAAAACGTTAAAGAGTTTTTAGGTTCGGCGCAACTTTTTGAAAATAAGGTTGCCAGCTCTTCCTTTGAACCTCGATCTCAAGTTGGTTCAGATTCTCCTGATGATCCATTTGGAGATTCTTATAACTCATGGCAGCCAGCAGCTCCTACGCTTGAAAATTATTTGTATGACATTGCATTATTGCAAGAAAAACTTGCACAGAATGAGAATAGTGACAAGGTTCAGATGATGACTTTGCATGCAGCAAAGGGGCTAGAATTTGAAGCAGTCATTATTTCCGGGCTTGATGAAGGTCTTCTTCCCGGATCAAAATCTTTGAGCTCTTCTGAAGCTTTGGAAGAAGAGCGACGTCTGTTTTATGTCGGAATGACTCGCGCACAGGAGCATCTATTGCTGTTTACAGCTTCGTATCGCAACAGTTATGGACAAATAGTTGAACAGGTGCCATCAAGATTTTTATCTGAAATTCCTTCTAAGCTGGTTCACAAGGTTGATTTTGAAAAAATGTTGGGCATGCAGATTACAGATACGCTTGAATCATGGTTTTTAGGGCGTGCTTTGACCAGTTCTGTTCTGACATTTTCAAAGCCGGATTATCCTAGCGATTTAGGTTCAATGCATTCAGTGAACAATCGTTCGGTTATTAACCGTTCGGTTGTTAACCGTTCAGGTTACAATCGTTCCGATACAAAATCATCATATATAAAACAAAGTTCAAATTTTTCAAATCCACGTTATTCAGCGTCGACGTCAAAAACACCGGTCTCAAATAAAAAGCCTGAATTGGATAAACTATCTATATTGAGTTCTGAGAGTAACATGGGGGGATGGAGAAGCGGATTGATGGTTTCCCATAAAAAATTTGGGCAGGGAGTTATTGTAAAAGTTGAAAAAAATTCTGAAGATTTTTATTTAACGGTGGCATTTAAATGTGGCCAGAAAAAATTATTGGCCAGCTATGTAAGTAAAGTAAATGGTTAAGCGGTTTGCTTCAATATTACTAAGTTTAATTGTTTTGAAGTTCTTAAGCTTGAATGTGCATTGTGCTTCAAATAAATGTCCATCTTTGTCGCATAAAATTAAAACAGAAATTTGTCGAGAGGCTGTAGATGTTAAAGATAACTTTACAGCAGCGGCTTGTTTGTTAGGTATAATGTTTTTGTTGTCTTATCAAGCACAAATTGATCATATGCCTCAATCTTTAAGATCTCAATTTGTACCTAAAAATTTGGCTATTAACTTTGCATCATCGTACTGCATGAATTTTGCAGCTACGTTTTTTCATGAGCTTGGGCATGGAGTTGCAAAGAAAATGTTAACGGGGTGCGATTTTAAGATACATTTGGGTAAAAATTCTTCCGGAAGAACTTTCCCTATAATTGATTCAAAAGATCTTAGTCTTGATGGATTTGATCCCATGTCCGGTTTTAATTCGTCAGAGTCAAATAAAAATGTGAAATACACATCTTCACAAAAAATTTTAATAAATTTGGCTGGCGGGGCATCAGGGATTTTGGGTTATTACTTTTTACGAACTTTTATTTTTTTTATTTATAATTTGTGTGAGCAAGAAAATATCCAATTTTCACAAAATTTAGGAAATGCTTTATCTCAAGCTGTTGCTTTTGATCAGATTGTTCTTAATCAGTTATTTAATATGTTAGTTCCAATGCAGAATGCCAACATATTTGGGGGTGATGCAGCCAAAATTTGGCAAGAACTAGGTATTAAAAAAAATATTATAAAATCTATTGCAGATATCGAACCATACTTGCAAATGCTTGCATTTATAGCTTTATCTTTTAAACAAGCCAATAGCAGTCCTCAGGACGAACGCTACATATTGGACAAACTTTTAATTGGTTTGGCAAATTACTTTTTACAGGGTTTTGGTCAAATTAAAAGTGCCTGATTTTGCCTTACGACCAAAATTTTTTAAGTTTCAGATAAATATAATTTCAAACGAGACTTAATAGTGAAAGAGCTGTGCATGTCTAAAATGACTTTCAATTGTAGACTTGTCATCCTGAATTTATTTCAGCTTAAGAATTATATAGTTAGTGTACTCTTTTCGATTGATTTTTAGGAAAGTTTAAGTTACCTTTCCTCAAGCATCTAATTAAATAAATCTATACTTGTAAAAGGAGTATACGTAATGAAAAAGATTAAGCTAATTAATGTGATATATTTATTTCTTGGGTTTATTTTTTCATGGTTTAAATTAGTACAATCAAGCCTTCCCGAAGGAACACTCGTTGCAACATCTACTGGATTAGTGAAAGTAGAAAAATTAAAAATTGGGGATAAGGTATTAAGTTATAATTTTAATTCAACAAAAACTGAAACAATCTTGACTGAAGTAAAAATTACGAAAATAGATAAATGTTTGCTTGAGGCTGGTTTTTCAATTTATACAGAAAAGTATCGTTGGATTGATTCATCTCCCCAACATTTATTTTTTGTACTTAAGGCTGGGGAAGATAAAGAAAAAAATATTTCAGTTATGGCGGATTTTGTTCAAGCCCAATACCTGAATGCAGGAGATATGCTTATTGATGTTGATATGTCTTGTATTCCAATTACAAAAATACGTAGGGCAGATTGTTGTACGATAAAGTTTGATAAAAAAAAGAGGCCTATAAAGATACAGACTGTAAAAATTTATGCATATGGAGTAGAAGTAGAAGAACCACATACGTTTTTAATTTCAGAAAAATCGGAGTATGCAAATCAGGAGCGTCGCTTATTATTAACTCATAATGGATTGCCGGCACTTGCCGTTGGCGCATCTTGGATATTTGGATCAACTTCGGCATCTATATCATTTGCGGAAGCGTCTTTATCGGTTGGCGGAGGTTATGTTTCACTTGGTCCGGTTGGATTTGCGCTTGGTGTTTTTACAGGGGTGGGAATAGTAGGGTATAATTATTTTTTTGGCGATAAAAAAAAAGGTGGAATTTATCTTGAACGAGTTGATCCGAATTGCCGTTCTGGTCGAGGTGGGCCAAAAGATCCAAAAAAAGGACCAAACGATCGAATTATTAATACTGTTACAAAGGTAGAGTTTTTTAGACAATTAAAAGATCAGTATGAATATTGGAAAGATGGTATATATAGACTTAAAGATAGAGCTATGGGGTTGCTTGATGGAAAGGCGCACTATCTTCAATGGGATAATCTTCATAATGACGTAGAAGTTTATAACAAGGGAAAAACTCATCTTGGATCTATTGATCCCAAAACATTACAACTTTATAAGGCAGCTGTTTATAATCGTAGAATGTAAGGAATTAAATATGGATATTCATTGTTGCAAATTGATGGTAGATTTTTTAAATGATCCAATAGTTCCCATTATTTATTATCCGCATCTAAGAGAATATAATATTCTTCTAAAAAGACGCTCAGGTGGATTACAGGGAATTTGTTATTGTCCTTGGTGTGGAACCAAATTGCCGACAAGCGTACGTGACGAGTATTTTCGAATTTTATTTGATGAACTTCATCTTGAGCCAGAGCTTAAAGAGACTGAAACCCCAGGACTCCCAGAAGAATTTAAAACGGATGAGTGGTGGAAAAAACGTGGTTTGTAAATATAAATGATATTAGTAGTAGCTTCATTAAATAACAAACCAATTATTTTTTAATCGAACTATTTTTGCTCGACATAACAGCAATATATTGACGTTAATTTAAAAATGCCTGATTTGTGATTTATGCGTGTTGGGTTCCGGTTTCTAATTTTGTAAAAGGCATCGCGTCGTTAAACTCTTTTAATGCTGTGTTAATTTTGTCTACTGTTGTAGTTTGAGTGAATACACTATCCCAGTCGCCTATTTTGAATTCAATTTTTCTGGCAAGTTTTTGTCCTTTATAATTCAGAGGTCCTTCATCTGCCAGCAGTTCAGTCATGGATGTGTTGGATGTAATTATGAAATCTTTTCCAAGAATTTGACCGTTTGGTAATTTGACGCCAACTCCGGGAGCTATAAAAAAACCATCTTTTGATCTTATAATTTCATAAAACTTGCCTTGAAGGGTTGGATTTCGTTGCATGTAAGGGCCTTCCCATTTTCCGGGATATGCAAGATTAAGGCAGCCGATTGTTGACCCAACAAATTTTTCTACAGTAAAGAAGTCGATTCGTAGATTATCATAATTAAAGCTTAAAATGTTACAATTTGTATCTATGTTTGTTAAAATTTTTTCAATTTGTTCAAGATCATTTTGAATTATTGAGGCCAATTGAGCTGGGCCTTCTTTGGATGTTTTTACTAGGAAAATTACAAAAAGGCTTGCAATTAGAGTTGCACTAAAAATTACGAAATACTTTCTGAGTTTTTTTGATATAGGTCCAAATTTTTTATCTACTTTTTCATCAATGGAGTTAAGCAATTCATCAAGCTTCTTCATTGTTACTCTTCCATTTTTAAAATTTTAAACTCGGATTCGATTACATATCATTCACAGTTGTACAACAAAAGTTATATTAAAATCAATATTTTTTAAAATACATTTTATTCTGCCGCTTTTCTTTTTTATAATTCCATTCCATAGACCTGTTTGACTTTTGGCAAAGCATTTTTTACATTTTCTGTACAATCTTTTTTTGATATCAAAAGTATGGTATCGGTTTCAACTATGCATAAATCGCTTACTCCAATGCATACAACTAATTTTTTTCTGGTGCTGCTTAAATTGCTGTATCCATCGATGTTTATAATATCTTCCATATTTGGGGTAAACCGTTTTTTTAGTGATAAGAATACTGCTAAATTTCCAACATCGTGCCATTCAAATGTTGCAGGAATTAGAGATATCTTTGAGCTTCTTTCCATTATGGCATAATCGATTGAGATATTTTCTAAAGAGTCATAAGAAATTGTACCGTTTAGGTAGTCTTGCATGTCATTAAAAAGTTTTTTGCTGTGTGTTTTAAATTCGTTTAAAAACGTTGAGACTTTTCCTATAAATATTCCCGCATTCCAAAACATGTTTGGTTGATTTATGTATTGATTAGCTTTTGTGAGGTCTGGCTTTTCATGGAATTTAATTACCGGAAATATGTTTTCAGGCACAGAAGTGTCCGCTTGTATGTACCCATATCCCGTAGCAGGATTTGTAGGCATAATTCCAAGAGTTATAATATTTGCGTTATTTTGTGCAAATGTTACGGCTTGTGCAACTGTTTTATTAAAAATCTCTTTTTCGGGGATAAAATGATCTGCCGGAAGAATGATTATTGTTGCATCATTATCTAATTTATTTATTTTTTCACACATCCACAGAATTGCCGGAGCCGTATTTCTTGCAGTTGGTTCGGCAACAACGGTTATATTTGAATTTTTAAGTTGTAAGTGTTGGATGTGATTTTCTACAAGTGCCAACTGTTCTTGATTTGTTAGAATCCAAATTTTATAATCTAAAGTTTTTTGATTTTCTGAAACGGTATCTTTTAACGAAATACTTGTATTCCCACTTATTCTTTCAATTGTTTGTTCAAGAAGCGATTTGTTATCGATAAACGTGACAAGATGCTTAGGGCATTTTTTTGTGCTTAGTGGCCACAATCTTTGCCCGCTCCCCCCTGCAAGAATAACAAAATGATTCATTGCCATATCCTCAAATTGTATTTTGTTGCTTCGAAGTTTCTTTGCTGGTAAACAACAGCCAAAGTCCTACAGCTGCAAGAATTATTAAAACAAATTCAAACATCATTCTAAACCTGGCGCATCCGTCGTGGCCAGTTATTATCGAAAAGTAAAAAATATATGAACCAATAAAATATAGAAGAGTGTATTTTTTGTTTATAAATATTGTTATAAGTGCGAATATACACAGAATATATCTTATTATTGACCATATTGCTTCGTAAAAACCAATAGATTTTAACCAGTTGGATGATGCTCCGGATTGGATATAAAATAATGCTTTTTGAAATATGCTTCCATGTATTTTAAAAAATGATATATCTCCTCCGTGAACATTGGGCTCAACCAAAACTTTTAGGTTTGTTGTAAATAACCCAAAAAATGTTTTTATTACGTTTTTAAGCCATACGTAAATGAATAGAGTTGGATTTTCGATAAAATCTTTCTTAAACATTAATTTTATATACTCTATGTTTGAGTTATTGTGCCCTGCGATAAGCTGTAACTTTAATCTTTCAGTATCTGACGAAGTACCATATTTTTGTGCAAGAACATTAGGATAAAACCAGAAATAAATATTAACCGAATCAAGATTTCCGATTTTAAATTGATCGAATACAATTTTATTATGTAGCATGTAGATAAATATTGGTGCCGCAAATAACAGTAAAAAAGATGACGATAAGTTTAATTTTTTATCAGCAGGTGCTGTGTAGTAAATCAACGGTAATAGTAGAATTGGGTAATATAGCGCTGCCGGTTTTATCAAGACTGATATGCCAAGAGCAATGGCTGAGCCACTTAGGCCTTGAAAGTTTTTGTCATAAAGATAGGCCGTGAACCGTTCAAAAAAAACTATCAAAAATAAAGCTAAAAAAGATTCTGTTAAAATAAATTGAGAAAAAGTTAAAAATCCAATGTTGATACATGTAAGGGCAAATGCAATTAATCCGATGGTTTCGTTAAATAAACGTCTTGCTGTAATAAACACTAAAGCTGCAGACAGAAGAGTTAATAAAATTTGAATAAAAATTACCCATTCAATTTGCGGTGAAAATATTTTGAAGATTATGCCCATAATTATTGGGTATCCTAATGTATAGTATGGGAATTGTGTTTGAGTTGGTATTGGGGCAAGAGTATTGTTTTCGTATAAAAATGTAGCTTTTTCAATATAAGCTTTTGAGTCGATATCACAATGAAAATTTGTTGGAGGGATTTGTAAAAAAAGTATCAGAGACAGATTTAAAAAAATTGCAGAAAACAATATTAAAAGTAAAAGTGTTTTTTTATTTATCATAAAAGTTCCATAATTTTTAAAGATCCATATTTTTAATTGTCCATAAATTTTGTAAGACCCATTTTTGCACGGCGTTATTATGTATATTGTTTTTGTATAATTTTTCTAGATTTGTTTTTTCATTATTTTGGCTAAATTTTGATTTTTGACTTAGATTTGCAAAGTAGGACGGGAAGTATTTTCCGTTATCAAACCATCGTACTGTTGGTGCGGCAAACCCGACTTTTTTACGATCTATTATCTCATCGGGCAAAATACCGTGGCATATTTTTTTTAAAAGATACTTTGTTGTATTGTTTTTGAATTTTATATGAGCTGGGACATTTAACATGAATTCAACAAGATTATGATCTAAAAATGGTTCACGAGCTTCAAGGCCTTGGGCCATTGACATTTTGTCTGCTCTCATTAAAAGTAGTTCCGGAAGTCTTTGTTTAAGTTCAAGATAAAGCATTTTTTTGCAGAAATCTGCAGTTGGATCAATCTGTTTAAGTTTTGTCAGGTGATAATTTACAATCGAAAAACTGTCAAAATTTTGCTGCATGCCAGGATAAATTTGTTCGACTATTGGGTCAAAGAACAGATCTGTTTTTTTGTTATATAATTTTTGATTATATAACAAATTTTTGTGGTGTTCATTGAATGCAATTGCACCACCCCAAAAAAGTTCGCGATTATGGGCCCAATTTTGTATCAATTCTGATTTTGCCGGATTTGATTTTAAAAATGGATTTAATAAGGATTGTGTAGCATGCCGTGCAAATGTAGGAATAATTTTTTGAGCTGGATGCCAAATTTTATCATAAAAATTTTTATATGTTGCATATGTGCTGTACCCGAAAAACAGTTCATCAGCTCCTTCTCCCACTTGTGCAACAACAATTCCCTTTTCGCGAGCTAATTTTGCAACGTAATAAAATGGAATACAGACGCAGTCAGCCAGAGGCTCATCTAAGTGGTAAACCATCTGTTCGAAAAAATCAAAAGCCTCTTTTTCGGATATAATTATTTCGTTGTGATCGGTTCCAAATATTTTGGCTACAAGTCGTGCCCATTTAATTTCGTTAGATTCAGGTCCATCTGAAAACGCGACGGTGAATGTTTTTACAGAATGTGCGTACTGTGACATTAATGCAACGTTTAAACTCGAATCAATTCCGCCCGATAAAAACGCACCAACCGGAACATCAGCAATCATACGTTTTTTTGTTGATTCGATTAGTAATTTAGTTATATTTTCTATACAAAAATTTTCGCATTCAAACTGCTTTTTTTCTGCGGAAGATATCTGTTTTACCGGGTTATACCACTCTTTAAAAGTGATATTTTTATTTGAATCAACTTTTAAGTAAAATCCTGCTGGAAGTTTATAAATGTCTTTATAAATCGTGTAAGGTGCAGGTGTTACCATGAATGTTAGATAGTGGTACTGGGCTATTGGATTAATCTCTTTCTGCATCCATGGAAGTTGCCACAAAGCTTTAATTTCAGATGCAAAGCTTAGAATATTTGATTGTAGTGAAAAATAGAGTGGTTTTACTCCAATTCTATCACGTATTAAGTAAAGTTCCTGTTTTTGAAAGTCGTATAACGAAATGGCAAACATGCCGGTGAGTTTGTGTGTAAAATTTATTCCCCACTCTTTGTATGCATATATAATTGTCTCTGTATCACATTGGGATAAAAATTCGTAATTTAAATTTTCAAGTTCGCGACGTAACTCTTTATAGTTATAAATTTCGCCGTTAAAACAGACAACAACAGTTTTTTGTTTATCAAACATTGGCTGATTGCCTAAAGGAGAAAGATCAATTATTGATAAACGCCTATAAGCAAGACCCAGCTGGTGTTCATTGGATTTGTAAATTTGATGAGCGTCAGGTCCTCTGTGTGCAATCGATTGTTGCATTTTATTTAAAAGTTCTTCATTAATGTCGATTTGTGGTTTGTTAATGTTAAAATATCCGGCAATTCCGCACATAGTAACTCTTACATGGCTTTTGTGATTGCATTTTTAATTAAGTTGAGCATCAGAATGTTTCTGTGTTTTTGTTTTTATATTTATTTGGGTTTTATATTTGTCTTCATAACTAATAATTTCATCAATAGCGTTCATGGCCGAAAGCATTGCGGTGTCCATGTTGTTATACTGGTGCATGCCGTTGCGACCCATCAATTTGAGATTTTTAAATTGACCTAAATAGTTATAAACCATATTTAAACGTTCTTTGTAATTGCCTTCATAAATTGGGTAAGCATCGGGAATTCTTAATACCATACCATCAATAATTAACTCTTTTTTTACAAGGCCAATCTTATCAATTTCGAGTTTAGCCTGCTCAAGTAACTCTTCATCGGACTTAATCCAGAATGGTTCATCAGTAAACGTAAAGCATTCAAGGCTTATTGCAGAGTGATTTTGATTAGGTCTTAATTTGGCTGAAAAATTGTTCATATTTCCAATTCTTATTGTGCGTACACTTTTTTCATGAATATAAAGCCAGTGGTCAGGGGTGATGTGATTTTTATCTATGATTAAGTTGAGGGTGATAAGGGCTCTGCAACGCAGTTGCATAGCAGCAGCAATAACTTCTTTGGGCGCGATTGGATCCATATTTAAAACCAAATCACGCAAAGTCATTGTTGATAGAAAGTAGTCTGCTTCATGATGATTTAGTTTTTGTGTCATGTGTTGATGCTCTGTGTTTTGATTTTCATCATGCATGTTTTTTGTTAAAACAGCCAAAATTTCTTTGTCATTATGCTCAATAGAAACAACTTTTTTGCCGGTGTAAATTGAGCCAGATCCAGAATCCACTATTTTTTTACCAACACTGTCCCATAAAGTTCCGGCGCCATAAATTGGATAATAAAATTCACTTAAAATTGTTCGAGGGGTATATTTTTTGAAAAGCTTGCCGAAGAAGGCAAAAAATATTGCCTTTCCAAGGGAAAAATTTTTAATTCTTTGTGCAGCCCAGTCGGCAGATATCTGGTTACATTTTATTCCCCAAAGTTTTTCTGTGTACGATTTGAAAAAAATTTCAAAAAGCCTTTTACCGAACCTATTTGAAAGCCAGTCTTCATAAGAATTAACTTTTTTAGGCCATAACTTATATCGAAAATAGCTGGAAATGCAATGAATGGATTCAAATGGATTTAAGCCCATTAGTGCGTTTATTGGTTGAAGTGGATACAAAAAAAAATGTTTATTGTAATAAATACGTGTAAAGCGGTTTAATTTTATAAATTCATCTTCGTTTATTATATTTTTCCACCAGTCTTCAATTTTTTTTGATTCTGTAATGTAATGGTGAGGGCCAATGTCATATTTATAATTTTTGTAATCAACTGTTTTGGCAAGACCTCCAATTTGATTCTCTTTTTCTATTATTTCTACACTGAAGTTTTGTGTTTTTAAAAGCTCATACCCTGCAGTAAGACCCGCAGGTCCAGCTCCTATGATTAAGGCACTTTTTTTGCTTGATTCCATTTACTCCCCTTTTTTAGAAAATAAAAGTTGCCATTCTTTAATCGCTAAAATAATTAAAAATGATTCGATTGGCAACCTTAATCTCGCATAACCGCATGAAAGAGTCAAAAATATTAAGCAGCAGATAAAAGGTAAAGCTTTTGCAAGTGTACATAATTTCTCAAGATCAATCAGAGATGTGATTGTAAATATTGCCAAGCCTAGCAATATAAATAAAAAAAATATTATTTCAAAATAAATTACTAGAATTATAAATTTATTATTTACGTCAGGAAGTAAAAATCGTTTTAAAATACTTTTAATACTTCGATTATTACTGTATTCAGGGAGTTGTCCTCCTGAGTCTATTACAAGTAACTCAGAGCTATAAAGACCAAAGGTTGTTTTTAACATGTTTGATATAAAATGTTGAATCGTAAGTGCTGGATTTTTAAGCATGTAAGTGATTGCAAGCTTTTCGGCCAAAATGCAGCGTTCGATTTCTCGTAGGGGCCTGTGCAGCTCATTTTTTTTTGTCAGTTCTATATCTTTAAGTTCAGCATAAACTTTTTCTTGTGCCTGTTGATATGTAATTTTTTCATCCATCATGCAAAGTCTTACTGCTGAATGATTTAAAAAATGTGGGCCTGAGAGTGTATGCATAAAAATGTAGCCTGTTATAAGAAAGTTGCGAATTATCCATGTACTTAATATGCATATAAATCCCGTGCTGATAACGGTGATAGATTTTATTTTTGTTGAGAACTTATTTTTTGAAATTAATAACAGAAAAATAGATGTTAAAAGTACGGGGTATCCTACTGGCCTGATCAGACAAGCTATTCCAAGTATTATACCTGCCAAAAACAGTCTAAACATTGGGTGCTTATCCGAGATTATAGATTCTTTTTTACAAAAAAATGGCGTGTAGTTATATAAAAATAAAATTAGAAATACTGTGAAAAATACAGTAAATAATATTTCAGACATGATCAGTCCTGAAAATATTATATAACCAAGATCAAGGCATGCAGCCAAACTTGCAAGCTTAGCAGTTCGTAGTTGGCTTGGGAGTAAAGTTAGTGTTAATAAAAATATTAATAATGGAATAAATGAACTGAGAATAATTTGTAGAATAATTACGGCTATCTGCTGAATTCCAAAAAGTTTGTAACAGCCAGCCAAAAATACCGGGTATCCTGGCATTCTATAAAATTGTGGCATAACCCCATCTAGGTTATAAAAACCGTTTCCGGAAACAAGACTCAATGCAATTTTATGATAATGTTCTGAATCGAATGAGAGTAGGCAGGGATTATTTTTAAGAAAAATTAAAAAAAAAATTACTTTGATTACAAATGATAAAAAAAATGTGAGTAGCAAAAATCTTTTTTCTTTTTTTATTAATTTGATCATTGCTACTTCCTAATTAGTTTTTATAAGTCATGATTTATTTTTAAAATTTGTGATGCTTGGTATCCAAAAACTCATTGATAGAATAATTAAAAATGCTTCTGCAGGAAGTCGCATGCGAGCATATCCTCCAGCAAGTCCTATTACAATGAAAAAAGATGCAAAAGCAAGACATCGAAGCCATGAACAGAGATCGATTCTATTTATCTCGCTATTCCAGTCTTTAAAGCATCTAAAAACTATTCTTAAAAAGCCTAAAAAAAGTCCAAGAAGCATTAAGAAAAATGCCAAGATTTCTAGCCGAATTAGCCATCGAAGCCAGGATTTTTCTGTTTGAGGGGCCAGATATTTGTATACCATAGATTTGATAGTTCGTTTTGCATTAAAATAATCAATTTCTTTTCGTCCAGATTCAATATAAAGTAGCTCGGCGCTGTAAAGCGAAGTTGCAGTTCGAAATATATCAGTTAGCCAGAGTTTGATTGACAATGCTAGATCTTTTTTAAAATACTGTTTAGCCAGATCTTCTCGAATGTAGCACTGTTCTATTTCGGATAACTTTCTGTTTTTGGTTTTTTCTTCGTCTGTAACTAACTCATCTACCTTTTTTCTCAATATATCTTTTGCTTGATCATAAGAACAATTGTATTCATGCATAGCAACTCGGCTTGCAGAGAAGTAAAGAAAATGTCCTCCGGGAAGTGTATGAAAGAAAATGTGTCCGGTGAGTATAAAATTTCGGGCAAGCCAAAAAATAACCGGAACAACCCATCCACAAAAAAGTGTAAAACTTTTACTGCATTTTTGTCTCCAATTTTCGTTTGAGAAGATTAATAACAGAATTGAAAGACAGATTAAATAATGTCCAACTGGACGTACCAGTGATGCAAGCCCCAGTGCAAATCCTGCTCCCAATAAATTGCGAGAGGATTTTATTAACTCTGTTTCTTGGCAGTTACACAGGACTACGTTTTTCTGTTCATTTTCAAACATATCTTCAAAAAGACTTAGATAGGGTTCACTTGTTGCAATTGGATCAGGGAGACTAAAATATCGATAAATTTTATCGGATTCTTGGCAAGTACATTTGTTTTGAAAACAGAAGGATAAGTGAACTGAGGATAAAAATAAAATGGCAAAAATTAAAAATAAAAAAATAAATAGACTTTCAGCCATGAAAAAGCCGGAATATAGAACATACCCAATATGAATACTACTATAAATTCCGGCAGTTTTTGCAATTAAAATATTTTGGGGAAAAAGAGCACATCCAAGTAAAAATATCAGAAGCGGAATTAATGCAGCTATAATAATTTGGAGCAATAAAACATTTTTTGTATCAGGTCCGAATATTTTATAAAATGTTGCAAGAAATAAAGGATAGCCTGGAAGCCTATAAAAATCAGGATTTCCTGGAGTGGTACATATCCCATGCCCTTCTGATATTTGTTCTGCGATTAAGTGATATGTATTTGAATCAATTTGCCAAAAATTTTGATTTTTACTCAGATACCCAATAAAAATTGTAGCACGAACAAACAGTGCGAAAATAAAAAGGCCAATCAAAAACCATTTGTACTTTTTTATTACTTCAAACATCTCTTCTCCCTCTATTGTTATCCTGTTTGTCCTCTTTTAAGTTTCAATTCCCATTCATAAGCGCTTTTTAAAATATTTTCCAGGCTGGAGTGTTTTGCTTCCCAGCCAAGTTCCTGTTGTGCTTTTGTTGAATTTGCAACCAAAATAGGAACATCTCCTTCTCGCCTTGGGTAACTTTTTGTTTTGATTTTTATTTTACAAATTTCTTCGGTCTTCTTAATCAGCTCTTTAACTGTATTACCATTTTGTGAGCCGAGATTGAAGCTATTTGATTTTTCGAGCTTTTCTAGGTAGTTGTAAGCCAATATGTGTGCTTGGGCAATATCAAGAACGTGTACATAATCTCTTACGCATGTTCCATCTTGCGTTGGATAATCACTTCCAAATATGAAGAAATCTTTATTCTGCATAGCTGATCTTATTAATAATGGAATTATATGTGTTTCTGGATTGTGTTGTTCTCCTAGTCCTTTTTCAAAAAATGATCCAGCTGCGTTGAAATAGCGCAATGATACATAGTTCAAATTATACGCCTTGTGGTAGTCTTGCAATGCAAATTCAATGACAAGTTTATTTTTTCCATAAGGATTAATTGGTGCTAGTGGATGCGTTTCATCAAGTGGAAGCTTTTGAGGAATTCCGTATACTGCGCAGCTTGAAGAGAATATAAAATTTTTGACATTGTTCTCGAGCATTGTATTTAGCAGCGTTAATGTTTTGGTTACATTGTTATCATAAAAGTCTTTTGGCTTTTTGACTGATTCACCAACTTCAATAAATGCTGCAAAATGCATTACAGCGTCTATTGTGTAATTAGTAAAAATGTCTTTGAGTATTTTTTGATCTGCAAAATCGCCTTTTATAAGTCTTGCCCAACTATGGGTAAAACTTTGTCGATGTAAAAGTGCATCTAGAATTATAACTTCGTATCCATGTTGATGTAACAGCCAGCATGTATGGGATCCTATGTAACCGGCGCCGCCGATGACCAGGACTGCTTTTTTTTCCATTACTACCCAATCAATTAAATTTGTGATTTAAATATAGCCTCTAAAGTTCTGTGTATTTTTTTGTTTGACCTTTAGCCTTTTCAATTGGATATTTTTGTGCGGTTTTTTCAATTTTTGCGATTACGGCAGATGCAAGATCTATATTTGCTGAGTTTGCAAAAGCTAGGCATGCATGGACTATATCAGCAAGTTCATCTAAAACATTTTGTCTGAATTTTTCATCATGAACTAACTTTTCTGCGATTTCTTCTTTGCCTTTCCATAAAAAAAGTTCAAGAAGCTCTCCTGTTTCAATTGATATATCAATTGAAAGCTCTTTTGGATTATGAAATTGAGCCCAATCACGATCATCCCTGAATTTTTTTGCAATATCTTTTAAATCTTGAATGGTAATGTTTTTATCTGATTTTTCCATGGAATCCCTTTAGTAATTTTTAGGAGTATAACAAATTTAAAATATTTTTGGATGGGAAAACTGCTTGATTTTTTTTAAAAAAAAGTATTTAATTGCAAGCACTCTTGAATGTTTATATGTAAGTTTGACTATGAAAAAATAGTCGTAGGTTGTAGGAGTTTTTATGAAAAAGTTAATAACATTGTGTGCTGTTTTTTTATCGTTGAATTTATATGGGTGTAAAGGGGGAATTGATCGTATTTTTTCTCCAGAACCGGAGCAAGAAAAATTCAGATTGGATTTAACAATTGTTTTAGAAAATAAATTGAGAGATGCTCCTGTTTTAGCAAAACAGTTGAAACGAGAATTTAGAGAAGCATTTGAACATTATAATGCGTCATTTATGCCATCGGAAGTTGCCGTTGTTACAGAAGCTGATGGAAGCAGGAGGCCTGCGCAGGAATGTCCATATCTGGAATATAAAAAATTTGTGTCTTTATTACTCTCGCAATTATTGCAATTGGGTTACAGCTTTAGAGATATTCATCGCTCTGATCAGATTGTGACTCATGATAATCGCGAAAAATTATTATATTGCTGGTTGGAAGTGAATTTATTAAGTGTGCATGGAAATGCTTTTTTTAAGGGAATGACTGATTGTGCAGAAGATTTGTATGTGAAGGATTTATACAGAAGTGTGTTGCCAGGTTTTTGCATAGTTTTACGAGAAAAGGCAGAAAAATCTGGTAATTAAAAGGTTTTAAGATCATAACCTTCATAATTATTGCAGTTGTATTTTTATCGGAGTTTTTATGAAAAAAATAATTTTATTTTTTGGAATTTTATTGGCATCTCTGGGCTTGTCTGCAAGTGGGATGGTTGATGCTTTTATTAATACACGTTCTTTATATTTAGAGCAAATTAATTCCCAAAAATCATCAGTTTCATCAAGATATTCAACCCGTGCTTACATTCAGTTTTCAAAGTTTCTTGTAACCCAAATGGTAGAACATGAATTTTTAACTGAAAAAGATATTAATAAATGTGATATAACAGGTATTTTTCGATTTTACATTGAAGCGTTAAAGATAGCTGGTGTAGAGATTGATAGTAGGCGTTTTTATACGGAGATGCTGCCAGGGGTTTCTTTCTGCTTTAAATGTCCGCAAGAAGCTAAAAGTTTATCAAGTTTTTGTATTACTTTAGCTGAATAATTCACTTTTTAATCAAATGAATAAAAAGAATAGTAGAATAAAAGAGTTTTACAAATTAAGCCGCGATGAGCGGCTTAATTTATTAAAAGAGTTTGCAGATCTTTTACCTCAGGATATTTTGTTATTAAATTTAAAAGATAGTATGGATTTTGGTTTTGCTGAGCAGATGATCGAAAACGTGGTTTCTGTTTTTCCTGTGCCACTTGGGATTGCCACAAATTTTATAATTAATGGCAAGGATTATCTTATCCCGATGGCTACAGAAGAGGCCAGTGTAATTGCGGCTGCAAGTAATGCGGCGAAATTGGCTAGGTCCTTTGGGGGGTTTACTGCAAGTTCAAGCCGATCTGTAATGATTGGGCAAATGCATATTTTAGGGATAAAAGATATTTTTGGTGCAAAAATAAAAATAGAAAAGCATAAAACTAAAATTCTTGAAATTGCGAATTCTAAAGATAATGTGCTTATAAAATTAGGTGGAGGAGCATTTGATTTAAATTTTCGCGAAATTGAGCCTGTATCGTCAGGAGTATTAGGTGAGTTTAAGTCTCTTGATTTATCAGAAAAAGTTTTGGTGATACATCTTCTTGTTGATGTAAAAGATGCGATGGGTGCAAATGCTGTTAATACCATGTGTGAAGCAGTGGCCCCATTTCTTGAAAAAATAACAGGCGGAAATGTTTTGTTAAAGATATTATCAAATCTTGCTGTTAATAGAATTGTAAAAGCCCAAGCAGTCTGGGAAAAAGAAGATCTTGGCTCTGATTTAATAGATAAAATTATTCAAGCAAATGAGATCGCAAAAATTGATATATTCCGTGCTGTCACCCATAACAAAGGTATAATGAATGGAATAGATGCTGTTTGCTTGGCAACAGGAAACGATTTTCGTGCTGTTGAGGCAGGTATTCATGGATACGCTGCCATGCACAATTCTTATAAGTCTTTAACTGAATATTCAAAAGATTGTAATGGCAATCTTGTTGGAGTAATAGAAATTCCACTGGCTGTTGGTGTTGTTGGTGGTGCCACAAAGAATAATCCTTTTGCTAAGCTTTGTTTAAAAATTCTTGATATAAAATCTGTTTTAGATCTTGCACAAATTATTGCAAGTGTAGGGTTGGCTCAAAATTTTGCAGCGCTTAAAGCTCTTGTTAGCGAAGGTATTCAAAAAGGGCATATGCGATTGCATTTAAAAAGCGAGTAATTAATATAGCAATGCATGGTTTATTGACAAATTGCATTATGTGCTGGCAATCTTTAGCTAGGATATTAATCTATTATTTTGATGCTTGAATAAGGGGATTGTCAATGATTGCTAAGTGGTTTTGCCCATTTAGGGTATTGTTTTTTCCATTAATTGTTTTGTGCTTTTCACAAATAAATGCTGCCTTCACATATCCTGTTTTATTAGGGGATTCTTCTGCTGATAAAAAACCGCTAAGTTGGTTAATTCAGCAAATGGATAATTTGCCGGAGCAAAAACGCATGGATGATTCAGCGGTAAAAGATCAGTTGCTTGTTTTTGAGCGCATGCAACATATGTTTATTCCATTTTCTTGTATGACTAAATTAATAGATGAATATATGAGTCGATTTCAGGCACAATTTAATGTTGTCGACGATATAAGTCTTTCCTACTGCCAGAAAAAAATTCTACCTAGTATAAGTGAAATAGTTTTTATTGGGGATATTCATGGTAGTGCCCATTCGTTATTGAAAATAATCAAAAATCATGTTGATGATAATTTTAAAATTATAAACGATAATTTACATATTGTTTTTACTGGGGATTACGTTGATCGAGGTACGTATGGAGTTGAGGTTTGGTATACACTATTGCGGTTGAAATTAGCAAATTGGGATAAAATATTTATTCAAAGAGGCAATCATGAAAATTTGAATCAAAATAGCGATACTCCTATAGGCTTTTATTCTGAGTTAGTTGCAAAGTATGGGGTAGAAAACGGGCCCATTTATTTGAAAAAATTTGATGAGTTATATAAGCAACTTGTACTTGTTTTATACTTAAAATCCGCAGATAAATGGATACAATGTTGTCATGGAGCAATTGAACCATGTTGTGATATGCGATATTTTTTGGGTTGCTCGGAGATGGTTGGAGCTATTGATTTTAACAAGATTGGTTATGGTCGTACTGATGCGGTTAATGGGTTTGTATGGGGGGATTTTCATGGAAATGGATCTACTATCGAAATGAATTTAAAAAGAGCTAGTTGGATAGACTATTTAGCTACATGTGATATGGTGAATTGGTTTAAGGAAAGTGGAATTCAGCTACTTTTTCGAGGTCATCAACATGATGCTGGCGGTTTATCGTTATTTAAAGATCAAACGCAACTTGGTGCGCCGCTTCAGTGGGATGGAGTTGTTAGTATGGAGGAGTGGGCAGAGGCCCGTATAGTGGTGGCTCATCAAAAAATTCCAATTTTTACTTTTACTGCAGCAACGGAGTATGGAATAGTAGATAGAGCTGTTTATGGCATTTTAAAAACGGCTCCGAGATTTGAGGGTTGGATTCTGACTCCAGTAATTGTTTAAGTTTATGCTATTGATTTTATTTACTCTAAATTTAAATTAACATTTTTTTGCATTTAGGTTATCCTGCAGGGCAACAAATAGTTTTAATTGTTAGAATTGTTCTTAATCTTAAGGTTCAATGCATTATGAAAAAAATTAGTTATTTATTTTTATTATTGGTTTGCTGCTCAGAAAATTATTATGCTGGTGCCATGAGTTCAAAGTG
This sequence comes from uncultured Pseudomonadota bacterium, assembly GCA_964568625.1. Lineage (GTDB taxonomy): Bacteria > Babelota > Babeliae > Babelales > RVW-14 > JBAZAX01. The sequence continues at coordinate 91,631 of CAZMQG010000001.1, read as the reverse complement.
GACCCCTTGCCTTGCAAATATAGCACGCGATGAAATAGTCTTTGATATATTAAAATCACATAATCCTGTTGATATATTTAGAACAGCACAATCAAGATTGCCAGTTGAATTACTTCAAGAAATTGAGGATGAATTGTTTAATATACTGTCGTTTGACTGCAAACAACAATATGATTTGTTTCAGACGATTAAAACTAACAGTTCTGTTGCATCCGTTTGTATTTCAAGGGACAACCAGCTTATTGTAACGGGTGGATATGATTCTTCTGTGAAAATATGGAAATTCAATGGAAAGGGATATGAATTCTTTCAAATGCTTAATGGCCATTTTGTTAAGGTAGGAACATCCAAGAGAGATTACGCATCAGTCTATTCGGATTTGTATGATCCTAATGTGTCAAATATGGATCGAGTAGATTCTGTATCAATTTCTTCAGATAATAATTTAATTATTACGGGATCTATTGATGATAATTCAGTAAACGTTTGGAAATTTAATGGATCAGAATACAAATATTTTCAGCAGTTACCCTGTGAGTCTTTGATATTGTCTATCTCTATTTCACAAGATCAGCAAATTATAATTGTTGGATGCGATGATAATTCGGTAAGAGTTTGGCATTTTGATGGAAATAAATATAATGAAGTTCAACGTTTGGCGGATCCTAATATATATCCGGAAAAATTAAAATTTTCTGCGGATAAAATAACCTTTACTTGTTGCTCTATGCTAAATGGAATTTCAAATATTCGAATTTGGAATTTGAACGAAATCGATTCTATTGGTGTTCCACAATATCGATTAGTTAATACAGTTGTAAATTGGTGTAGTCATCTTCAAGATGCGGATTTATCTGAAGATAGAGATATTATTGTTGCTGCATCTGAAGATTTGAATGTATTGAAATACAGCGGAGCTGATTATAGTTGTAGCCTATTACAACAACTTAGCACAGGAGGGAGGGCTCAGTTTGTTAAAGTTTCCTATGATAAATCTTTAATAATGTCGGGGAGGCCATATGCTAAAATTGATGTATGGAAATTTATAAAGCAGCAAAATAAATATATTAAAATCCAAGAATTAGGTTCTGAATTGTGTGCATCTAAAGGAGATATTTCTGCAGATGGGCGAATTGTTGTTTTAGTTGGTAGTGATGGGTGTATAAATATTTGGAAAAAAATTTCACTGGAAAGATTACTTGAGATTTATGTGTTGAATAGAAGATAAAAGGTGGTAGACTTACTTTTCAAGAAAGTGCAAATGTTCCTACGTGGGGATCTTTTTGCGTGTAAAAGTGTCTTTGGCTGATTTGAAGAGTTGATAATGAATGTTGGAATTATTGGATATGGATTTTATATTCCAGTCTATCGAATAAAGGCTGAAGAGATAGCCAAGGCTTGGCAACAAAATTTTGATCAAATCAAATCAAGTCTTTTGATTGAAGAAAAATCCGTGCCTGGAATTGATGAAGATTCGGCTACGTTTGCGGTTAATGCTGCCAAAAATGCTCTTTTGCAGTGTGGCCTCAATTCTAAAGAAATTAATGCTATTTACGTTGGAAGCGAAAGTGCTCCATATGCAGTAAAACCAACGGCAACAATTGTTGGTGATGCCATTGGAGCAGATGTTTTTTGTATGGCTGCTGATATGGAATTTGCATGCAAGGCGGGAACTGCTTCGTTGGGCGTTTGCATGGGTTTGGTAAAATCAGGCTTTGCAAAATTTGGAATGGCAATAGGTACAGATACAGCTCAGGCTTCACCCGGTGATATTCTCGAATACAGTGCCGGTGCCGGAGCTGCAGCATTTATCGTTGGCTCTGATGATTCTAAAATTATTGCAAATATTGAAGACTCAATTTCAATTGCATCTGATACACCTGATTTTTGGCGGCGTAGTATGCAAAAATATCCGGAACATTCAGGTAGGTTTACAGCAGAGCCGGCATATTTAAAACACATCAGTACAATTGTAAAAAAAATTTTCGAAAAACATTCTTGTGGGCCTGATTCATTTGATTATGTTGTTTTTCACCAGCCGAATGGGAAATTGCCATTAACAGTTGCCAAAAATCTTGGGTTTAAATCAGAACAAATAAATCCGGGGCTTATTGTGCGGGATATTGGTAATTCTTACAGTGCAAGTTCTTTATTGGGACTGAGTGCTATTCTTGATCAAGCTCAACCCGATAAAAAAATACTGATGGTTAGTTATGGAAGCGGAAGTGGCTGTGATGCTTTTATTTTGAAAACTACTCAGAATATAAAAAAACTTACAAATGGCAGCATGCATTCAGGATTTAATTTGAAAAGTCATTTGAATCATAAAAAATATTTAACATACTCTGAATATCGAAGAAATATTGATTTATTGCATCAGGATGTGAAGTGAAAGTTTGGTAAAATGAAAATTTCAGTGCTTGGAGTTGGATGCACAAAATTTGCAGAATTGTGGGATAAAGGTTTGCATGATTTAATTGCGCAGGCTCAGTTCATGGCTCTTGATGATGCAGGAATTGCTCCTGCTCAAATAGAGTCTATTTTTGTTGGAAATATGCTAGCTCAACAGTTCAACGGACAGGCGCATTTGGGTGCAATTGCATCACAGCAACTTAGAATAAATGTTCCCAGTGTTCGAGTTGAAAATGCTTGTGCCTCAGGAAGTTCGGCACTTGTATGTGGAGTGCAAACAATACTTTCAGGTGTTGCAAATGTTGTAATGGTAATTGGAGTTGAGAAAATGAGTGATGTTGCAATTTCGCAGGCAACATCTGCTTTAATGGGAGCCGGGGATTATCAACAGGAGCATTTTGCAGGGGCAACGTTTCCGGGCCTTTTTGCTATGGTTACACGTCTTTATATGCAAAAATACGGTATGACGAGTAAAGAGCTTGCTGCCGTAAGTATCAAAAATCATAATAATGCAGCATTAAATCCATTGGCTCAATTTAATAAAAAAATAACAATTAATGATTATCTTAATTCACCAATTGTTGCAGATCCGTTACGGGTACTTGATTGTGCTCCGATTAGCGATGGAGCGGCTGCGATTATAATTTCGAGTTATGACTTTGCCAAAAAATATGGTAAAACCGGTATTAATATAATTGCAAGTACACAGGCGTCGGACACTCTTGATATTGCGAGTCGGGAAGATTTAACAAGTTTTAAAGCAACTAAAATAGCAGGGAAAAAAGCTTTTGAAATTTCGGCGATCTCTCAACGAGATATTGATGTTGCTGAAGTACATGATGCCTTTAGTATGGCAGAAATTATAGCGCTTGAAGATCTTGGTTTTTTTGAGCCGGGTACTGCAGGCTTTGAAACAGCTCATGGCAAAACTCAGATTTCCGGTGAAATTCCTGTTAACACTTCCGGCGGACTTAAAGCCAAAGGGCATCCGGTTGGGGCAAGTGGAATTTCTCAGGTTGTAGAAATTGTAAATCAGCTTTTGGGCAGATGTGAACAGCGTCAGATTTCAAATGTTAAATTCGGTCTTACTCATAACATTGGCGGAATTGGAACTACGGCAGTAGTTCATATTTTTGAACGAGAATAAGGAGACTCAGTGATTAGTTCAAGTTCAATTCCCGGATGGAGGCAGTATCCTAAGAGGTATGCCCTTGAGGGTATGCAATGCACAAAATGCCAAAAAAATTATTATTTAACATGTTTCTTATGTTCGTGTGGTTCAAGAAATTTTAAAACTTTTAAATTTAGTGGATTTGGTAATTTGATTTCTTTTACCAATATTACCAGTTCTTGTGTGGAATTTAAGCATATGTCCACTTATTGTATTGGTATCGTGCAGCTTGATGAAGGCCCCCAAATTACAGTTGCCCTTGCAGATGTTAATCTTTGTGACTTAAAGGTTGGCATGCGAGTGAGGTCGACATTCAGAAAATTTTATTCACATGGCAGTAATGGAATTATTGAATATGGCTTAAAGTTTATGCCTGTTTTATGAAGATAGATAAATTTGGTAAGGTGCATAATTTTGGATATGGGAAAATCATTCTTCTTGGTGAGCATTTTGTTGTGCATGGGTTGCCTGCACTTGTCGCATCGCTTGATTTAAAAACTTACGCAGAGATTCAAGAAAATTCTTATAACCATTTAGTTTTAATTGACAATAGGCCTAAAACCCCTGGTTTTATTCCCAGTAAAAAATCTGAATACACGTGCATGTGCGAGAATATTCTGAATTTTTTTGAAATCAAAGAAAAAAGATTTACTGTAACATTTACGGGTACATTACCTGTAACATGTGGGGGTATTGGTTCAAGTGCTGCAGCGGCAACATCTTTTGCTCGCGCGATAAATTCTAAATTTAAACTTAATTTGAGCGACGAAAATATAAATCAAGCGGCATTCGTTGGAGAATCTGCAGTTCATGGTACTCCAAGTGGAATTGATAATACAGCGGCAGTTTTTGGTGGAGTTATAAAATTTTCCAAAACTCAGGAGTTTACTCCCGCTTTTTCTTATTCAAAAATTCAGCTTTCTAATTCGATTAGAATTGTGATTATCGATAGTGGAAAGCAGACAGATACAAAGAGGGTGGTATCATTAGTTCGTGATTTTATTGAAAAAAATCCGGATCAAATAAAAAAAATTTTTGAGCAATACAAAGATGTTTTTAATATGGGGCTTGATGCGCTTGAGAAAAATAATTTAGAAAAACTTGGCATGTGCATGCATAAAAATCACAATCTATTGCGAGTGATTGGAGTTTCTTGTCCGGAGCTTGATGAAATTGTTGATAAAGCTCTCGCCCTAGGTGCAGTAGGTGCAAAACTTACTGGAACCGGTGGAGGTGGATTAGTTTTTGCTCTTACTCCGGAAATTGACTTGCAATCAAAAGTGGCTACATTTTTTGAAAACAGTGGATATTTCGTGATAAAAACGCAGATTGATGTTACTAAAAGGGATGCGGATGCTAAGAGTAGCTTTCGATTAGAGATCTGTCATCCTGCCTGTCCGCCATAGCGTTTCAAACGCGACGGCTGGGAATTTGTTTCAGGCCTGCCCGCCGAAGCTATTTCAAAGCGAAGGCTGGGATCCATGGATTAGTTGCTTCATCGTTCTAATACTTTAGAATTTTTATAATATCAGGATCAACATACGGACGTTCAACCGAATATTCACCTGTTCGCCAATTGATATTGATCTCTTCTAGCGTTGGATCGATTCGGAAATGTTTTTTATCACACTTAATTCTTTTATTTACTTCAAGCCATATTGGAAAAGCTGTTCTGCTTGCATAAACTGCTTCTCCCATTGGTTTATTATCATCTCTACCAATATAAACTGCAGTTGTTAATTCAGGTGTTGCGCCAACAAACCAGGTAGAAGTGGCTCCATTGGTAGTCCCGCTTTTGCCAATTGAGTCTGCTTCAAACCAGTTATTTTTACCTAAATAGCTTTTGTTCAGAATCATACGTTGGCTTAGCGCTGAAATCATGACTGAATTAATTTTGGAATCAAGAACTTTGTGGCTTTCAGGCTCATTTTCCCAAATTTTTTCTCCACGTTCATTTTTAACCCATTCGATAAGGTAAGGTTTTACGTAAACTCCATTGTTTGCAAAAACGTTAAAAGCTGCACAGTTATCTTCAGGCGTTACCTCTGCAGTTCCTAATGCCGATGATGGATATGGTGGAATGTCTGCTGTTATTCCAAATTTTCTGATCCATGGCATCCAATCGAAATGTTTGTATATTTCGAGATAAAGTTTTATAGCAACAATGTTTTTTGAATCAGTAAGGGCTTTTGCTAATGTTATACGGCCGTCAAATTTTCCATCCCAGTTTTTAGGGGTCCATGTTTGTCCATTAGGCATAATCATTTCGATTGGTTCGTCAACAAATGTAGTATCAAGTTGATACCCGTGAGATATTGCAAAAGCGTATAAAATTGGCTTAAAGCATGAGCCCATTTGTCGTTTTGCTTGAAGTGCTCTATTAAATTGGGATTTTTTAAAATCCATTCCACCTATCAGGACTTTGATTTTTCCGGTGCTTGCTTCGATAGATATTACTCCACCATTTAGCTTATTTCCATGTTGCTGCTGTAAACCATAAATAACTGGGGCATAGGCTTGTTCTGCAATATTTTGCATTTCAGGATTGATTGTAGTTTTAATTTTTAGGTGCGTTTTATATAGGGCTTCTTTACCAAATTTATTTTCTGCCCACGCTCTAACCCATTCTTGAATGTAAAGTTTTATTGGACTCCCTGGCATATAATCTACGATTTTTACTTTTGTTTTTGAGCTTTTATCGAATTGATCTTGATTTATAAAGCCCAGCTTAAGCATGCTTTTAAGAATCATATTTCTGCGGCGACGTGAGTTTTCTGTTGAATTAAGAGGGGAGTAGATCCTTGCAGAGTTTGCAACGGCTGCAATTGTTGCGGCTTCTTCAACTGTTATGTCACTAAGTTGCTTATTCCAAAATCGTTTACATGCGGCTTCAACTCCGTAAATTCCTCGTCCAAAGTAGATATTATTAATATAAAGTTCAAAAATTTGTTGCTTACTCAGTTGTTGTTCGAGTTGTAACGCTAAGAATAATTCTTGGAACTTGCGATAAAATGTTCGTTCGTATGTTAAATACATAAGTCTGGCAAGTTGTTGTGTTATAGTGCTTGCGCCTTGAACAATTCGGTGATGATATAAATTTACTAAAAATGAACGAATAATACTTTTTATAGATATTCCGGGATGGGTGAAGAAGTCATGATCTTCAGCTGCTAGAAATGCTTGAACTAAGATTGTAGGTATTTTTTCAAAAGGGATTGGAGTGCGTCTGTCACATTCAAATCGTGCGAATTCTACCCCTTCATCATCAAGAATGACCGATGCCGACGTACTTGAGTAAAGCTCAAGCATAGAAAGGTCAACCCACTCTCGTTCGATAAGAAAAAAACAGACTCCAGTGAGTATGGTAAAAAAAGCAAAACCTATTATAAATAGGCGTTTTATTGTAAAAAGTTTTGGCATGAATTGGTTTTTGACCCCCAAATACCTAAATTTTGTTCAACAGGAGATAATCATATCACAAAATGTGTTAGTGACAAAGTTTTTGTCATAAAAATTACTATAATAAATTAATAAGGGCTCTTGCTTATGAAGAGCCCTTGAATTTGTAAGTTTATGTCTATTTTAAAAATTAAAGCCCAGTTGGCCTCCAAATGTGTCCATGTTTATAATATTTTTACCTGCTATTGGATATTTATAGAAAAGACTTAGCTGTGGCCTGGTTAAAACACTTTGCCACATAAAGAAATCAAAATTAACCTGGAAAATTAAATTATGGGTATTCCATTCTTTTAAGCTATTTGCAGAATTTATAATTGTTCTATCAAATGTGTCTGTTTTTTCATAAAGTGTGTCGTCATCATGTTTGATGTATTCATAATCCATTTTAAGGGAAAGACCCTTGTAAAAACGATAAGCTTGTAAGAATATATTGAATTTCCATGTTAATCCTGAATCAAGCGTAGCTCTGCCTTTATTTAAAAGCAAAAATTCTGTTTGATCAGAAGATGTTTTTAATCTGCGTTCTTTTGTTTCGTCGAATAGGATAAAGAAGTCGACGTCGCCGCCGGCTCTTATTTTATTACTAAAATCGAGGCCTAAACCAAATCCTATAGGCATGCCCCATGCACCGTCATTTCCTAGAGATAGGCTGAAGACTTTGTCGAGATCTCTGTTTTCCGCCGTTGGGCAACTTAGACCTAGTCTTACAAAAATATCGACATTTTTTAATGCCTCTTTATTTTGTTTGAAGCTTCTTAGCCATTCAAGCATTATGACCAAATCACCTATTCCAGATTTATCGCATTCTCCAAAATCAATATTTCCCAATTCTTTCATTTTTGCGTTGAATACATCAAAGTTTTTTGTATAATTTTGTTGATAATAATATGGAACCATTGGGAGAAAATCTTTGGATAAATCTTTAAATTGAATATTTTCAATTTTACGCCATCTTACCGGTAAGTGTACGCTTAGGTCCAAGTCGCCATCGATAAAGTTTTTAATTGTGTATTTACCAAATAAGGTTAAATCAAGTTCGCGATATTCACCTTCAAACGATATTGGTGCAGTTACAAGTTGTCCGCCAAATGCAGCATACATGTTATTGTATTCAGTTGTGACTGCGTCTTTTATATTGGCAGAAGGATTTTTAAACATTGCAGCAGCATCCTGGAATTCATCGTAAATGCTTAAAACATTATGTTTGTCGCCGCCACAATCACGTGCGCTGTTACTTTGTCCATACTCTGCGGTTGCGCCCAAGTGAATGCGCATGTTTGGACATTTTGGGAGTCTTACGTTTGGGTCATACGGTGGAAAAGTGTTTGATGGTGCAAAAACGCAAAGAACTGAAGAGCTTATCATGTATGAAGCCAGTATGCCTTGCAGTATTTTTTTTAATTTCATTTATTTCCCTTCAATTGGATTTTTTATTTTTGAAAATGTTATTACTCGTTAACTTTTATACCCCAATCTCCTGGGATTAACCACGATCCGGAGGCTGTGTTACGAGTTATTACTCCTATATACCAGTTTGTGTCATTCAATTCAAGTAACTCATCAATCGATCCGTGTTCTGTTTGAGTTTGTGCGATTTCATAAAGATCAGTCAAGAAATTATTTGAAGGGCCTTTTGCTATCATGCTAAACCCAAACGCTCCGTCTGTTATAAAATTACCGCGGAAATTGTGAAGATCGATGAATGGGTTTGCATCGACAGAAATTGGCTTGCATGCATTAGCAGCAGAACTCTCTGCTCCATTAACATAATATCTGTAAATTTTACCGGAGTTTGTCAGATAGTTTGCCGATAAGGCGTACAAATTTCCTGTTACGCTGTTGAGCCCTTTTGTTTTTGATATGTAGTTGAGGTGTAAAACAGGATCACTTGTTGCGCTGCCTTGCCCACTCAAGGTTACCTTTGCGGTAGCTGAGTTGTATATGCCTGTTAATAATCCATACGTCGAGCCAAAAATAAACTTAAAATTATTTGAAGTAGGAAGTGTACCATCATCCGCTGGGTCAGCATTTGGAATTATTAAAAAATCTGTGAATTTTAAAGTTTCTGGAAGATCTGTAAGCATTGGTGTTGCAGTTACTGTTGCCGTTTTGAATTCTGCGGCTGATGGAACTATTGAGTACAGGTTATCTTTTGTCTGTATAAATAATTTTTTTGCATCAGAGCTTGCCATGCTTGCAAGCTTTCTAACATTGCTAAAGCTAACGGCATTTGGGGTGCTTGGAGTTAATTTTTTGAAAGAATATCCGTTTCCTGGAAAAGCTGCTGTATCAAGATTTATAAGTCCGTCCCCACTTGAATCCCACCCGGATCCATCTGCCTTGCATAAAACAGCGACGCCGTTGTATCCTCCGACAAAAAGCCAGCCGGAATCGGCATCAGTATTTTTTGCAACTTCTGCAAAGCAAAGTGGCGCGATTTCTTTGAGTACCGGATCATTTTGAAATACAAAAACATTTGGGGTTGCTCCATCAGTTGTAAATGTTTTTATTGGATTTTGTGTTATTGGATCGAGCGTCTGAATTAGTGCAATTTTATCATATCCAACTGCAACCATCATCGAAAACTTCTGTTGTTTAAACCCTGGAGTATATTCATCAAAATTTATGGTTTGCAGTACGCCACACTGTTCTTGTGGAAAAATGCTTGAAAGAAGAGCCGATAAGTTTCTGCTTGTGTCGTTGGTCCAAACAGGTTTGTCATTCTCTTTATCTATTGTTTCGGATTTGTTAGCTGTTTCCGTGGTTCCCCATATCGATGTTCTTATGGTATTTGCATCTGTTTTTGCGGTGTCTTGTGAGGTAAGGAAGCAAAAATTATTGAATACATCTACACCGCCGCCAAAAACTTTTTGTACATCCCCCATGACCCTTTGCCAAGGTGTCCATGCAATAATAATTCCGTCAGAGTTGAACAGAGCAGTACTTTCGAATATTCCGGAGTTTTGAGTAGAACCATCATCACTTAAACAAATAAAAACAGAATCACCGGATACAAATAGGTCTTTTAATCGTCCAGTGTCTTTTTCTGCTTGTCCAACGACAAGGCCGATAGTTGTTTTGCTTGGGTTAGTTGGATTATCTTTGTCAAACTGTGGCATATACTTTGCTTCTGTTGGAATGGCATCAAATGTTGGAAGATGAGTAGAGTCATCTATTTTAGATAAAGTTCCAATTATTCCTCTATCGGTAATTGTTGTGCCATCAGGTCTTTTGTTTCCCAAAATTGGAAGAGCAAAAACTTTATTATATTCACTATCGCCGGATAGATTGCAATTTGCAATCAAATAAGAAAATCCGGTGCTTGTATGCATTACACGTACTTTTTTTGCTGTAATTGTTACATCATCTGTTCCTGTAGTATCGTAATAAAATCCAACCATAAATTTATTTGAATTTTTGTACGTAGTGTCGTTATAAAGCTTGGCTTTTGTTGGTGAAGATACAATTGAAGAGAAAGTTAAAGTATGATCTTTTTCAGATGACGTACCGATGTTCTCTTTTTCGATTCTTCCTACCAAAATGCTAAAACAACCGCCTTCTTTGTTTTGATCATTACGGTGTACTTCAGATAATCCAACGAAGAGTCTTCCTAGTTCACTGTCCCAGTACATGTCAACATCAGAACCGATATAAGCTTTTGTAATAGCGCTTGGAGCTGCGGCCTCAGTAAAGCTAACAACTATAGGATTAGCTGTTACTTTTACATCTACCTTTTTTGCCTTTGTTTCCGTAGGTTCACTATTGCTTAAATCTTCGGCGGCGAGTTGCTTTATTGTTGGAATTTTTACATTTAAGGTAGGTTTTACAACGGCTATTCCTCGTGCATCTCCGTCATCGGATGGATCGTTCCAGTCTTTTCCTGATGCAGATACTGCGGCAAAAACATAAGTGTTAGATCCTGTTAACGCCTTAATTTGTTTTGTATCGCCAGGTGTTGAATCTTGTAATGCCGCTTCAGTAGCTATATTTGTTTTCCCATCAAGGTATGAGCTTATTAAATAAAGAATATTAGAATCATCTAGATAGCCAGAGTCTTGTCGATAAGATACAATTGGATAGCTATTATTGAATAAACCGAGATTTAAGATCCTTGCTCCATAAAGTTTGTTTTCAACTTCTTCGGATCCACTACCATCTTCTTTAGGAGCCCAAATTTTTTCCGGAGTAATTCCAAAAATTGATGTCTCGTGTGCACGTGTAACGGCATATGCCTTTGCCGTAGTGGCGGTATATGTTGCATCCTTTGCTGCGCCTAAGAAAAAATTAAGATTTGAATTGTCAAAAACGGTTTTTTCAAATGTCAGTCTACTTGGTGATGTTTGTACCACTGCACTGTTAGGTACGAAATTTTCTACAGACGAAAAAAGTTGTGCATTCCAGCATGCAATTGTTGTTAAAAATATTGGCAAATAAAATGGCGATTTCTTATTTTTCATGAGTTTCCTTTTTATTGTTTGTTTATTCATTTACAAAAACGTTAAATTCTCCGGGGATATAAAGAGCTCCGGATGCTGTATTTTGTATAATTGAAAAAAGATGTAAAGCCGCTTGAGGATCCATGTCAAGATCAATGGCTTTATAATATGTTAGATCATCTTCTGTTGTAGGTAAAAAACTACTTGGATCGGGAGTTACGCCTATACTTTCAGAGAGTTGACCTTTTCGTCCAACGTGATCGAGCGGTCCGAATTGGGTTCCCCTAAATATTTCGCCTAAATCTGCTAATCTATAGAAGTATGGAACCGAGTATCCATAAACCCCTCCAGCAATATAAGGCTCGTCGAACATTGTCACTGCTCCGTTTTGCACATTAAACCGACAAACGACCAACTCTGCAAATTTATAATCAATTGCAGTTACGTACAGGTTGCCGTCGATAGTGTTTATCCCGTTAGAATCTGTGGTTGTGCCGCCTCGTTTGACCGGTAAAAAATCAAATTTTAATGATGGGCCGAGATATATTTCTTCTCTGCCTGTTCTACTGATGTTTTTGTTCCATTTAATATCGTCTACTGCAAATTCGTCTTCTATTGTGTTTGATACCCAAACGCCTTGAGTCGTTGCGATAGCAAGTTTTTTTGCATTGTCAGTATTGTCAACTAAAACGATATCAAATAATTCATCAATATATTTGTTCATGACTTGGGTGTTACTGTCATTTTGAAATGTGTTATTTATGCTTGCAAGTAGCTTTATTCGCGTGGAATTTATTGTTACATAGTCTGTAAAATCATTGGCGTTCATTTCTAGCCTGTATAAATCCGATCGGGTCAAAATATAAAGATACTTTCCATCAGAGATTAGTTTGCGAATGTTTGAAAAGCTATATTCAGATGGAGGTGTTAGCTTTAGAAAAGAGTATCCCTTGCCGGGAAAATCAGTGTTGCTTAATTTATTAAGTCCTGATGTGGTGTTCCATCCTGCGCCATTACTTTTGCGTAGGACTGCAACTCCATTTTGTCCTCCAATAAATAACCAACCACCTTCGGTATATGTATTTTGTTTTAGTTTTGTAGCATTAAGCAGTGAGGTTTTAATGCGAGCAACTTCAGCTGATGTTATAAATCCTAATGCTTGAGTTACCGTATCATTAAAAACAAAAACGTTGGTTGTTTCTGTTGCGGGGGATGTTGAGTTTCCTACAAGATTGGCTTCAAATTTTTTTGTTGGTTCAAACGGTGATTTATTATTAGTTGTGTTTGATCTTTTTCCTGTTTCAATTAAAGCAACTTTTCCAAGCCCGAGTGCAACCATCATTGAAAAAGCCGGATATGAAGATTCAGGTTTCCATGTTTTAAAACCGGGAGTTTCATCGTCAAAATTGAATAGATTTACAACACCAAGCTCATCTTTCTTAAAAAAACTACTTAGAGCGGTGCAGAGTGGGCTGCCTTCGTGAATTCCAGTTTCACTTGTATCTCCTGAGCTCCAAATTGTTATTTTACCTGTTTGTTGATCAGGTCCAATGTACCAAAAATTATTTGAACCTATATCAAAACCAAGTCCAAAAACTTTATCCGTATATCCCATAACTCTTTGCCATGGAGTCCAAGCACGAATTACTCTTTTCTCATTAAAAATAGCAGTTGATGCGAATATTCCGGCTTCGCCTGCAGTATCTTCGCCGGCATTACTTCTTGATCCGGTTACTGAAATGTAGACGGTATCACCTGAAATTTGCATATCCATTATTTTGGCGTTATCAAATGCAGCATCAGTATTAGTGTGAACAATATATTGAGGATTTACGCCAACTACGGCTTGAGTATCTGTATTTCTGAGTAGCTCACTTCCCTGGGTTATTACGGCAAACGTTCCATCATCATTTACTGTTGCCAATTTTCCGGCGTCTGTGCTGGTGCTAGGCATCACCGGTAGCGCATACACTTCGCATACTGTGCTGCTGGTAAGAGTACTGTCTGTTCCCTTCGCAACCTCTCCATTTAGGATAACGTAATCTTTGCCTGTGCTTGTATGCATTGTGCGCACTTTGTGAAGATTTATAATTTGCTCTTTTGTATCTGTTGTTGTTGTATCGTTTTTATACCCGACAATCCAATTTTTGTTGGCGTTTCCCGACGGCCAATTTGCATCTAAAATATTAGCGCATTTTTGTATTTGTAAGCTTTGGATTGTTCCTTTTTTTGTAGTTTCGCTTTTAATATTTCCAACCAGAAGAGCTATGGCTCCATCACTGTTTCCTGCGCCTGTTTGTATTTTTGATGTAGCGATGAATAATCTTTGTAGCGTGTCATCCCAAAACATATCTACGGTGGAATTTTCCAAAAACGTTGGATTGGTTGTTATTTTTAGCGCACTTATTATGGATATTGCTTTATTATTTTGTCCGGATTTATCAAAATTTGTTGCATCAAGTGGGTTTAGCCCGGAATAAGATGCTTTAACTATTACAGGAACAATACCAATATTTTCAGGCGTTGCTTCGTTTAAATTTGCACTGTCAGAAACAAGTGCAAAGATCAGAGGAGTTCCTAAAATTTTTTCTAAATTTTGTGTTGCAGCAAGTGCGTGAAGTCCTTTGGCGTTATATGTGCTGGTATCTTTTAAAGCATATTCAGTTAAGTTATCCATGCTTGATGTTTTTAAAATAATCTTGCCTTCGTTTGTATCAGTTACTTGAAATAAAAGTACTTTTTGATCAGGGTCTTCACCTTCAACTAGGCCAACGACGGGGCGTTTATATGCAAATGTATCTGATCCAATTACAAGTTTAGTAATGTCTTTTGCATTTAATGGACTGTCTTGCTCATTTTGCAAGTTAATGGTTACATCGCCGGTGGCTGGGGCCATAGGCATAAATACTGCAGTCCAATTTCCGTCGTCTCCCCTTGCCATTGCAATGCGAGAAAGTGATTTGTCTTCATTTGCATTAGTTACAATATAAAATTGGTCTGGACCGGAATATGCTGATGTGTTTACATCAACTCCTAGTGATTCTGTTGAGATTGAGCGAACTAGATTATGTTCGATGCTACCATTTTTTGCGATTAGTATTTGAGTTAAAAACATCAGGATACTTATCGCAATCAAGTTTTTTCTCATAAATCTCCTTTTATTGATTTTGTGAATAATAAACTTTTTGGTCTAACGACGGATGTGCATTTGATAATTTTAAATGATTTTATGGTTTTAGAAAACACATTAAATCATTTTTATTCAGATTTTATTTTTTATGAAAACGAAAAAGCCGCTTGTTTTATTACAAGCGGCTTTTAAAATTCCAATTTAAGACTAAGTTAATTTTAAATTTTAGTCTGCTCTTTCTTTTCGTTTGCGATCAGTTGATTTGAGATATTTTTTACGTAAACGAATTGATTTTGGTGTAACTTCGATTAATTCATCGTCGTTAATCCAGTCAAGAGCTGTTTCAATTGTCATGGTACGTGGTGGTGCAAGTTTTATTGCATCATCGCTACCTGATGCTCTCATGTTTGTGAGTTTTTTGCGTTTAGTTGGGTTAACATCCAAGTCATTTTCTCGGCTGTGTTCTCCAACAATCATGCCCTCATAAACTTCATCAGTTGGTTTTGTGATCAATACTCCACGTTCTTGTAGCGTATCAAGTGCATATCCTGTAATGGTTCCGGATTCCATGGAAATCATTGCCCCTTTTGTACGTCCGGGAATTGGTCCGGCGTATTCTTCATAACCCAAGAAATTGTGGCTGAGCATTCCTGTGCCACGTGTATCAGTTAAAAATTGACTTCTGAACCCAATTAATCCGCGAGCAGGGACTTTGAATTCAAGTCGAATTTTGTTGGCTCCGTGATGAATCATATTTTTCAAAAGTGCTCTACGTTTTCCAAGTGTTTCCATTATAATGCCTTGGTATTCGTCACTAACGTCGATAATTAAATATTCAAAAGGTTCGCACTTTTTGCCATCAACTATTTTATATATAACTTCTGGTGCAGAAAGTTGTAATTCAAATCCTTCGCGGCGCATTTGCTCAACAAGAATTGAAAGATGGAGTTGTCCTCGTCCGGAAACTTTATAAGTATCGGCGGATTCGGTTTCTTCTACTCGAAGTGCTAAATTTGTTTTTAATTCTTTATATAATCTGTCTCGAATGTGACGTGAGGTTAGATATGTGCCCTCTTTGCCTCCAAATGGGGAGTCATTGACTGAAAAGTTAATGGAAAGGGTTGGTTCATCAACAGCAACGTATGAATGAGGAAGTGGCTTGCCAACATCACATAAAGTTGTACCGATAGTTATCTCTTCCTCAACTCCTGCTAATGCTATAATGTCGCCAAACTGAGCTGATTCGACTTCAACTCTTTTGACGCCTTGAAATTGATAAATTTTGAGAACCTTTGTTGGTTGTCCAACATAATCATCTTTACAAGCAATTAATTGTTTTGAAATATGGATTGTTCCGCTGAATACACGACCAATTGCAATTCTTCCAAGATATTCAGAATGGTCTATGTTTGTAATGAGAATGGCAAGATCGTCTGTCTTTTGTGTTGGTACCGGAATGTGTTTCATTATTGCTTGAAATAGCGGTTCAAGAGTTCCTTCGTGAGGAGTGTTGGGATCAAGACTTGCAAATCCTTGTCTGGATGAACCATAAAGCATTGGAAAATCAAGCTGATCTTCGCTTGTTGCGAGATCTAAAAATAGATCGTGGACCAATCTTTCTGTTTGTGCAATATCAGCATCTTTTCTGTCAATTTTATTGATTAAAACAATTGGTTTCAAATTGAGTTGTAAGGCTTTTTGCAAAACGAAACGTGTACCAGGGAGTGGTCCTTCGGCTGCGTCTACAAGAAGTAAAAAACCCTCAACCATTTGAAGAGTTCTTTCAACTTCACCACCAAAATCCATGTGACCTGGTGTATCGACTATATTAATTTGACCTTCTGGAAGTCTAATTGAGGTATTTTTTGCAAGAATGGTGATTCCGCGTTCTCTTTCGAGTTCACCGGAGTCCATTACGCGTTCATTTTCTTGTATATTAATATTTGATACTGTGCCTGATTGTTTTAACATTTGGTCAACCAGTGTTGTTTTGCCATGGTCTACGTGAGCAATGATGGCAATATTTCGAATATCAAGCCTTTGCTTAAAACTCATTGTATTCCTCTTAAAAAATAAAATTAAATTTCTAAAACCCCTCACCAATCCCAGAGTAAAATCGATAATTTTACTGAATTTCGATTTTTTGTTTGAGATACTAGCAAAATTCTAACAGAATAATATGAATGTTGCAAAAAGAAATAAAAAACAAAGAAAGTTAACCAAATAGCTAACTTTCTTTGTTTGACTTCAATTTAGAATTTTAACTAATTATCTGTTGATGGCACAAAATGGAAGCAATGCCATTGTGCGAGCAAGCTTGATTTGTTTGGAAAGAGCTCTTTGATGAAAGAAGCAGTTTCCTGAAACTCTTGATGGAAGTATTTTGTAACGTTCTGTTAAAAAACCTCTAAGAAGATTTACATTCTTATAATCAATTAATGCCTCTTGATCAGGTATTGCACAAAAACGGCAATGCTTCTGAGACAAGTAAGCGGATTTTCTTACTTTTTTACTTAATAAGCGAGTGCTTATTTTTAATTTGTGTTTTGCCATGACTTAATCCTTGATTTATTCGTTATTTTCAATATCAATGTCTTTATTTTCAAAGTCGCTACCCAAGAGGCCTTCCATCTTGTGGTCTTTTACGAACTTATCCACATTTGTAGCTCTGCCAGCATCGATTGGATCTGGTTTTATATAAGTGGATGGTGCATTACTAGACAGTTTAACTGTGGCATAACGCATAATAAACTCATCACATTTAATTTTAACGAAAGAATCAAGTTCTTTTACGAAATTTGGTACGCCTGCGTTGTCCGCAATTTCATAGCGGGCAAGAATATAAACTCCGTAATCGCTTTTATCTACAGGATATGCGAGGCGATATTTTCCCCACTTATCGAAAACTGAAAGCTTGCCTTTTATATTTGCAAGCTCTTTGTCCAGATAACGCTCGATTGATGATATTTCATCATCGGTAATTTCTGTACTTGCTAAGAATAATGTTTCATAGCGTAACATAGGTTCTCCCTGAACTAAAAAATTTGAACATGTACAACTTGTTAAGGGGGAGATAACAACCATCTATGTGGTTGTAAATGGAACCCTTAAAAACTACAAATAACTGTTTCAGAATAGCAAAAATAGGTATTTATGCAATAGAAATAGTGCAATAGGTCAGTAGTTGAATAGCCAACTTCTGACCTATTAAAAAGTACTAATTTGTTTGAATTTAAAAATTTGATGAGAAGCGATGATTTATTTAGTTATGCTGAGGTGCATTTATAAAAACAGGGTCATTTTCTATCTCATCGGTAGCAGGGATAGCAATGCCTTTTGTTGTATAAGCATTTTCAAGGATGTGAATGATATTATCATCTCCATTATTTCTTGCTATATCCAAAGGGGTAAAGATCTGCTCGTATTTAGTGATTGTTGCAGTAATATTGGCACCATAGTGAACCAATAATTCCACGATGCTGAGATTACCCGCCTTTATTGCAGTATGAAGAGGAGTTGTTCCAACAGGGAATTGTCGGGTAATTTTGGGGTCTCTTGGGGTTATGAGTTGTTTGTTAACATCTGCTCCTGTTTTGATTAAAATTTTTGCTAACATATACTTACCTCTGCGTATGGCCATGTGCAATAAGGCTTCTCCTGTGTCAGGATTAATTTGGTTTGCATATGCGGCTAGATTTGCAACTCTTAAGATATAGATGATTGTTTCATTTGTTAAAAAATTTGCAAATTCGTGATTTACAAGTCTTAATTGTTTTAATTCCGTAATAGCAATATTTATTTTTTTGAGTAGCATACTTTGATCTGTGCATTTTATAAAGTCGTCTTCTATGGAATCTGCTAAAATTTTTACTATTAATTCATCTGGCAGTACAGATAGGCTTGATTGGATTTGTAGATCTTGTCTTGTGGAGCTTTCAGTATGGCTTGTAGCTGCTCTTGCATCCATTGCAAATGTATTTGTAATGGTGAGCCCTGCAGTCAATGTAGCCAGGAATAAAATTCTTATATTTTTCATGATAACCTCCTTTTTATTAAAATCTTTTATGAGATCAAATATTCGACAGATTGTAAAAACAGATGCTGTCGAATATTTGATGTAGTTTGTTTTATATTTTTTGGAATCTGTGAATTACTTTTCCAATAATTCTGAATTGATCCTTGCCTCTTGAGAGAGCAATTGGAGCTTTTTTATGGTTAACTGCTTCAAGGACAACCAGGTCGTCCATAAAGTTTACTTGCATGATGGCTCTAACAGGTGTTTCTGTTCCATATTCAACAGCAACTATGTCGCCGGAATTTGTCCATGTGGATGGAGAAACAACTAGTAAGTCACCTTTTACGAAATTAGGTGCCATGTTGTTATCGTCAACTGATAAGCAGAACATGTTTTCATCATCGCTATCAAGTACTGTTACAAATTGATCTTTGTATCCGGATGATACTTGGATCAGCTGATTATTGTAAGCTGATGGTTGAGCCGGAATTTGGCCTACCACAGGAACGATTTTTAATTTTAGAGTGTAATTTGAAAGTTGATTTTTAATTTCGTCTGGAATTTGAATGTTTATTGGAAGATCTTTGCGACTTTGGTTTGATGTTTCAAAAAGATCTGTTGCCTCAACTTCGAAAGCTTCAGCTAATTTTTTAAGTGCATCTTCATTCCAGCGACGTGTTCCATTTTTTATATGAGTTAGATAACTTTCGGACATCCCGGTTTTTTCAGCCAGGACTTTTGTTGTCCAACGACGTTCTCTTAGATACTCTTTAACTCTGAGCTTTGTTGAAATCATGGTATAACCCCCGTATTATGTGAAATAATATATAAAAATACATATTCATTCTATTCTTAACGATATTTTATTTCAGATTACAATATCAGTGCAGATAGTCAAATTACCTATTCAAAGTGCAAAAATAAGGCATTTTTTATACTTTTATAAGTTTTCTACTTGTATAATTAAGCAAAAACGTTAATTTTACCCCAAAGGGATGTTTCTAGGTAAATAACTTAAAAATTATTTTTATAAAAACCCATATTGATTCGCTGGAGAATACTCCTGCGCAAAAAAAATCTTTTAAAGAGTGGTTATTTTCGTGTTTTGTGAAGTGAGATATTGTGCCCCCTATAATCAATGCGAAGGTCATGTCATTTGGCATTAATATGCCTCCAAAGGTCATAGCAGGGCTTATTTTTAGTTTTTTGAGTATAAATGCAAAAATGAAGCCTGCTGCGAGTATGTATTTATCAAATTTAAATGTTTGAATTATAGCGGCCTTTGCCTGAGCCCTTTGAGCGAAAAGTTCGGGAGATCCTATTTTTAAATAGGTGAAGAGAAGCCAAAAAGCTAATCCGGCGCTTAATGAGCTTATAATCAAGCCTAGCCACTGATAACTATGCATTTTTACTTGTGAAATATTGCAGAATGATCCTGTTCTATAATCAAAAAGTAAATCTGAGGCAACGGCAGCGCAGATATTGAAAAATATGCATACAATGGTTACCTGAATAAAATTTAGGTTAAATAAAATATACATGGGTAATGCTACAAGTGTTGAAAAGCGTCCAAATTGTACAAGTCCGATTTTTCCACTTATCAAGCAAATTTGGTATGTACCAATAACTGAAAATATGATTAACGAGATTTGTGCCAAGATTGAGAAGTGAAAATAGCTCAAGAGTACAAAAGCAAGGACTATTGTAATGATTGGTTCTATATACATTATCATTTTTGAGAGTATTGGAATGTTGGGTTTGGTTTTGATTTTGTGATTTATAACATTTTTAACCAAAACGGATATTCTATTTGGTGCAAAAATAATGAGGTCCCTAATTTTGGGGATAATTTCGTTATGCTTTGGAATGGCGAAAAAAATTTCGTAAAGCAAAATTCCGCAACAAAATGCAAAAGCAAATTGTATTGTGGAATATGGCTCAAACAGACTTATTGGAAGATATTGAGAATGGTAGTTTAGGGGATAAATAATTAAATATTTTGACATTAATCCAATTAAAAGTGGAATTAGTGTTTCTAGCCCTGTTGAATATCCAATTGCCCAGAGCATGGGGCGAATGGATAGGGTAAATTCGTTTTGGAGTATTGTTGGTAGTACCGGAATATATTTTGGTATTATTCCCTTCCATTTGCCAATTCCATCGCGTAAAATCAGAATGCCAAGTGTGCTGGCAATTCCATATAGCAAGGCCTTAGCTTCAAATTTGTTGTTTTTAGTGGAGGCAATTTTAAATGTTAACTGGCTTACTGGAAATGGTAACGAGTTTTTTTTGATCAGTGTTTTTGAAAGTATTCGAGCAGAACATAGTCCAAGCGCTCCGCCTGAAAGACATATTATTCCTATCATACTACAAAAATAAAAAGGATGGTTCATCCAGTGTGCAAATGTTTCATTTTCCAGAAAAAATATTATAGGAAGCGAAAAACCTATTGCTGTTGCAATTATTCCGCCTCCGGCAGCAATAGCCTGTATCTTTATAATATCGTGCAATGAGAATGATTTTTGACGTATTTTTGACAGTGTTTCGGATATGCCAATGCTTAAAAGAATGATAGTAGGGGCGATCCATGGCCCCAATATCGTAGCAACTGATATGTACGATAAAATTAGAATAGATAAAATGGTGAATAAGCACCCTAATAAAAGAACCAAAATAGTCATTTTTTTAGTTTATCCTAGGAAAAATTCTCATTACCTGGCAAAATAACTTTTCATTGTTATACCCTTATACCAAAATTATTTACAAAATCCAAACGCCTCCCCCGGCTGTTTATGTTAAAACAGTTTCGTATTTAATTTGAATATTTGGGATTTTAAGTTCAAAAGTATTTATTTAATATATTGTTTTTAGCTTTCTGTTTATTTACAATTATAAATGAGAGGCTGGGAGTAAAAACATGAATGTTGGTAAAATTATTAAGGTAATTTTTTATTTAATGGTAGCCATACTTGTACTAAAAGGAGCACAGGTGGCTTATAATAAGTATTTTCCAAAAGAATTGGCTGTGGAGTTACCAACTACCACTTCAAAGCAGTTTAAGCTGGATTTCAAAGAAATTAGTATTCCCCAAGTTGATGAAAAAAGTAATAAATGTGATCTGATCGCATATGATTTCAAAAATATGCTTGAGTTGGTTGAGGCTTGTGAGAAGGTTAAGTATCTTGAATTTTTGCGTTTTTCAAGGCCGAAAGAGGCTTCTGAGATAAACCCGGAGACACTGCAATCTCTCATTAAAGCCATGCATAGTGAAAAATCAAAGCTCAAAAAACACATAGCAGATATAAAATCTTGTTCAAAGGACAGTGTTCCATCCAAACGATTGAAGTCTCTAAAATATTATTTGCGTGTTATTGAGATAAATTTACAAGATCTAAAGGGAATTGTCGCAAACAAAAGTGATAAGTAGTTAAAAATATATCATCCCCGAGCTAAACTTGAAATTTAGTCGGGGATGATGTGGCTGGAGATATATAATTTATACTGGTGCAGTAACAAACTGCACCGTGTTTTTTTACTTAATTTTACTTAATTAACACGTGATTTAATACTTCTTTTACGTCATCGACAAAATACAGTTTTAATCCTTTGAAGAGTTTGTCTAATCCGGCAATATCTCTTTCGTTTTGTTTAGGTATTATTATATTTTTAAGACCATTTTGTTTTGCTGCCAGTATTTTTTCCTTCAGTCCTCCGATTGGCAGAACTGTGCCTTGTAAGCTAATTTCACCTGTCATTGCATATGATCCATTGATAGCTCTGTCAGTAAGAACTGATAAAATCGATGATAAGAGTGTTACTCCTGCAGAAGGCCCATCTTTTGGAATAGCGCCTGCCGGAATGTGAATATGTAAGTCATAATCAGTAAATCTTTCAGGTCTGATTCCAAAGTTGTCAGCATGTGATTTAGCATATGTTACTGCTGCCTGTGCTGATTCTTTCATAACGTCGCCAAGTTGTCCGGTAAGAAGTAATTTTCCGGTTCCTTTCATTAAAACAGCTTCTATTTGCAAGACTTCCCCTCCATATGGAGTCCATGCAAGGCCGTTTGTTACTCCAACTTTATTAGCATGTGAGCATGATTCTTCAGGCGTTTTTCGAGGCCCTAGGTATTCATGTAGATTATCGATTGAAAATTTGATCTTTTTATTATTTTCAACAAGTGCGCGAGCATATTTTGAACAAAGCTTTTTTATATTTCGTTCAAGATCGCGTACCCCTGATTCTCTTGTGTAATTATTTACTATGGAACCCAAAACATTTTTATTGAAGTCAAGTCCTTTTCCTTCAAGTCCTGAGTCTTTGAATGCTTTTGGTATCAGGTGACGTTGTGCGATTTCAATTTTCTCTTCTTGTACGTATCCTGAAATTTGAATTATTTCCATGCGATCACGTAGAGGTCCAGGAATTGTTGAAAGGTCATTAGCTGTGGTTATAAACATTACCTTTGACATGTCAAAGTTTACGCCCAGATAATTGTCGTAAAATGTGCTGTTTTGTTCTGGGTCTAGTACCTCAAGTAATGCGGCAGAAGGATCGCCTCTATTTGATGTACCAATTTTGTCGATCTCATCTATAACCAAAACAGGGTTACATGAGTTTGCTTTACGAATTGCCTGAATAAATCTTCCGGGTAAAGCTCCCACATAGGTTCTGCGATGTCCGCGTATTTCACATTCATCGTAAACACCTCCTAATGAGATTCGAGCATAATTTCTATTCAGACTCTTGGCTATTGAAAATCCAAGAGAAGTTTTTCCTACTCCCGGAGGGCCAAATAGGCATAAAATTGGTGTTGGACAATCGTCTTTTAGAAATTTTATAGAAAGAAAATCAAGGATGCGATCCTTGGTTTCTTCTAGTCCGAAGTGGTTTGAATCTAAAATTTCTTTTGCTTTGTTTATGTCAGAATTGTCTTTAGTGAAGACACCCCATGGGAGTTCTAAGAGCCATTCAAGATGATTACGGATAACTGTTGCCTCCATTGAATCGGGTGATGTTTTTTCAAGCCTACGCATTTGTCTTGTTGCTTCAGCTCTTATATCTTCCGGGATGTTTTTTTCACTGAGTGTTTTTTTCAGGAGATCAATCTCATTTTCAGGATCATCTCCCAGTTCTTTTTGAATTGCTTTAAGCTGTTCACGTAAGTAATACTCACGTTGGGATTTATTTATTGATTCACGAGCATCCGTTTGTATTTTTTCTTGGACGCTTGTTACTTCTATTTCATTGCTTAAATAATTTTCTATTCCGGTTAGCACATCATTTAAGTTGTTCATTTCTAGGAGCTCTTGAGCCTTGTTTACATCGATATTAAGGTGCGAGAGAATAAAGTCTGTGGTATGTTCAAGATCTTGAATTTGGGAAGTTATAGAGTGAAAATCCAGTCCTATTAATTGACCTCGTGCAGAAAGTTTTTCGAGTGATTTTAAAATTCCTTTTAATTGAGTTTCCGCTTTTGATTTTGTGTAGGTGGTTGGTTTTGAGCTAAATTTTGTAATTTGCGCCTGTAGCATGTCATTATCTGCGAGTATTTCTTCTACTTTTACCTTTGCTACGCCTTGTACTAAAACCTTAATTCCTCCTTCGGGTAAGTCCATGATTCTCATTATATTGCCAACTGTACCGACTTTATAAAGATCTTGAAGTCCTATCGGTCCGGTATAGCCTTCGGTTGGTTGATGCGCTGCAAGCAAAAGAACTTTTTTGGAATCCTCCTGAGCTAAATTAACTCCATTTATGATCTTGTCATCCATAACCAGCAGTGGAACGACCATGTGAGGAAAAACAACCACATCAATAGTTGGAATTACCGAAATTATCTGTGGTATGCTTTCATCTACAGAGTCCTTTTTTTTGTGTTCCATTACTCCCCCTCCCCCTTTGATATGTCCTAAATTTGCCCCTGTTCTAAATTGAATTTTAAAGAAATTGCTTTGGATAATGCAACAGAATTGGTAATATTTAAAAGAATATCGTATTTTAATGGGGTAATAATGATTAAGAAGTTAAAAAAAAGTGAAATTATTTTTTGGAGAATAAAATGATTGGGCAATTTGCCGATCGATTGATTTCAAATAATATTTACAAAGATTTTGGGGAAGCCGATAAAATTAGTCATGTTTTGAAGGGCGTATCCGTAGAGTTTTGTAAGGGAACTGCTTATGCAATTAAGGGGGTTTCTGGAAGCGGGAAGTCTACGTTCATGCACATTTTAGGTGGACTTGATGAACCAAGCGAAGGTACTGTAACTTTTAATGGAAAAGATATTTATAAACTAAAACAATCGGAAAAAGAGAAATTTTTAAATAAAACAATGGGGTTTGTGTTTCAGTTCCATTACCTAATCAAAGAGTTAACAGTACTTGAGAATATTATGTTGGTTGGTTTGGTCAAAGGTGAAAATAATACAAAATGTCGTGCTAGAGCATTTGAGTTATTGCAAAATATGGGCTTATCTGGAAAAGAGAACAGTTATCCGGGGCAACTTTCCGGTGGAGAACAGCAAAGGGTATCAATTTCCAGAGCAATTTTTAATAAACCTTCATTTTTGCTTGCAGATGAGCCAACAGGAAATTTGGATTCTGATAATGCTAAAAATGTTGTTAATTTAATTTTAAGGGCAAAAGAGGAATGGGGAATGGGTGTAATAATCTGTTCGCATGATCCTGATGTTTATACTAAGATGGAAGTTGTGTATACATTACATGATGGGTTACTTGTAAAATAAAACATAAAATAAAATATAATTTGTAGGATTTGCATGAGTCTTTCACTGAATAAGCGTGATATTTTAAAAAAAACAGCCCAAGCAGGGAGTATGACACTTATAAGTCGATTTCTTGGAATATTTAGAGAATTTTTGATTGCCAGATTTTTTGGCGTTGGGGCAATGTCAGATGCTTTTATTATGTCCTTTCGTTTGCCAAACTTTTTTCGGCATGTTTTTGCAGAAGGTGCAATGAGTGCTTCATTTGTTCCTGCATTTGTAAAAAGTGTTAAGGACGAAAATAAACAAGAAGCAAGCGGGTTAATGACAATATCATTTCTGTTTTTTGAAGGCATAATTCTTTTAATGTATGCATTTATTTTTTTTAAAACAGAATTTGTTATTAGAATGATTGCTCCCGGATTTTCACAAGAGCAGATAAATTATGCAGTTCCTTTTTTACGAATTTTATTTCCATTTTTGTTATTAGTTTCGAGCAGCACATTATTTGCAGGTGCGCTTAATGCAGTAAATTGTTTTGCTGTTCCTGCATTTGGGCCAGCTTTATGGAATATGTTTTATATAGCTGGATTACTTGTTGCTTTGTATTTTCAAACATCGGCTAACGTTGTTTGTTTTGGAATAATCGTGGGTGGTTTTTTTTGGTTATTGATGAATATTTTGTTTTATTTTAAATATGGATTCACATTTGGCCATGTGACTGATAGTGTCAAAAAATTATTTAAGAGTGTTTTGGGTAAATTTTTACCATGTCTTTTTGGCGTTAGCATTGTTGAATTCAATTTATTTATAAGTTTTGCAATTGCATCATTTTTACCTAAGGGCTCAGTGACTCTACTTTATTTTGGTAGTCGATTTATGAATATTCCATTAGGTGTTTTTGCTGTGGCATTTTCAAGTATTATGTTATCGCATTTTTCGCGAGTAGTTCTTTATGCCCCAAAGCGCCTAAATTTTTATATTCTCGAGGTTACTAAATTTGTTTCATGGGTTATTATTCCCGTATCACTCTTTTTAATGTTTATTTCTAAACATCTATTTGAAAATGTGATGTTAACAAAAGTTAAAGATCCTTCTCTTGCATTTCAAGGGGCATGGATTTTGGTAATTTATCTAATAGGTCTTTTCTTTTTCTGTTTGAACAGGTCATTACTTAGCATTTTTTATGCTATGAAAGATACCACTTCAACAACAATATCTTCAGCAGTTTCTGCCGTGGTGAATCTTTTGGGCGATTTGTCTGGTATTCTGTTATTTGGTGCATATGGAATTGCCGGAGCTTGCAGTTTGTCCGGTATAATGATGACAGTTTTATGTTTTTACTTTTTGCATAAAAAGCATGGGTTTACATTTTATTACGGGAATTATTTTAATTTTTTAGTTCGATATTTGGCTCAGCTTACTATTTCGATTGTACTTTTTTTAACTGGATATTTCCTAATATTATGGATGGTGGAAGGCTCATCTTGGTCTAGCTTTTTCAATATTGGAATTGGATATTGGTTTATTGTGTTTGGATTAGGTGCGGCTGTTATGTTGTTTGCATTTTTTACGAAAAAACAATTTGGTATTAAACTTCATTTTTTAGATAAATAATTGATCTGAAGATTTAGCAGTTGGGATAGTTTAGAAGGAAGGGAGAATTGTAATGAAGTGGCATTCAATAGAGATGTCAACGATACTGGTCTTTATTATGGTTACAGGAATGTACTTGGCGACAAATCAGTCTGTATATTCTTCAAATACTGATCAGAATTTTTTTTCCCAAGATTTATCGTTAGATTTATTAAAACAATCTGGGGATATTGCCGGTTCAGGGGAATCAACAAATTCTAATCAAAAATTAACTATACAAGGTGAGCCTTTTCAAGATAGTTCTATTCAAGATTTGTCATCAGAATTATTGGAGCCATCTGGTGATGTTGGAGTTTCTAAAGAATCTCAAGCGTCGGGAATATCTTTGCCTACAAGTGGAATTCCGCAAGACTTGTCATTACAATCGGGATCTTTATCAGATAAGTTACCTTTGGCGCAAGCACAAGACCAATTGCTTTTAGATTTATTATCGGATTCAACTTCATCTGCTACTGGATCTAGTCTTCCAGGGCAATCCATTTTGGGATCGACGTCAGATTTGGTGTCTACATCAGGTTCAGGTACTACGCCTACATCAGGTGTTGTTTCTACTGGAGGACTTACAACAACTTCGGGGTTATCATCAGATGCTTATGCTACACGTGTATCATCAACGGTTCCGTTAACTACCCCTATAACTTCTTCAGTGGGGCAAGATGCTCAGTCTCAGTTACAAACGCAGCAACTTCAGTCTCAATTACAGGCTCAGCAATTGCAAGCTCAACAGTTAAAAGCGCAAGCACAGCTACAATCACAACAACTGCAAGCTCAATTACAAGCTCAACAACTGCAAGCTCAATTACAAGCTCAGCAGTTACAAGCACAGCAGTTGCAGGCTCAATTACAGGCACAGGCTAAAACACAAACTCAGCAATCACAGGTACAGGCTGTTGCTCAACCGGTTGCAACTCAAATTGTTGCTGCGACAACCCAAACTCAATTGCCACGGCTGACTTCTGCCGTACCGGTTGTTGTTCCATCTACGATATCTACTACTGTGCAGGCTGTTTCTCAGCAAACGAGTGCTGTAACGGAAGCTGTTAAATCATCCTTGGTGGCAATCCTTGGAGATGTTACAAAATCTGGTACTCCAGCCTTATTGGATGCGAATATTGTTTCAGTATCTAACGATGTTTTTAATCAGGCATATTTACAAGATTATCCAAGTTTGGGAAGTTCTATTTATACGGCAATTAAAAATTTCTATAATAATAGGACATCATCCTCATATGGGGATTTACA
Source organism: uncultured Pseudomonadota bacterium (assembly GCA_964568625.1). Lineage (GTDB taxonomy): Bacteria > Babelota > Babeliae > Babelales > RVW-14 > JBAZAX01. Next base: position 63,383 of record CAZMQG010000001.1, on the reverse strand, counting down.
AATTTTATTGAAAAATGCTCAAGATAAAGCATTTTTAACCTCATCACAGAAGGATGATATTAAAAATTGTTTAATGCAGGTGCAAAATGATGTAAAAGTTTCTTTAAAGGCAATTTTAGATGATTCTACAAAATCTGGAACTCCTGCTTTATTGAATGCAAATGTTGTTGATGCTTCAAGTACGACTGATTCTTTGAGTATAAATTTAATTTCAAGCTTTAATCAGTCTTATTTACAGAATTATCCAAGCTCAAGTCGTTCGATTTATACGATAATTCAAAATTTTTATAACAACAGGAATCTTTATCCATTAGGAGATGTGCAGCTATTGTTAAACAATGCTCAATCTAAAGCTTTTTTGACTTCATCCCAAAAATCTGATCTTAAAAGTTGGAGTGGCAGACTAGTGGATGAAGTAAAATCAGCTTTGACTGCTATATTAAATGATAAAACAAAATCAGGAACGCCAGCATTGTTGAATGCAAATGTTGTTGGTGTTTCTACAGGTATGTTTAATCAGACGTTTTTACAGGATTATCCAAGTTCTAGTAACTCAATTTATACTGCAATTAAAAATTTTTATAATAATAGAACATCTTCGACTTTGGCTGATTTAAAAGTTTTGATAAATAATGCAATGAATAAATCTTTTTTGAATTTTGCGCAAAATTCGGATTTAGCAAATTGGTTAATGCAGCTTGGAACAGATATAGAAGTTGCAAATAAAGCGTCTGCTGTAAAAATTGCTGAAATGACAAGGGTTAATAATATATTAAGTAGTTTTACACCTGCAAATACAAATGTTCTTTTGGCTAGTTCAAGTTATGATTCTCAATTATTGGCATTGCAAGACTTGGCAAAAAGTGTGCCTGCTAGTTCAGTGTATGATTATACACAGTATCAACCGAGTTTTTGGTTGGCTTTAACTAATTTGCATAAGATTAGACCTAGTAATGATAAGGTAAAATTAGCAGCACTAAAAAGTTGGTATACAGACTCAACTCTTAAAACATCAAAATTAGTTGCTGCTGATAAAAGTTTTACAACAATGATTAGTGATATTGATTCAGATTTTAAAAAGATAGATCAGGCTTTGGCTCAATCTGCAGAGATGGCAAGAGTAAGTAATATATTGAATAATTTTACAGTTACAGCTTCAACTTATGATTCTCAGTTATCAATACTGCCAAATTTGGTGGCAAGCATTGCAGGAAACTTTCAAGCAAATCAGGCTCTTGACTATACTCCGGTGCAGGCGAGTTTTTGGACCGCATTAACAAGTTTACATAACGCAAGGCCGGTATCAGATAAGACTAAACTAACTACCTTAAAAACTTGGTATACAACGTTAAATACCTGGTATGCGACACTAGTTGCATCAAAGTTAGTTGCCTCTGGTAAAAATTTCACTAGTATGATTAATGATATTAATTCGGATTTTACAAAAATAGATCAGTCTTTAGTGCAAGCGGCTGAAATGGCAAGGGTTAACGGTATATTAAAGAATTTTACTGTGACAGCTTCGACGTATGATTCTCAGTTATCGATATTACCAAATTTGGTAACAAGTATAGCTGCGAATTTTCAGGCGAATCAGTCTCTTGATTACTCACCTGTTCAAACTAGTTTTTGGACCGCATTAACAAGTTTACATAATGCAAGGCCTAAAACGGATAAGACTAAATTAACGACCTTAATTTCTTGGTATACAACATTAAATACTTGGTATGCGACATTAGTAGCATCGAAGTTAGTTGCTGCTAATAAAAATTTTACTAGTATGATTAATGACATCAATTCAGATTTTGCAAATTTGATAGCAGCTGCTGAGATGGCAAGAGTTGATAATATATTAAAAACTTTTACAGTTACAACTTCAACTTATGATTCTCAGTTGCCTATTTTGCCCAATTTGGTAACAAGTGTAGCATCAGCTTTTCAAGCAAATCAGACGCTTGACTACACAGTTGAACAAGCAAACTTTTGGGCTGCATTAACAAGTTTGCATAATGCAAGGCCTAAAACAGATAAAGCAAAATTAACTACTTTAAAGTCCTGGTATGAAACCCTAACCAATTGGTATGCAACTCTCTCGGCATCAAAACTAGTTGCCGCTGATAAAAATTTTACAACAATGATTAGTGATATTAATGCAGACTTATTGGCAATTGAGATATCAAGGGTGAACAGTATATTAAAGAGTTTTACAGTTACAACTTCAACTTATGATGCACAATTGTTAGTGCTACAAAATTTGGTAACAAGTGTGGCTACAAATGTAGCTGCAAATTCGACTTTAGTTTATACAACAGTTCAGACCAGTTTCTGGACTGCTTTAACTAATTTGCACAATGCAAGACCGAAGACAGATAAGACAAAACTAGAAGCATTAAAAGCTTGGTATGCAAATGCTACTCTTGTAACATCAAAATTAGTTGCCAGTGGAAAAACGTTTACAACAATGATTAATGACGTTACTACTGATTTGACCGCATTAAGTAAATAGTAAAAATTATAAGACTGATTAGAGGCTCCGAATGTTAGGAGCCTCTTCTTTTTTGAAGCAGATTTAGAACATATAAAATTGCAAAGTTATTTAATATTCCAAGTGAAAGAGATATTGCCAATGATATGGCAACGCCACATATTGGAATTAATAACCCGGCACATAAAAATGCCAACGCACCCGAAAATATGCTTGGGATTGTCAAACTTGCTTGAGCTTTAACCAGATCCATGTGGTAACATCCAGAACTAGTAGCTGCCATCAACATGACATCTGCCACGGGTGATAGTTGGTTGCCAATGATGGCACCTGAAATAATAGCCCCAAGGACCGGATAAATCATAGGAATTTCAGTTAGCATAATTGGCGTTTGTGCATTAGAAAGTGAGACCAACATTGGAATTCCAATTGGAATGATCAAGCCCATAGATCCCCAGGCAGAACACATGAGTGTGGTAACTAGACCTGATATTAAAAATAAAATGACAGGAAGATAGCTGATGTTGATGTACCCAATGTGCTGAGCAATGAAGCTTCCTATTTTTAGGTCATTTTGTAAAATTTTTCCGAATGTCCAAATTAAAATAAGAAGGATTAATGATGATTTCATCAAATTTATGCCTTCTCTGGTAATCATTCCCAAATCTTTAATTTGAATTCTTTTTCTAATAATAAAATAGGCCGTTGTGATAATTATTGTAAATACACTGCTTTCAAAAAGGGCTGAAGGGATATTTGCCTGAAATAATGCTTGAATAATTCCGTTTGATCCGCCAAATATAAAAAAGTCCCCGCTTCTTAAAATTTCTATGATCGTTGAAGTTATTAGCAAAATAATTGGAAGGATAAAGTCCCAAAGCGTGCAGCTTTTCAGCGTACAGTTATCTCGTGGGGGCATTGATTCTTGTGTTTTTCTTGTTAATGCCTGTTTTCCCCCAAAAAGAGTTGCGGTGGTTTGAGCTATGTGTTCATGTTTTGCAACGACCCCAAATGATAGGCGTTTTAAAACTATAAACCATATTGAGAAAACAACAATTAATGCATAAAACAAAAATGGAATTGTATTTAAGTATAAAAAGAATGGATCGCATTGAATTACCGTTGAGGAGTTCATACAAGTTGATACGCCTGTTTGCCCGAGTTGTCCCAAAATATAAGCAACCCAGCTTGAAAGAGGGAATATTATAGCAAGCGGAACGGCTACGGAACTTACCAAGAATGCCAGTTTTACTCGTGGAATCTTGAACTGGTCTGTTATTGGTTGCATAACGGATCCAACGGTTAAGCAGCTGAAGTAATCGTCTATGAAGAAAAAGAATGAAAGTATCAGAGAAGATAATTCTGCATTTTTAACAGATTTTAGTTTTGTTGTTATGTAATTTCCATAAGCATAGGCACTGCCCGAGTGTTCCAGTAACGAGATGATTATGCCCAGCATTAAAAGAAATAACAGTATAAATATTCTTTCACAACTCCAGATGGTTTGTAAACTTGTTAACCCGTCAAATTCGATGGCTTTCAGTAAATTATCAAAAATTGTTTTTAATGTTCCCCAGATTAAAAAATCATTAATAATAAGGGCGGCAGAAAATATTCCTAGAATTAATGAGAGTCTGGTATTTTTTGTGTACGTTGCCATTAAAATTACGATTAAAGGGGGTAAAAGTACCAAAAACTCTGAAATCATGAACTTAGCCTTTTAAAATTTTTTGTGATTAAAATACGATTATTATTGCATTTTCACTTGCTATGGTCTTATTTTACCACATGTAAACCTAATCTTGAACTAAAATGAGTATTTTTATGCGATGGAAGGCTTATATGAAGAAGTTACTTTTGATGGGGGCCATTTTTGTGGGGTATTTTGTTGTAAGTTTTAAGTTTGCAGATTGCATGGTTTACCAAATGGAAGAATTTAGGATAATAAGCTTTAGGCCTCGGCAATATTATAAGACTCTTTGTATGAGAGTCTTAAATAAATCTATTGAAAAAAAGCTTTCCTGGCTCGAGTTTTCTGTACAAAGCACATTTGAAATGACAGATGAGGAAAATCCGATTGAAGTTGTAGTTGCAGTGAAGTCCATTATAGAGGCATTTTTACGACTTTTTGGAGATTGCGTATCACATGATGTAATTTTACGTACAGTTGCATCCAAAATTACCGAAAATGAGTTTAATGTGGCGCAATTGGGTGCTATTTCTGAAAAATACAGTTGTACGCCTATTCATATTCCTTTGATTTGGATGTGGTACTTAAGAGGTAATCCGGAAATTATCCAAAGAATTGAATCTTTTGGAATAGATTTGGAAAAAATTAAACAATTAAATATCACAACTGAGCGAGAATGCTTGGACTTATATAATGTCTTAGCCTTTGCTTATGCATCAATCCATACAGTTGATTCACTTAATAAGACTGGGATGAATTGGTTGTACGGGGATTTTTTGCGTTGATTTATTCTTGCCCAAGCTTTTTTAATCTCTCAACAATTTTTTTCTCATATCCCTGATTGCTTGGGTTATAAAATTTTTTACCCTGTAAACTTTCGGGCAAATACTGTTGTTCGACCCAGTGGCCTGGAAAATCGTGCGGATACTTGTATCCTTGCCCATGTCCCTCTCTTTTTCCATCTCTACTTGAATCTTGTAGGTGGATTGGGACTTGGACAGTCCCCTCTTTTTGCACAGTATTTAAAGCATCAAAATAACTTTTCATAGAGTTGCTCTTTGCTGCCGTTGCAAGATAGGCAGTTGCTTGAGCCAAGTGATATTGGGCTTCAGGTAATCCACACCATTCAAGGGCTTGTGCACAGGCCGAAACAACTACTATTCCAAGCGGATCGGCAAGGCCAATGTCCTCTGCTGCCAAAATAAACAATCGACGCATGATAAATTTTGGATCTTCTCCTGCATAAATCATTTTTGCCAGCCAGTACAGTGCAGCATCCGGATCAGAGCCACGAACTGATTTTATAAAAGCGCTGATTGTGTCATAATGCCCATCACCATTTTTGTCATATCTTACGGCCCTTTGTTGCATTGCTTCTTGTGCGATTTCAAGATCAATGTTGATGATTCCGTTTTCATCTTCATTTGCACTTTCAACTGCAAGTTCTAAGGCATTCAGAGTTGACCGTGCATCACCACCGGCAATATTGGCAATATGCTCAAGCGCTTGAGGGGTAATTTTTATCTGCCTGTCTCCATATCCATTTTGTTTGTCATTAATTGCTTGGTTTAGTAACTGAATAAGTTGTTCTTGAGTTAAGGGTTTGAGATTAAAAACACGTGATCGGGATATAAGTGCTGAGATAACTTCAAAATAAGGATTTTCAGTTGTGGCGCCAATTAAAATTATTGTTCCATTTTCAACATGTGGTAACAATGCATCTTGTTGGGATTTATTGAATCTATGAATTTCATCAACAAGAGCAATTGTTCTTTGGTTATAAATTTCGAGTTTTTGTTTTGCATTTGCAACCAACTGTCTTATTTCTGCCACGCCTGCTGATACCGCGCTGATAATCTCAAAATTTGATTTGGTAGAGGTTGCAATGATTGTTGCCAAGGTGGTTTTTCCTGTACCTGGAGGTCCGCATAAAATCATGGAAGAAAACAACCTGTCGTTTTCAATGGCCTTGCGCAACAATTTACCCGGACCTAAAATATGTTCTTGCCCGATGTAGGTGGAGAGATTTTTTGGCCGCATGCGAGCAGCCAGTGGGATTGGGCTTTTTCTGGGTGATTCGGGTTGCTCGGGTTTATGAGAGTTCGATTTACCGGAATCCAAGTTTTGTTGTTTTTGGTACTGAAAAATATCCATAAAATATCCGTGTATTGCCTTTTTGTTACAAATAATTGTTTATGCATTTTAGCGTTTTTTTAAAAATTAAACTACCGTTTAAACTTGTGTAAAATTTTATAAGAAATTTTTACTCAATCTTTTTAATATATTGCTTTTATCTTTATACAAAGTTCAATTCCTGTTTAGTTTAAGTTACGTGTTTTGATGCAATAATAAAAAAGCGCTAGGAGTTTTCGGATGAAACGTTTGTTAGTTTATATAACTGTTTTTGGTCTTATGTCGCAAGTACAAGCGGAAAATAGTAAGCAAATAAAAAATATGCAGCAAATTATTGATGGGATTGATGACATTTCCGTATTTGCCAAGTCAACCTTTGACGGTGACAATTCTGAGCGAGAAATTGGTGCGTCCCTATTTCTAAGTATTCCATGGGCCCCTATTGGACATGACGACGATGATGAGGTTATTGGTAAGTATTTGAATAAAACAACAGATGAAAAGTTACGTATATTGATCGAGAAGAACCGGGTTGCACAAGGAAAGATATTGTTGAACGATTTTTTTGATACGTTTATGTATAAGGTATTGAAAGAAGAGCTAGGGCAGTTTGTTTCTGTTATGACATCTTGTTCTTTTCTTACTTCAGAAGAATCTAAAAAAATACGAAACTCAAAGATTTTTTATCCAGATGACTATGAACCTAACACGTATTCATGGGAAGTCTCTTATAAGGATAATAAGATCGATACATTGAGTGGTTCGTTTTGCAAATCTATTGGACTTAAGGGAAACAAAGAGCATAGCGAGGATGATTTTTTTGTAATGATTATCGATTTTAAATATACGTGCTTACTTGGCGAGTTTAAAAAAATGGAAGAAACCATAGACAAAAATATAAAACCAGGTGGATATCACACTGGATCGCGGCACTATATGGATGCTACCATTGCATTTTTGCGCAAAAAAGACTTTAATGATTGCTGTAACGTTACATATACGTTTTGTGTGAGTGGAAGCGAAGAAACAACTTTTTCAGAAAAAAAAGATACTGAGATAAATAAAGAATTTCTGGACTCTAGGATGATCGATATTGAAGCCGCAGAAACTCCTCCATCTATTTGCGGAAGTTTCAGAGTTATTAATAATTCGGCTGATTTTTTTCAACAGAAATTGTTTCCTCTATGCACAAATTTTATTATCAAAACCGAGCACAATGCTATGGCATTTAAAAAAGATGCATATCCAATTTTTCATGGATAGGCGTTGTTTTGACGCAATGATAAAAAATCTTTAGGAGTTCTTAAATGAAACGTGTGTTAGGTTAAATAACTAAAGCGGTTTAACACATAATCTTTTTTATTTTTTGGGTATAACTTTTTAATTTTGATAATATAAGTACTCTTATTTGTTTTTATTAAATTATTGGCGATATTTTTCTAACCAATAGATAGATTATAACCAAGTATTAGCACGGGATTTTGAGTGACTAAGCGTTTAAGTGATTTTCTTGTGAATCTAATTCCCAAAGAACACAGTTGGAAGATTGTTCTTTTTAAGAATTGGGAAAATATTATTGGAAACCTGAAAGATAAGGTGATTATCGATCAGGTGAAAGATGATATTTTGTATCTTGGCGTTACGCATCCTGTCTGGGCTCAAGAATTACACATGCTTTCTCCTATGCTTAAAACAAAGATAAATGCAGCATTGGATCAACCTAGAATTAAGGCAATCAGGTTTAAGGTTATTGATTCAAGTTTCAAGAAAAAGAATAAAATTCGAAACAATCGCATTCAAGATTATGTAACAGACCCTATTTGCAAAAAGCTTTCAAAAACAGAACAAATTGTGTTAGATAGTGTTACAGATACTGGTCTGCGTGATGTTATGTACGAATTTGGAGTACGTTGTAAAAAGATGAGGGGAGAAAGGCGATGAAGGGCGTGTTTAAAAAATTACTTGTTTTGTGCTCTCTGGGTATGATTTTTAATGGTGTTTTGCCTGTTGCGAAAAAATCGAGAGATGGAGATAGCCAACAGGCTGTGTCCAGTCAATTCAATAGTACTCGGCATGATCAATACAATTCCGGAGAGTACCAGTTCAGCGACGATAAATCTGATGTAAACATGCCACAAAAAGATGAGTCTGGGGATGATGAAAGTAGTAAGATTGCATTTGTAGAAGATCAGAGTTTGGATGTTGATGCCAACAATTCAGAGGCAAGTGAAGCCACTTATAATCTTTATACTCAAGCAAATTATTTTCATTCAAAGGGTGATGCTCAAAAAACAATGCAAGCTTATAAAAAACTTTTTGAAAAAAAGCCACCAATATTTGTTTATGATGGGTATTTTAAATTTTTATTTGATATGGGGCAGATTTTAAAAATTGTTGAAATTTATCAGAAAAATGAAAGCAAATTCAAAAAATTCTTCGAAAATAATTTAGATTTTAATTTAATGGTTGCGCAGTCTTTTTTAATGGCCAACCAAGACGCCAAAGCTGAAAAAATTTTTGTGACATTAGCAAAGGATTTTCCGGATAACGAGCAGGTGGCGTATTATTTTGCTGTTTCTCTTATAAAAAATAATCAGATGGAAAAAGGGTTAGAATACCTTAATGATTGTCTGGAAAAACCTTCATTCAAACCAAGATCTTTTCTTTTCTATTTTTTACGTTCAAAAGTTCATATGCATATGAATAAAAACGAACTGGCTATGCGTGATATTGAGAAGAGTCTTGAAGTTTTTCCTCGCTTTGATAAAGCGTTGCTTTTAAAAGCCATGTTGCTTGAGCAGCTTGGAAGAGTTAATGAGGCGATTAAAGGGTATCAACAATTTTTAAGTCTTGTGGGTCGCGATGAGATGATTGAGAAGCAGGTAATTCAACTTATGTTTTCACAAAATCGAATGCCTGAAGCGATGCAATATCTCAAGAAATTAAAGGGGAATACTCCGGAGTATTTTTTTGATTTGGCAATGATTGAATTTAATTCCGGAAACTATAAAAAAGCATTACAGAATATAAATACTTGTATTCAAAAATCTCCAACTTTTGTTCGAGGTAAACTTTTAAAAGTTGAGATACTTTTGGCGATGAAGAATCATAGCCAAATTCTTACATTTATGCGTGATTGGTTAAAGCGCGAGCCTTATGATAATTCTGTTATTCATACCATTTTATTGTTGGGTAAGGCCGGGGTTTCCAAGCAACAGATAACAAGCTTGTTGGAAGATATTGTAAAATCAAATAAAGCAACTGTTGGAGTTTGGGCTGCTTTGGCAGATATTTATGTTGAGCAGAAAAATTATAAAACCAGCATTGTTTTATACAAAAAGATTTTTGATTCAACGTCAGATATTGATTTGAAATCAAAGGTTTCCTATCAGGTTGCTTACATATATTTTTTAACGAATCAAATTAAGAATATGGAAAAAATTCTTTTGGAGTCGATGAAACATTCTGTAGTCTATCCTGCTTCATACAATTTACTTGCATATGTTTATGCAAAAAATGGACAAAATCTTTCACAGGCCCTTGATTATGTTAATAAGGCATTGCTTGAAGATGCAAATTCTCCATTTTATCTTGATACAAAGGGATTGGTGCTTTCAAAAATGGGTAAACAAAATCAGGCGCTTGAACTATTTGAAAAAGCGCTTACAATTTCTCCGGGGGATGGGGTAATTATGGAACATATTAAACAGGTAAAAAAAGAGATGAAATAATTAAATAAATGGGGGATTTAAAATGAATTCTAAAAAACTTTATGTTGTCGCAGCCGGATCAGGTGGGCACATTTTACCTGCATTGACTATTGCAAAACGCTGGTTAGAACTAAATCCGGGAGGGGAAGTGATTTTTTGGGGCGCGTCTGGAGCTCTTGATCATAAAATTGTTGCAAATACGGATTTTTTATCAGAAATTATTAGTTTGAAAATTGGCAAATTCAGTCTTAAAAGAATACTGTTTTTACCCATTTTAATTATTGAAATTTTATGGGCATTTTTAAAAAGTTTTTTACGTGCTGTTAAAGATAGACCTGAGAAGATAATTAGCACTGGGGGACTGATTTCAATCCCCGTTTGTTTGGGCAGTAAGTTGTCATTAGTGTCTGTTGAAATTTATGAACTCAATCTTGAGCCCGGCAAGGCTGTAAAAGTATTAATGCCTATTGCGAGTAAGATTTTTGTTGCATTTAAAAATACAGTTTCATTATGTAGATTTGCATGTTTTAATTTTGCCAAAAAGTGTGAGCTAACGCATTATCCAATACGCTTCAGTCAGAATGTTTTTGAAATAACCAAGCAACAGATAATTGATCGGATAAACGAAAAAACAGACAAACCATTTTCGTTACAACGAAAGACAATCTTTTTGCTTGGAGGCTCTCAAGGTTCAAAAATGCTTAATTATGCATTAAAAAAATTTTTAGAGCATAACAAAAATATTCACGGACAAATTCAGGTTATTCATCAAGTTGGTAATGATGTCTCATTTGATTGGCGCAATTTTTATAAAGAGATGTCTGAGCCGGCTGTGCTTTTTTCCTATGATGAAAATATTCAAAATTTTTATTTAATATCTGATCTGGTAATTTGTCGAGCAGGTGCAGGAACTCTTTTTGAACTTGAGTTTTTTCAAAAGCGTTCTATTGTTGTTCCACTTGTTGCGGATTCTACAGGCCATCAAGTTAAAAATGCGCAGGCAATGGCGAGCGAGTATCCCGAGTTATTTAAACTTGTTTATCAGGACGAATTGATATCTAATCCGGAAAAATTTGAAAAACTAATTTTAACAATGTTATTTGAATCCATTTAACGATTTGATTTTTGAATGTTTGATTTAGGGGGAAATTGGCAGGTATTTTCATATTCGTTATTCTTGTTGACATGAGGCAATTCTACTATATGCTTTTTTAAAAAAATATTACCTAATAATTTTAAGGGAAAATAGTATGACATTGCCTAGAATTCTTCCTTTTGCACTTTCTTTTTTTATCGCAACATGCGTGGCTTTGCCTGAAGGTTCACCTGTAGTTTTTGAGCAATCCTCGGTTCAATCTACAGATATTTTGATGCAGCCAAGGGATGAGGCAGGTTGGAATAGAGTGGCCGCTTTTTGGCAATCGGTTAAATCATTCGTTCACGAAAAAAAATTATTTATAGCAGAATTTTGGCATAATCGGCATCAAGTTGGCTCTCTTACACCAAGCTCAAAGTATCTTGCCAAATCAATGACAAAATATATTAAAGGTTCTGATAGGCTAACGTCATTAAACATTCTTGAAGTCGGGGCAGGAACTGGAATTTTTACAAAATATATTATTAAGCGAATGCCATTTAAATCAGACTTTGACGTTGTTGAAATCGATCCTCTGTTTTGTAATATTTTAACCAGAAATATCACTGAAGAATTTGGCGAACTGAAAAACGTGCACTTTTTGTGTCGTGACATAACAATGTTTAAAGCTGATAAACAGTATGATTTTATTATTTCAGGACTTCCTTTTCATTCATTTGCCCCAGCTTTGGTTGGTAAAATTCTAGCTATGTATGCCAATCTTATAAAGCCGGGAGGGACTGTAACTTTTTTTGAATACATTGCCATTCAAACACTCAAGAAGCCTTTTCTTACTGACGAAGAACAATATACACTTGAAGCAATTAGGGATTTGATCAGAATTTTTAGAAAAATGGGCAAGTCTACTTCTGAATCAATAGTATGGAGAAATTTTTTGCCTGCACGTGTAATTAGCGTTACGTTTTAAATACGCGATCTGTTTTTGAGTTAAAAAGCTCTTGCTGGGAATCGATAAACGGACTATCCTTGGCAGGAGTTTCCCATTTTGTAAAAACTGTGTATTTAAGGATTTTTATATGTATCCTCATTTGCTTCATATTTATGGACCTCTTTGGGTCCAAAGTTACGGTGTGATGATTGTTTTGGGCTTTTTGCTATTTTTATTTTGTGCTTTCAATGATCAACGAAGAGCAAGATTGATTGACTCAGATACATTTTTTAATGTGATATTTGTCGGACTTGTCAGTGCCGTGGTTGGCGGACGTCTTTTGTTTATGATTACGGAATGGAGCAGTTTTTCAAATCCATGGGTTGAAATATTTTATGTTTGGAATGGAGGATTTGTTGTTTTGGGGTCTATTATAGGTGTTATTATTGCTGTACCTGTTTATTTGAAAATGCACTCAGTCAAGGTATTAAGGTTTTTGGATATAGTGGCTTTGTATGGGCCTTTGATGCAGTCAGTTGCTAGGATTGGCTGCTTGCTTGCGGGGTGTTGTTATGGTGCCCAGGGGCAAGGGTTTATTTTTTCAATAGTCTTTAAAGATTCTGCTGGTCTTGCTCCTATTGGTGTTGAATTGCATCCGACTCAAATTTATATGAGTTTGTTATCATTTTCTATCTTTGTTATTTTGCTTGTAATGAAGCGTTTTTTGCAAAAACCCGGCCAAACAATTTTTTTATATCTTGTTCTTGAGAGTATTGCTCGCATTGGAGTTGATTTTTGGAGGGGGGATAGAGGTGATGTCATAAATATTTCTTGTTTACCGTTTGATTTGTCATTATCTTTAATGCAGCTTTGGTCTTTGGGTTTCTTGGCTATATCAATTTTGGTGTTTACTGTTGTAAGCGCTAGAAAAAGGGATTTTTAAATATCTATGTCTTCTTTATTTGAGTTTGTTAAAGCACAGGTTTCTATTTTGGATATTATTGCTGAGCGAGTTCAGTTGCGGCAGGCCGGTTCGTACTGGAAAGGATCTTGCCCATTCCATTCGGAAACAGATGCATCTTTTACTGTTAGCCCTGACAGACAAATTTTTTACTGTTTCGGATGTCATGCATCCGGAGATGCAATTGCTTTTATTGCCAAAATTGAAAATTTAACACAGATAGAGGCTGCCAAGTTTTTAATCGAGCAGTTTAAAATTAATGTTCCTGAGGAGCTTAAAAAAAGTGCCAATTCATCCCTGGATAATATTGCAGAAAAAGATACGTATTATTCTATGTGCAAGTCTGTTGCATTATATTTACATAATCAATTTTTAAATGATGCCTTTGCAACTAATTATTTAAAAAAACGGGGATTTTCAGAAGAATCAATAAAAACTTTTGAGGTTGGATATTTTCCCGGAGGGCTTAGTCGAGTCAATAATATGGTTAAGGAGTTGTCTCGCCAGGGCGTTTTATTAAAAGATCTGCTTGAGTATGGCATATTGGTTGAGGGTCGTTCATTTTTATATTCTCCTTTTGAAGAGCGAATAATATTCCCGATAAAGGATCATTTGGGGCGTTATTGCGGTTTTGGTGGTCGAATTTTTAAACAGGGGGATGAAAGGCCAAAATATTACAATAGTAAGGAATCTGATGGCTTTATAAAGGGGCGTCTGCTGTTTGCCCTTGATCTTACGAAAAAACACATGCAGGAAAGGGAGTATGCGTTTTTGGTGGAAGGCTACACTGACTGCATAATAATGTTCCAACATGGTTATAAAAATACAGTTGCAACGCTTGGTACGGCTTGTACAGTTGAGCATTTAAAGTTATTATCCAGGTTTATTAAGACGCTTTATGTCGTCTATGATGGGGACAAGGCAGGGCAAAATGCTATTTTAAGGTTGGCGGAGTTTTGTTGGGGGGCAAAATTGGATCTAAAGGTGGTTACACTGCCATCTCAACACGATCCTGCGTCACTTTTATGTAGTGGTGAGAGTATTGATAAGTATGTTGAACAGGCAAAGGATATATTTAGTTTCTTTGTGGAGTCGCTAGGGGGAAATTTCCAACAAAAACCCTTGTCGGATAAGATTGCTTTAGCGGAAAAAATCGTTGCAGTTATTGTCAAATTGGACGATGAATTTAAAAAAGACCTGGTTTTAGCTCAGGCGGCCATGGTTATGAATATTCCTTTTGATTCGCTTAAAGGCTTATTGGAACGACATAAATATAAAAAACTTGAACCCTCAGGGCTTGTACTTGAGGCTAGAGAAGATGAAAAAATAGATTTATTCGATCAGGACGAGCAAAGCGAAATAAAATTACTAGAAGAAAAAATATTTTCTGCTATAATTAACAATGAGGGAAAAAAATCGGAAATACAGGTGGATCAGGATTTAAAACCATATTTTTCAGTCAATATTAAAAACCTCTTAAATAAATTTGAAATGTCATTACTAGACTGCAGTAGCGAAACTGAAAAAAAAGTTTTTTCGCATTTTATTGACAGTCTTGATAATAAGGACAGAGATTGGGTTATAAAATTGAGCATGAAAAATCAAGATGTGTCGCAAGAATCTTTTGATCTACTGGTTTTGCGTTTTTGTAAGGTTAATTGGAAGCAGATTGTCCAGGGAATTAAGGATGAGATGGCTAAAGCCAAACAGCTTAATGATCCGGCAAGACTTAGTGAGCTGCTTTCCAAATTTTTGAAACTCAAAGAGGGGATTCAATCAAAGGGACTAATATGATAAAAAAATTAGCTAAGACAAAAAAAATTATTAAAAGTAGAGCAAAAGCCTCTGCCAAATCTGTAAGGTTCGGTGTGAAAAAAAGTTCAAAAGTGGTTGTTAAGGCTGTATCAAAAAAAGTTATCAAAAAAAGTGCCGTTAAATCTGCTGGTAAATCTAAGATTGTGATTGCAAAGTATCCGACCTCCAAGACCGTGGTTGTAAAAAAAATAGCGGCCCCTGTTGCATCTAAGATAAAACAGGCAGCAAAGCCTGTTGTTATTAAAAAAGAAGTTGCTAAAAAGGTACAGGAGGTTAAGGCTGTATCAAAAACTAAAAATGTTTTAAAAGAAAAAGATTTAAAAAATAAGAGTAAAATCGTTCGATCTACTGACGCTTTAACCGATAAAAAAAGTTTAACGTCCGGCAGTGAGTCAAAGGAAGCTGTTAAGAAGTTGATTCATGATAAAAAAGAAGCGGATGTTGTAGCTAAGCGTGTTGGAGGGGACGACGAAGGACATTTGCCGGAAGATGTCAATGTTGAAGAAGAAGATCTTGCCATTGTTGACATTGAGGATGGTGATGTTTCGGGAAATACTCTTAAAAGTGTAGAAAAACAAGTTGCTGCATTGATTGAAAAAGGTAAGTGTGACGGTGTTTTGAGTTATGAAGAATTAATTCTTTTTACTACAAAACACAAAATCGGTGAAGAAGAGACAAATGAGCTTTTAGGAATTCTTGAAAAAGAAAACATTGACCTGATAATGCAGGAAGAGCTTGAGGCTGGTGGAGGAGAGGCAGACGTATTTTTGGAACAGCATGAAGTTGCCTCCTTTGCTCCAATGACTAAGGATTTAAAATCGTCATTGGAAAGGACTGAGTACTCAGGGTTTGAAGAAGAGTCTGAGCATGATAAAGAGTTAGAGAAGCTTAGAGGCTTGATTGAACCTAGCCAGTTAAATGATCCGGTTAAACTTTATCTAAAAGAGATTGGAAAAATTCCGCTTTTAAATAAAACAACAGAAAAAGTTATTGCCGATAAAATTGCTCAAGGTAAGCGCGACTCTATTGATTCTATTTCTAAATTTCCTTTTGTAGCCAAAGAATTAATAGGATTTGAAGAGCGACTTGGTCGAGATCCAATGTTTTTGAAGGATGTCATTCAGTTTTCTGATTTTGATGAAGATAATTCTCCAAAATTTGAGGAAGAGCGAAGTAGGCTTTTAGGGCAGATTGGTAAAATCAAAAATCTTATTGAAAATGAAGATAAAATTTATCATTCATATCGACCTCAGCTCTCAAATGAATCTAAAAAGAAAGAGATGTTGGCAAAGGTAGAGGAAAATAAGAAAAAGGTAATTCAGGCCATTGGTGAGATTAAGTTTTCAAACAAATTGATAAGAAAGTTTGGGAAACGAATTGAAAAGTTGATTGCCAAAGTTCAAGAACGCGAATCTGAAATTAAGATTGGCGAGGAAAAACTCAAATTCTATAAGGGAATAAAAAAACCAACTCAAGATGATTTGGGACAGTTGGCCGCCCTTGATGCTTCAGTTCGTAGTTCTTATAAAATGATTAAAAAAACAGAGCAGGAAGCCGGGCTTTCAAAAGACAAAATGATGTCTTTGTATAAGCAGTTTGTAAAGGCTCAGCATAAAGATAAAGAAGCAAAAGACGATTTGGCTCGTGCAAACTTGCGACTGGTAGTTAACATTGCAAAAAAATATATAAACAGAGGGTTACATTTTTTGGATTTGATTCAAGAAGGTAATATTGGATTGCTTAAGGCTGTTGAAAAATTTGAATTCGAACGAGGATTTAAGTTTTCAACTTATGCAACTTGGTGGATTCGTCAGGCTATAACTCGAGCAATTGCAGACCAGTCTCGTACCATTCGTGTTCCTGTTCACATGGTTGAAACATTAAGCAAAATAAATAAAATAACACGTACGTATATTCAGGAAGCTGGCCGTGAACCAAGTTATGCCGAGTTAGCTAAAGAATTGAATCTTGATGAGAAAAAGATCAAAAATATTATTAAGATTTCAAAAGAGCCTGTATCACTTGAAACTCCGGTTGGAGACAGCGATGATACCTCATTAAAAGACTTTATTGAAGATGAGAATGAGTATTCACCTGTTGATGCGGTTGTTAATGAAGACCTAAAAGAAAAGGTTCGCGAGGTTTTAAAATCTCTTACCCCACGAGAAGAAAAAGTGTTGAAGATGCGTTTTGGAATAGATGTTGCATCTGAGCATACTCTTGAAGAGGTGGGCAAAGATTTTTCAGTTACTCGAGAACGTATTCGTCAGATCGAAGTTAAGGCTTTGCGCAAGTTGCGTCATCCGTCACGCAGTAAAAAATTAGTGACATTTTTTGATAAAGAAACCAATGGTGTTAATCCTCAAGGTGGTCAAGGCGGGGATTTTGAATAATCTATGAATATTTTGCACCTAATTACAAGTTTAAAAGTAGGTGGTGCAGAAAGTGCTCTAGTTAATTATTTATCTAAAGTTGTCGGTAAAGATGGGAATACGCATTCAGTTGCGTATTTCCATCATGGCCCAAACGTAAAAAAAATTGAAGATCTGGGAATTAGAATTTATAAAATTTCCGGATTTTTTTTTACCTATGATTTGTTTAGTTTTTGGCATTTAAAGAATATAGTAAAATTGGTTCATCCGGACGTTATACATTCATCTCTTTGGTCTTCTAATATAATTGCCAGAGTAATATCAAAAATTTCTAAAATTCCTGTGATTTGTGACCTTCATGGAAACAGTTTTGATGAAGGGGGTTTAAGGAATTGGTTTGATCGAAGAACGGTAAATTATTGTGCTAAAATTGTTGCCGTTTCGGATTCTGTAAAAGATTCTTATTCCAAAAATATTATTGGAAGTTACAAGTGCGGGGGAGAGCAGAGTAATGTAAGTTCTAAACTTATGGTTATTAAAAATGGCATTGACGTGCAAAGCTTGAGAGATAAAGCCTTTAAAGAGCCATTAGCTAGAAAAGATTTTAGGTTGTCTGATAACGATTTTGTTGTAGGAGCTGTTGGTAGACTTGAGCCTATCAAATCTTATGATGTTTTGATTAAAGCATTTGCCAGGGCTGTATCATTTTTGGGGACTGAAGTTAAATTAGGATCTAATTTTCGGGTAAAATTAGTTATAATTGGAGATGGAAGTCAGATGATGGCACTCCAAGAGTTAGTTAAAAATTTAAAAATGGAAGAGCAAGTAGTTTTTACCGGATTTCGATCTGATGCCTACAAATTTTATCCGATGTTTGATTGTTTTGCATTGTCATCTCAGAGCGAGGGATTGTCAATTGCATTGCTAGAAGCAATGGCTTTTGGGCTTCCTATTATTTCAACTAATTTTGATATAAGTAATCATGATGTTATAACTCCTGGAATAAATGGCTTCTTAGTTTATCCAAACGATATTGATAGTTATGCAGCTATTATAGGTAAACTTTTTCGAGATTACCGAGAGGGTCAATTATTAATAAAATCTATTGGAAAACAAAATTTTAAGCTTGTTTGTACGGAATTTTGCATTGATGAAGTTGTTCACAGATATCAAGAATTGTATGTTGGTGTGGCTCCAAATAATTTTAGTAAAAAACTGTAAATTTTTGGTCTTTGGCTTACATTAAATACATTAACTGAAATAGTTTTAGAGGTAAAAATTACTTATGCAAAATTTGGGAAGAAATAGTTTGATTTTTTTATGTATGTATTGTATGATCGGATTGAAATAAATCTTGATAACCTCCATTTCCCCTGTCCGAGGCGTTCGCCTGGATGGGGGTACTTAATTTTTATGGGGATAATAATCTTAGTGTTAAAAATTTCTGTTTTGCAAAAAAGAACTCAAGTTTGGGGAAAAATATGCAAAAGTTGAAAAATCAAAAGATAAAAGCGGTTGTCGCTTATGATGGAACTGATTTTTTTGGCTGGCAAAAGCAGCCGGAGGCAGTTTCCGTATCATCCACGTTAGAAGAGTCTTTTCATAAGGTCTTTGGTTATCAAATAAATTTAATTGGTGCATCACGTACGGATTCAGGGGTACATGCATTGGAGCAGGTAGCTATGTTTAATCTAGCGATTGATTTGGATTTAAATATCATTAAATCAGCCTGGAATAATATGCTTCCCAAAAGTGTTTTGGTTCGTGATTTGCAAGCGGTTCCAGATGGTTTTCATGCGTGTTTTAATGTTGAGCAAAAAACGTATTACTACCATATTTTTTTAAAGCGCCCTTTGCCATTTTTAGCTCGTTATGGATGGTTATACAAGTTTATAGATCAGGTTGATTTAGGTAAATTTGAAAAATCTTTGAATTTGTATATTGGGGAACATGATTTTGGATCGTTTTGCAAAGTAGATGAAGATGACAAAAATACCGTGCGAAAAATTGATAGCATAAAATTAGAGAGATTCGATCGATTTGGAATACTTAGAGTGTCTGTAAAAGGTCCTGGTTTCCTTCGTTTTCAAATTCGTCGCATGATTGGATATGCATTAGATGTTTCACGTCGTAATAATTTATCTGTAAACTATCTAAAGACGTTGTTAGATAATCCAGATCCACGGCAAACATTGCTTAAAGCTGATGCGTGTGGTCTTTGCTTGCGAAAGGTGGTTTACAAGAAATGATTTTTATTTTTAGTGCTGAATTTATCAAGCGATTATTTACATCGCTTATTCTTGTTTTTTGTTTTGGTGGAGCATACTTGCATTCAGTTGCGATGTTCTCATTGTTGCTGTTTATGATTCTTACGTTGGTTCTTATTTTTGAATGGCCAAAACTTGTTAATTTTGATTCCCCATATTCATGGATAGTAACCGTTTTTTATCCAATTTTACCGGTGTTAAGTTTAATTTCTCTTAACTATCGATTTCATTATATTGATTTGTTTCTTCCTTTGTATCCATTTTTGGTTGCATGGACAGCTGATACATTTGGATATTTTTTTGGAAAGACATGGGGTGTTCATAAGATTTACCCAAAAGTTAGTCCCGGCAAGTCTTGGGAAGGATTTTTTGGTAGCTTTGTAGGTGTGTTACTTTTAAACATCTTTATTTTACCAAAAATTAAAATTGAACCTATTAGTTATTATTTTTCCAAAATAACTATTTTAACAATTACAATAACTCTTTTAATGTCGTTAATTTTTACAGTGGTAGCATTTCTTGGTGGTATGTTAATTTCCATTTTAAAACGACGTAAAGGCTTAAAAGATGTTGGTAATGTGCTACCTGGGCATGGAGGTTTTCTCGATCGGTTTGACTCTGTTTTTTTTACGGTCTTACTAACATGGGCATTAATTTTAGTTTTTTGAGTGTAACATTTATATGGCATGAGGCTAAATTTGCTATGAATTTTAAAAATATATATTTGATTAGTGTAATACATAGTGTCTTATTTATTGGCTTTGCGTTGCAAGCTATGGATAGAGCAGGAATTGCATTAGACACAATCTATTTTACGGAAATTACAAAACTAATTCTTGCAGGTGGCGATGTTAATGCTCAAAATGGTTGTGTAGGTGAAACTTTACTTTGTAAAGCCGTTAGAGATGGTTATGCTTTAAGAGTACGATTTTTAATTAGAAATGGCGCACTAGTTAATATCCCATCAAAAACATTTGGGGAAATACCTTTACACTTAGCGGCACGTAGTGGACGTGAAGATATAGCACAGATTCTTTTGGATGAAGGATCGGAGATAAATTATAGAACATTATTGGGATTTACCCCTTTACATTGTGCAGTCTTTGGTGGGCATGAGGGATTGGTTAGATTGTTGCTTGCAAGAGGTGCGAGTGTAAATGCCAAAGATAATTCCGGTGAAACGCCTTTATTTTATGCATCTATCAAGGGGTATGTAGGAATAGTTACAATTCTACTTCAATTGGGTGCCAATTTATGCTAGGAGCCTAGATTCCTAGGTGTTTATCAAAATTTTTTTGCATCATTTTTAAAAAGAGAGATTATGAAAGTTATAAGATTTTTATTAATGTTATCAACAAGCATTAATCTAATCTTTTGTTCTTTAGCTTTTTCAATTATTTTGCCTGGGCAACCTACCTTTCCTATTCCATTTTATAATGACGCAGAAAGAGGTATTTGTTTTTGTAATGCAACCTTACAATGTTTATTGCAGTCTCCCCAATTTTGTTCATATATAGATCAAACAAAAGAGCCTAAAAATGAGTTGGAAGTTCAATTAAAAATATTAAGAGAAAATCTTAAAAAATTTACTTGCAATGAAGAGTTATTAATGTCTTTTTTAAGAGAACCTTCGAAAAGACTTTCAGATTTAAGAATTTCAGAATTACGTGAACATATAATTAATTGTTCAAATACTCCATGCTGGGAGATCTTTAAATATATGAACAGCATGTATTACCAAGAGTTTTGGGATTGTGGGTTTGGTGGTATTGTATTGTTGTCTGAATACCTTTTATTAAAAGAAATAGTGGATTCAGAACTTCATGCTTTTTTTTATTCTCACGAAAAAAAATCTATTATAGCTTTAAAAGAAATAACGCGTTTACCCATTGATAATGGAATTCAATATGTTTATGGAGATTTGAATCTACCTATTCATGGATTTAATGATTACGGATTGGATTTCTTTTTTCTTTTTATTCCATCATTGGATCTTTTTGTGGTAAAACATGTATCAGATTTAATTTATGCGCCAGAGATTTTTTATGAAATTGTATCTGGGTTTGAATCTGTGTTTTCTCAAATTTCTTTTAAAATTAGTACTAAAAAAGTCTATAAATTAAAAGCTGTTAAATGTGCAACTAAGCAAGCGGTTTATTTTGAAAAATTAGCACAACCATTTTATGGACATTGCATGGCTTATGTAAACTATTGTGATTCTTGGTTTTTATGTGATGATTTTTACAGAGAATGTTTGGATAGTCCTTTGATAAGAAAAATTGCGGGAGATACAAGAGACATGCTAAATGATTTGATTTGTAAAGAGAAACTAGACTGTGGAGTTCTTTTTTTCTGGCCAGATCCTTTGGGTTAGTGTTGTTTTGATCAAATAAGAATATTTCTAATGAAATTTCCAACAATTTGGACAGTTAATATTACAACAGATGCTATCAAAACATGCTCACCCATGACATACAAAGGGTTTGCTTTTCTATCTTTTGCTATAACATAACTGAATGCACAGAGAAGGAAAAGTCCCCATAAGACACCAACTTTTATTGCTTTTTCAAGATCCATGTATATCGTTGGGACTATAAATGATAGAGCTACAAAAAATTTGGAAAAAAATGTTACGAGTGTGGCTTCCCAGTTTTCTTTTGCTGTTGTTCGGCATTCAAATTCTTTTGAGATATGCATTCCAAGTGAATCTGAAAGTGTATCCGCGATGGCAATTGTTAAAATTCCACCGATAACTGCCAACTTAGATTGTGTTCCGGCATTTAGTCCTACAAGGAGTCCCAATGTTGTGATAACTCCGGATGTAATTCCAAAACCGAGCCCGGATTTAAACGAATATCTCATGTTTTTCTCAATTTATTTAACTTTTATATTATACTGATTATCACTTTCAATTTAACTCATTTGGATTTTTAAATAAAGATTATGTTGATTTTAAAGGCAAAAATTAGTTATGAATACCGTTATCGCATCGGCAAATGCAAATATAGCTTTAATTAAATACTGGGGAAAAAGAGATGAATTTTTTATGCTGCCGACAAAAAGCAGTATATCTATTTCCCTTGATGCTTTAAAAACAACTACAGAATTAGGGTTCACTGATTCTGATACAATCAGGCTTAATGGGACTTTTGCCAGTGACGAATCCAATGTGAAAATTTTGCGATTTTTGCATATTTTTCGCAAAAAATTTGCAACTCACAAGTCTCCACAAGGTGTGTTTCTACAAGATTCTTTTTTCCAGATTAATTCTGTAAATAACTTTCCAACTGCTGCAGGGCTTGCCAGCAGCGCAAGCGGTTTTGCTGCTCTTGCAAAAGGGTTGAATGAACTTTGTAGTCTAAATCTTAATGTTAGAGAACTTTCAATTTTAGCACGTCGTGGGTCTGGATCTGCATCCAGGTCTATACTGGGTGGATTTAATCTGTGGCACAAAGGCGTTTGCTCCCAGGGAAGTGATTCGTATTCAGAACAGCTTTTTAAGGCTGATCATTGGCCTGATTTGAAAATAATTATTGCAGTGGTTCAGGCCAAACAGAAGCCTATAAGTTCAAGTCATGCTATGCAGATTACTGCTAAGACTAGTAAAATCTATCAGGATTGGCTTGGAACTTCTGAGAGACGCATAAAACCTATGCTGAATGCTATTGCAAATAAAGACTTAGAGACTCTTGGCGAACTTGCACAGGTTGATTGTCTTGAAATGCATGAAACAATGCATACGTCTACTCCTACAATAAATTACTGGACGGATAAAACAATTAAAATTATTGAATTGGTTAATCGATTACGAGCTGATGGGATTCAGTGTTATTTTACAATTGATGCCGGTCCTAATGTTAAGATTCTAACTCTTGAAAAGTATCAGGATAAAATTTTATCTGAACTTAAAATAATTGAAGACATTCAAACGATTATAAGTGGAGTGGCCGGTGATTGAGGTTAAAGCGCCGGGTAAGATTATGCTCTCCGGAGAATGGAGCATTCTTGAGCCTGGGCATAGTTGCATAGTTCTCCCTGTTAATAAATTTGTTACAGCACGAATTCAAGAATCCAAAAAAATTATTTTTAATTCTGAGAATATAGGGTTAAAAAATGTTATTCTGCAATGGACTCTGAAAAATCTTATGGGGCACCTTTCCGTTGCCCCAGTTTTGCCTGAACATCTTATTGCAAAATTCAATGTCTGTTTTTGTGTCATTAAAAATTGCCTACAGTTTTTAACTGAGCAGGGTGTTGTAATAAAGCCTTTTGAATTATCAGTTTATTCGGAGTTATCTGTTGTCAAAAGTGATGACTCTATTTTTGTAAAACCCGGGCTTGGGAGTAGTGCTGCTGTAACGGTTGCCGTTTGCAAGTCTATTTTAAAGTTTCATGATTTTAATATTGATTCAAGTGAAGGCTTGGAGTTAGTATTTAAACTTGCATGCTTGTCGCATTACTCTGCATCGGGAAAACTTGGCAGCGGATTTGACGTTGCCTGTTCGACTTATCAAAAGCCGATTATCTACAAAATTTTTAATTCAGAATGGCTTAAAAACGAGATTTGCTCTGCAAAAAATATAAGTAATATTGTTTTGTTAGACTGGCCTGATTTAAGAATTAGCGAAATTAAGTTGCCTGAGAATATGCAATTGTTGATAGGGTTTGTTGGCTATAGTGCTTTCACCCCAAAATTGATTGAAAAGATGCAAAAATTTAAGCAAGAAAATTTGAAGGCCTACCAAAAAATTATGGGTGCAATAAATTCTGTTGTATGCAAGCTTGTTAGTGCTCTTGAACAGTGTGATCAGGTTGAAATAATTAATTTGATAAATCAAAATCGAGATTTACTTGTTAATTTAGGGGTTGAGTCTGGGATCGATCTTGAAACAAAAAAGTTGGGATGCTTAATTCAAATAGCCCAGAAATTTGGGGCGGCATCTAAGTTTTCTGGCGCTGGTGGTGGGGATTGTGGAATTGCTGTCTGTTTTGATAAATCTGTTGCTGCTAAAATTTCAGATGGTTGGAATAGAATTGGAATTAAGAATCTTTAATTTAGCATCTAGTAATTTTTGCAAATAATAAATAAGTTGCTAAAATGCTTTTACGTTATCAATATTTTTTATTTTTTAAATATAATTTTTTCTAGGAATGAGCATGTTTAATATTAAGCGCAACGCTTCTATTTTTTATATTTTGTCTTTTCTTATGTCTATTGATAATATCTGTCATGCTGGACATTGTTCGATTGAGCTTGGACGATATTCTAAGCCTTTTAGTGATGGTGAATTAACGCAATTTAGTCATATAAAAAGTGTTATGGATAAAGCATTTGCGCCAGGAACACCCCACATGCCGGTCGCGATGCTTATTTCTGAAATACGTGAATTTAAAAGTAAAAGAGATGAGCACGTATTAGGCTTTTTGGGAGAATGTTTTTGTAGTAAACTTGATCGAACTAAATTTCCGGAGCGAAGAGGGGTGTTTGATCTTGCAATTGTGTCACAGGTAAGACGAGCGTTTGAACAAAGAGATCATATTCTTACAGTAACAGTTTTGGGAGCCGGAAGGTTATTTGAGGCTCTTGTTATTGTTACAAAATTAATTGATTGCGGTTTTTTGAATATACAAATCAATCTTATTGATGATTTATATAAGCCTTATTTTGTTGCTATGCCTGTGACTAACGAATATTACCTGCGATTTGACGAGCTTAGTGCTATGTTTTTTCAGTTTTTGTATTGGTTTTCATATTTAAAAGAATGTTGCATGCTTAGTTTAAAATTAAAGTGTGATTTTTATGACGATATAAGTGAATATGCTTTGCAAATTAAACATGGTGAAATGGCGCAAAGCGATCTGCTTATTGCATCAGATTTTACACACAAGCCGCTAGAACCATTTTTGACTATTCAGCATAACAGTTTATTAAGAATAGGCGGAGTTTATGGGTATTTGGTTGAAGGCGAATTTTATGAGTTTAATAAACAACTTTCTGCTCCGATACTACAGATTCCCATCAAATTTAGTGAACGAACTGGATGCAAATTGCATGACCCTCTTTTTGCATACGTTGGGGTTAAATATTAAAAGCGATTAACTAAAATAAGGCGGTAGCCTTTGATTGCTATCGCCTTATCATTTTAAATTAGTTGTATTTCTAAAACTTCTAATTTTGTCTTGAACGTTTACTTTTTTTAGAATTTTTACGTTTTTCAGTTGCGTTTGCCTCTGGAAGTAATTTTGCATTTATATCCGCCCTAAGAATGGTGGTTAATGCATTGATATCAGGAGTTGCACTTATAATGAAATTACTTTGTTCATCTTGTAGTAAGTATATTTCATCTACTTTTGCACCTCTTGACTTTGCAACTTGCTTATAAAAGAATTTTACTCCAGTGCCTTTTGCTTGGTCCCCTGCCTGGCGAAATCTAAAATAGGCTTTCTTTTTATTGTATCTTCCTTCTACTTCAAATATAAGAGATTGTCTTGGTTCGATTATCTTCCCCGGGTATACTTTTTTATTTTCAAGAAAAAAAGTCGTCTTAATTTTCATGTCTGTATTATTATAAATGGTAAGTGTAACATTTTTGGCATCCAATGGATTTGGTGGATTATCCGCATCAAAATTTCGCGATGCTTTGGTTATATTTGTATATGCCAGTGCAACCAGACATGCTAACGGCAGAAATTTTGATAAAATTTTTGGTGATTTCATAACTCCCCCCTTGCCTAAAGATTAGTATTTTGATACCTAATATTTCATATATTTCAAATATAATTAAATGGATAAGGATAAGTCAATAATATCAGTCAATCGTAATTGGATGATATTATTTGGCTTTAACTGACAAAAATCGATATTTTATGTAAAATTTCGCTAAAATTGCCGATTTTTTAAATTTTCTGAATAAAACGTTCTAGTTAGATTATGGCTTTGTATCAAGGTTAGCTTTTATTTTAGGGGCATGCTAAACTTAGTTTTGTAAATCAATTTAACTACTTTTTACAGGTTTTGATAGGCGTAGATATTCGTATGAAAAAAAATATTTTAGATTTAACGTTTAACGAACTCAAAGAATTAATGCTTGAATTTGGATTTGAAAAATTCAGAATGACACAGCTTTGTGATTGGATTTTTAAGAAGCATGTTTTTGATTTTTCGAAAATGACGAGCTTTTCAAAAAATATGCAGGTTATGCTATCAGACAAGTTCAGTCTTTTTGTTCCGCAGATTGAGGAAGTTGTTAAATCCGAAAAAGATGGTTCCTATAAATTCTTGTTTAAGTCATTTGATGGTCGTTTAATTGAATCTATTTTAATGATTGCGCCAAGTCGTACTACTCTTTGTGTCTCTTGCATGGTTGGGTGTCCGCTTAAGTGCAAGTTTTGTGCAACAGGTTCAGAAATTGGATTTGTCAGAAAGCTTGATGCGGGTGAAATTGTCGGCCAGTTTCTTGCCGTCGAAAAATATGCATTAGAGCACAAGCTTATCGACCGTATTTCCAATGTGGTATTTATGGGCATGGGTGAGCCGTTTTTAAATTTGGATGCGGTCAAAAGAGCAGTCGCTAATTTCCTTGATGAAAATTTCTTTGGATTGTCCAGATCGAAAATTACAGTTTCTACTGCAGGTGTTGGACGTGGAATTGCTGCCTTTATCAATAAATATGAGGTAAATCTTGCCGTTTCTCTACATTTTCCAAATGATAAACTCAGATCAGAATATATGCCGGTTAATAAAGCGTTTCCATTGTCTAAGCTTGTAGATGAGTTACAAAAAATTGAGCTTGGCAAACGTGATTGCATAACAATTGAGTATATAATGCTGGCAGGTATAAATGATACAATTGAACATGCAAAGCAACTGGTTAAGCTTTTAAGTAAAGTTAAGGTTAAATTTAATTTGATTCCATATAATCCGACAACTCTGATTGATGCAAAACCTTCGTCAGCAAAAGTAATAAATGATTTTGCACTGTTTTTAAAGTCAAAATCTTTTACGGTTACAGTTCGACGTAGTCATGGCGTTGATATTGAAGGTGGCTGCGGTCAGTTTGCATTGAAAAAATCTAAATAAAATCATTAGGCTCTATTTTTTCTTGAAGCCTGAAATATATTGTATGGGTTAGGGTATCTGCCGGTTTTTTATTAATAGGCTGCTTATAATTTTATCCAAAAATTATTTTCTTGCTGTAATTTACAATTTAAGTTTAGTCTCAAATTGAGGTGTAAGTTGTAACTGGAATATTTAAGGAGGAAAATAATGGGATTAGATGGATTAGGGGGCGGTAGTTAATAAAATTTTAGGGAGGGCAGATCATGTTTGCAAAATTTAAAGCACATGAAAATCGCAGAGTTATTTTTATAACTTCTGCGATTTTTTATTTTCAGGGTTTATTTTGTAGTATTTTGGGTCCGAACTTTATAACTCAAGAGGCTTCAACTCAAGAGGTTGCAATACAAGAGCTTGCCACAACCAAATTTTCACATCTTCCCGGTTTTAATAAGTTGTTACATTCTGGTCATGAGGGGCGGTTTTTTGAGATGGAATCTGCTTTATATATTTTACTTCGTAGTATTGGGCATCAGGATATTCTTGGATTTGATTTAGAGATCGCTTTTTTTTATAGTGAAATTCCGTTTAATTTAGGGCAGCAGACTATTTTGCTTCGTACCACTGAATTTGATGTTGTTACAACGGATTTTGTGATTGAATGCAAAAATTGTGCTGCTCCACGAAGTGGGAAGTCTATAGCTCAATTTCTCAAAGAAAAAGATACGCTAAAATGGATGCGTTGGGTTGCGCGTAAGATTCAAAGTGGTAAGCTTTGTATTTCGCATGTCTTCAGTGGTAAAAATAGAGAGAAGTCAGTGTTTACTTTGAGCGATTTTTCAAAAAAATCAAAGGTAGGGGTAACTTTTAGTTGTAGTTGGGTGGTAGGGAGAGATGCTGAAGAATGCATAGAATCTTTAAAGAGAATAATAAACATGCTTTCGGAGAAGTCATTGATTGTGTTTTTCAAAAATAGCGCAGATCCGGATTTTATGAGAACACTTGTAGAAAATAAAATAGATTTTAGAGAGAATATTAGTCTTGAGTGAAAAGTTAATTGGTAAGAAAATAAAAAAATAATAATTTCTTAAAAGAAAGAGTCGCGTGTTTTTGTACATGCGGCTCTTTCTTTTAGTGTAAAGCTAGTAAAATCATGCTACTGTTGATGTGTTGTAGTAAACCGAATAGCTTGCTAAAAAAATCTCCATAAAAATTTGACTTTACGCTACGATTACTTGTATCATGTTGAGCTTATTTGTAAAAAATACAAAGGCCTATGCGATTATTACATTGATAAAATACGTAATTGAAATTCGCCAAATATATTTTTTTATTGAAAGTTCAATATGAAATATAGTAAGAGATATTTGTGCTTTATTTTTAAAATTAACCTTTAGCGGGGGATGGTATGAATTTTTATCAAATGAATTTGGATGCTGTTGCTCGACATTTTAATACCGATATTCAAAATGGGCTATCAAGTGAAGATGCTCGTCAACGATTGGATATTTTTGGTTACAATGAAATTCCTCATAAACAGCCGACAAGTATTTGGATTGTAATACTAAATCAATTTTTAAATCCATTAATGGCCATTTTAATTCTTGCAATGATAGCAAGTTTACTATTGTATTCGCTAAAGGATTTTGTTGTTATTTTGATTGCTGCTCTTGCAAATGTGATTGTTGGTTTTATTCAAGAATACAAGGCTGAGCGGGCAGTATTTACACTCAAGGCCTATGAAACACAATTTTGTAATGTTAGGCGTGATGGAAAAATTTTTACAATTAACTCAAAGATTTTAGTTCCTGGTGATGTAATTTTATTATCGGCAGGAGATAAGGTTCCTGCTGATATTCGAATAACAAAAGCCATTGATTTGAAATTTGATGAGTCTATTTTGACGGGCGAATCAAAAGCTATTGAAAAAAATGTGGATTTAATAGAAGAGACAAAGATTGTTGCCGAACAAAAAAATATGGCATTATCAGGAACATTTGTGGTAAGTGGGAAAGCAGAGGGTATTGTTGTTGCAACTGCCATACATTCCTACCTTGGGCAAATTGCGGGGCTTGTTTGGCAAACGGAAGAAAGTGCTACTCCGCTGCAAGAACAAATTTTACAACTATCTTGGTTACTTAGCGTTTTAATGATTTCAATTTCTACGCTTGTTTTAGCAGTTGGATTTTTGCGTGGAATTGAGCTTAATAAGATTATTTCTATTGCAATTGCCCTTGCCGTTGCATCAGTTCCGGAAGGGTTGGTTGTAACCGTTACTGCGATTTTGGCTGTTGGGATGCAACGAATGTTAAAACGTAAAGCATTGGTTCGACATCTTGTTGCGGCTGAAACATTGGGAAGTGTTTCTGTGATTTGTACTGATAAAACAGGAACATTAACAGAGGGAAAAATGCTTGTTAGTGATGCAGTAACAGGCAATGGTGAAATTTTTGTAATTGATTATTCAAATAAAATTGAATCAGATGAATTAAAAAAATTAATTACATTATCAGTTTTAAACAATGATGCACATCTTCAGGATGATGTTTTGTTTAAGGGAAATCAAACGGATCTTGCAATTTTAGATTTAGCACAACATATGGGCATAAATGTTCATGATATTAGGAAGAAAAATAAACGGTTGGCTGAAATTCCTTTTTCATCTGATTTGAAATACATGGTTACTTTGAATAAGTGTGATGGTTCGAATAAGATGATTGTGAAGGGTTCTCAAGAAAAAGTTTTTGAATTTTGCAGACAGAATAATGATTTGATCAAAGTTAAAGCTATTGCTGAATTTATGGTAAGTCAAGGTCTTCGAGTGATTGCAGTGGCGGCAAAAGACCTTGAAACAGATGTTATACAAGAGCCATTAACAGATTTTGAATTTTGTGGGTTACTTGGGATTAAGGATCCGCTTAGACCTCACGCAAAACAAACGGTTAAAGAACTTTTATGTGCAGGTATAAAGCTTGTTGTTGTGACCGGTGATCATAAAGATACTGCAATGCGTGTTGCCAGTGAAGCAGGCTTACCGGCATCAGAGAAAAATGTTATTACGGGGGCGCAACTTGATGAAATGTCTGATCTAGAGTTAGGACAACAAATTGAAAATTTAACAATTTTTGCACGTGTTGAACCAAAGCATAAAATTAGAATTGTTAATGCATTTAAAAATGTCGGTAGAGCTGTTGCTATGATCGGAGATGGTGTAAATGATGCTCCGGCTTTGAAAGCGGCAGATATTGGTGTCGCCCTTGGTTCGGGATCAGATGTGGCTCATGAAATTGCAGATATGGTATTACTTGATAATAACCTTTCTTCAATTGATGCAGCTGTTAGAGAAGGCCGAACTATTTTTAATAACATAAGAAAAATTATTGTTTTTTTATTGGCGCATAGTTTTAGTGAAATTGTAATGATATCAGGAGCTATTTTATGTGGTTTTCCATTACCGCTATTTGCGACTCAAATTTTTTGGATAAATATGATTGGGCATGGATTTACACATCTTGCTCTTATAAAAGAGCCTGAAGATCAGGATATTATGCGGCAAGCTCCTCGTTCAAAATATGAGCCAATATTGAATTATGATATGAAATTCATGATTTTCTTAATTGGATTTGTTACTGATTTAGGTCTTTTTGCTATGTATGTTATTTTACTTAAACTTAATATGCCAATAGATCATATTAGAACGATTATTTTTACGGCTTTGGCTTGTGATGCTTTGTTTTTTGTTTTTGCAGTGAAAAATTTTAAAAAATCCATATTCAAAATTGATTTATTTAACAATATGTGGCTTATTTGGGCTGTTGTCGCAGGATTTGTTCTTCAACTTTGTGCTCTTTATGTTCCAGTTTTAAAAGATTTATTTCAGGCGACTGATCTTAGTATTACAGAATGGGGAATTATATTGGGTTTATCGCTAGTTAAAATAATAGGTATCGAGGTAGCGAAAGATTGGTTACGTCGTAAAAATTAAATTAATTATTGTCTTTTAATATTAATTTTTGGTAGCATCCTATTTCATTGATTTTTTTGAAAGTTATTCAAGTTTTATAATTTTTTGTAGGGATTACATGAAGATTTTTAGTATATGTCATAGTTTAATGATTTATTTAGGGTTGAGTATTTTTAGCACTATGAATGCTATGAATACTCGACCTCTTGTTATTGTTTTAGATGGTCCGACTTGTTCCGGAAAAACATCATTGTCTAGGTCATTTATGCAATTTGTTGTAAAAAAACAAGTAAATAAGTGGGCATATGTCAGTGTTGATGATGTCTAGGATGGGGATGATTGTTGGGATGAAGAGTATCTTCATCGTGCCACAATAAAAAATATAAAAGATTGTATTATTACAAAAAATCGATTTGTTTTATGTGATACTGTTATTAACGATATTAAATGGTATAACTTGTTTAAAGAAGAGTTGAAAGATTACAATGTTTTATATGTCTTTGTTCACTGTCCGTTGCAAGTTTTGGTGGCGCGATTAACGCAAAGAAACATTCATGCACGCAGCAGTGGGGATCTTCCAAATTTACGTAGGATTGTTGATGTAATGTTTGCTTTTGGTCGAATGTATTCCAAGGTCGGTCAAGATTGTGGGTTGGGAGTGTTTTCTTATAAAATTTTTAAAGAAATTGTAGATGGTATATCTCCTGCTTCCATTAGTCCTCAGGATTGGAATCAACTTGGCCGAAGATATGAAGTTTTTGATGTTAAAAAAGATGAATCTTTTTATTTAAAATTAAATATTCCGCATGATTTAATTGTCCATAATTATCCACTTATGCAGGAAGCTCAATCTGAAGATTCATCACATATTCAAAAAATTGTTAATCACCGTTGTGTGCAAGATATTTTAAGGAGACTTGGCTTTTAAAATATTTTCGTAGGTATATATGTTTTATAAAATAAAAAAATATTAGTATTGCATTAAGTTTTCAAAATGTGGTATCTCCTTGTACGATGTATGTGAGTATAAGTTTTTGCGTTGAAGGGAGTTGTCATGTTGAAAAAACTTTTGGCAGCGGTAATTTTTGGAAGTATGTTTTTTTGTGTGTCATATTCTATGGAGAAGAAACAGGAAGATGCATCAGGTGCTAAACTTCCTCTAACTGAAATAGAACAAAAAATCACTGCTCCGTGTGTTGGACAATGTTATGAATTTTTAAATGCCCAAATTCGACTATGTTCCGGCGCAGAGGAAACAAAACAAGTTTTTGATTTGGTAAATAAATATGCAAATGATTGCGGAGATGTTTGCATGAACTACCATTTATGTAGAGTTGCTTACGAGTCTGTGCGTGCCAATGGTCTTCCACAACCATCTGTTTTAGAGGAAATGCAAGAACGATTTATTTTTATTCTTGCGCGTGTTTATGTAGATGTTGCAGCTTCACTAATTATGGCAGCAACCGTCGAAGATACTGAGCGTTGTGTATCTGTTTATAATTTGTTTAGAAGTAAGGTAAAAGATGTCTGGTATTATCAAATTATTGCAGCAGATTCTGATTTTAGTAAATTGGCAAATGCTGCATTGGGCCATCTTGGAAAAATTTTGATGCGCTTACCTTCTAATGTTTGGGTTTATTTTTGTCAGGGATCTAGCTTGAGTACGGTTGGACTTTATACTCATACTGTATATTTTGGAAATGTTGATAATCAGTATGATTATATATATAGAAAAAACGCCAAAGCTATAGGGGCGGCAAAGATTGCTGCATTTGAAAAAATAAAAAATAAGTTGCAAGCGATAGCTGCTGGCGAAAAATCTAATCAAGAAAAATGGGCAGAATTTTTAAGTTTGGCTTATAAAGATATATAAGATTCATAAACAATTTTATGCATTAATATAAATTTATTTTTCGAATAAACAGCAGTATAGGCCAGGAACTTCTGGCCTATACTGCTGTTGGAGAGAATGCCATGAAATTTTTGATTATTTTTTTTATTGCAATATCATATTTTACTTTATTAAATCCAATGGCAACTCAAAAAAGGGTCAGTCAGGGAGATCTTTTAAGTTGCATGTGTAAATCTAGTCATGGATCGCTTCAGGCTTTTTTGTATCAAGAGTTAGACAAAATCTGGTTGCAAGAAAATAAAAATGGTTTGTGGTCATTTGTAAAAGTTCATGCGTTTGATTCTTTTCATCCTGTTTTACTTTATTTTGTATTTCGTACTTATTGTGACTATGCATACGAATTTTTGGGTAAAAAAGATGGGCAATTACCTGAAAATCCAAACGTGAATTTAGATTTAAATTCAAAATTAGAGGCATTTAAAAGTCTAATGCTTTTTAGAATTAAATCGCGTATTGATACGGATATTTGTTGTGAATTTGGTTTTTATCCGCATAATTCAATATGGATACATAAAGAGTTCGGAGATAAGTTAAAAAGTCGAGTTGATTGTTTGGAGAAATGGAATCAAAAAATTTGTTTTGACGAATATTATATAACTTTTGGGCAAGTTTTTAGTTCTGTTAATAGGTTGCAATATGCGAGAGATAAATGGGATAAAGTTTCATCTGAGTGGATTAGTGTGTGTTCAAAATCCGTATGGAGGTACTGCTTAGGGGCATGGGGAAACTCGATTTATTTTAATGACATTCCTGAATCGTTAACGACTAAGGTTTCCGTTTTATTGGGGCAAATGAACAATAGAAGATCGCTAATGTTAGAATCACTTTTATTGAGAATCAAAGTTTTGGCTGAAAATGGCCAGATTAGCGAACTTGAAAAGTGGCATAAATTTTTGGAAATATAAGTTATTTTTTTATAACATAGAAAAAGGGCAGAGATTTCATTTACGATTTCTCTGCCCTAAAATTTTGCTATCAATTAGCTAACTTAGCTAATAATAGTACCTGATTCTGTAAGTTTTTTGTTTGTCTTACCGACATACAATGCAACTACAATCCAGATTCCTACGATTCCAAGAGAGATGATTGAACCGAAGAACATTAATTCTGACAAAGTTGTAAAGAATGCGTTGATGCCTGATCCGGCTGCTTTTGCGGATCTTCCACCAAACATATCAATCCAACCTTTTGCTTTGAATTTAGCATCTTTACTTGTTGGGATGTACATAATTTCTTTGCATGGATTATTTAATGCATAGCTCAATCCCTTGATTGCAACCATTGCTCCAAACAATACCCAGATTCCTGGAATTGCCCATACACATCCAACAACGATTCCGATTGTTACTGGGAATGCAACTAAGCAGAATGTTAACCCAAACTTTCTGATGAAAAAGCTTGTTCCAACTAATGCAAATACAAGTGCCAAGCTGTTGGCAGCCATACCAAAGTTTCCAAGGAATTGTGTGATTGCTTCTGGGGTAGGGAAAGCCTGTTCAGCTGACATCTTCATTTGATAGTCGATGATTGTTCCGATAATTTCGTACAATGTTGCAACGCCAAGAATACCTGCCAAATATGGTCTTGTTAGAAGAAGTTTTAATCCTTCAATAATTCCGGTTTTCTTTTCTGTTGAAGTAGGGGCTACTTCAGCTGCGCTTGGGTTAACTGTGATAAACAATTTGATGAGCATAGGAACAATTAGGATTCCGATTGCAACAAAAATTGTTAACAAAGGCATTCCAAAGCTTTTTGCATTACTTGCCAAAAATGGTCCGGCAATAGAACCAAGTTGTGCGCCTGAAATAATTAGGGCATAACCTTTTTTAGCAGATGACGTATCTGTTGAACTTGCAACAAATGACCAAAATAACGCAACTACTAAAGAACCAAAACTTTCGATTGAAAGATATATAATCCAACCAAGAAGTCTATCTGCACCAGGAACTGTGTTTGCAAGTCCGATAGTAGGGTGTCTTAGAGCAAATGAAATTAAAAAGAATAGTAATGCGTAAAATGTGCATATAATGTAAAAGAGCTTTTGTTTTGCGACTAAGTCAACCAACTTGGAGTAGATCAAAATTAGTGGAACAATAAATAGGAAAGATGCAATTTTTGCCCAAGGAATGTAGCTTGCGCCAACAATCTTAATAAAAAGACCGTCTTTTAGAGGTCTCATCAACCAATATGTACCAATAATGAACAAAAATGTCAGAGATAATAGTCCAAACCGTTTGAACTCTTCTCCTGAAATGTCGCCCCACAGAGCGCGCTTAATCGCATGAAACATAAAAACTCCTTAAAAAATGGAAAAATATTAAAAAAATAAACAAATACCCCAAAAATAACAAGCTATAAGCCTAGCTTAGGATTTAATAAAAATCTAGAGAATTTTACCCATATTTACTTATTTTAATAAAAAACGATGGTTTAAATGCCCTTGCTAATGAGCGTTTGCATGCACTAATGTCTTTATATTAAATATTTGGATTAATTATCGATTTGGGTTTTTATTACATTTGCATCTCGATCAATGATGACTAAAGTTTTTCCATCAGGCGTGATGGCCATTTCTTCTGGATATTCGTGCAAATTTTCTACTGAAATTGTTTTTAAAAAGGATGCCCTTTGAATATCAAAAATTTTTATAGTCCAGTCAGCAGAAGGCTTAGTTCTTTCCTCTGCGCTAATAAGTAAGAAAAGAAAATTGGAATTTTCGGAAAAAATTGCTTTTTTTATAGAGCCGCATATTTTTTTTATGGGATCATATAAACATGGTCGTGGACGATAGTATACGTTTGTATCGAAGTTTTGTTTCCATTGATAAGATACAAAATCGTTTAGATACTCATCCCAGCGAAAAATAAATTCAAACTTTCCATATTGAATATTCCATAGCTCTCCCCCTGATGAGATTGAAAAAAGTCTTTCTCCATTTGGAGATAGGGCAAAATCGAAAAAATAATCACTGCCCAATCCGGAGGTTACTGTACGAATTTGGTTGGTTGCAGGAAACCATGTACATAATTTCCCTCCTCGATAAAAATTTAAAACCACAACTCGTCCGTCATCTGTTGCGTCGATATCCCTTAGATTATCTTTTAACTCACTTGGACTTAATCCATCATTACCAAGAATGTCAGAAAAATTATTTTCTATTGCTTCTTTACTTAGTTCGGTGTCAAAACATTGTACGAGAAAAGGCGTTTTTATTGTTACAAGAGTTTTCCCATTTCTTGTAATAAATAATCTATCATATGATGACTTTTCATATTTACTTAAAGTAAATTTTTTAATTTCGGGAAGTGTTACGAAACAATCAGGCAGGAGTGAGTTCTCAATAGAGATGTTAATATCGGTTTGGTGTAAGCTGAATATATCTTTTATAACGCCTGAGTCAGTGAAGTTGTAATATAATTCTTGTGTATTACCTCTTATGTTATGCATATATACACTTTTGCGGTGAGTAAATAAAAAAACATTATTATCTAAAAATTTTATTCTGGTTCGGTTTGGTTTAACTGAATCAAATATGGATATAAAAAAAATGGAAAAAATAACGTAATATAAGCCTAAAAAATTCATTTTCATCATAGTCCCCTTTGCGGATAAATTTTATGAAAAATAAAAACAACTGTGCTTTTTCTTAACTGACTGATAAGAAAAAAAGCAATATTTTAGGAATAATCTTTGAGTTATGTTTAAAGGCTTCATAATACTGTTTATTGCTTTTATTTATTGAACTTTAGTACCATGAATTAATGGTTAAATATTGAAGGGGGAGTAATGTGTATTAAAAAATGTTTGGCATTGATATTGTTTATTTTTATTTTTTGTTCATGTTTTGCAATAAAAGATTTAATGAAAGATATGCAGTTTTATAAAAGTGATGATCATTCATATCATTCCGGAGATGTTTATGAGCATTCAATTTGGGTTTTAAGAACGGTTGCCTCTTGGTTGCAAAATAAAGAATACCCTTGGACTGTTGGGATAGACATAAAAAAATACAAAAATATTTTGGTTTTAGCGGCTTTTCTTCATGACATTGGAAAGTGTGGTGATAATAAATTTGATTGGAAGGGAAAAAGTTCGCATCCTGAAGTGGGTTTTGATTATTTGACTGGGTGTAAGGCGTATCAATCTCGCAATATTCCAAAGCTGAACAATTTGGATTTTAAAAACATTGGTGAAGAATTTGGGCTGCGGGATGTTGATATGCGTCTTGTTGCTATTCTGGTTGGAATGCATTATAAATTTGGCGATGTTATGCGAAAACGTATAAGTGTTAAACGCTACCTAAAATTTTTAAAAAGTATGACTGTTCAGCTAAATTATCCCATAAGCCTAGAATTGGTAAAAATGTGCATTTTAATTTCAGTTGCAGATGTAAAAGGTTTAGGCTATTTGCCTGATCATAAAATTGGTGATCCTGTACCATATTATCCTGGCATGCTTGAGGGTGTGAATTTTTTTGATGAATGGGTTAATCCAATTATTGCGCCTTATCCTGCGTTAAAAGACGGATGGAGTGATTGGGGGTATCCTATAAATGCCTCTAAAACTAGAGCCAAAATACTTAAATATTATAAGCATCATATTATGTAATTATAGATAGGATCAAAATTATTTTAAAGTTAAGAAATCGGGGCTAAATAAATATTAAAATTAGCCTTAAAAATCTCATTTTCTAACTAAACATACATTTTCTTGCATTTCATTAATGCGTTTGACTACCATAATTCAGCTTCTAAAAAATATTATTAATTTTAGTTGTTGTAAGGATATGTTTATGAGATTTAGTTTTAAAAATGGACTCATTTTTTTCTTGGTTTATGGGAGTGTTTTGAATGCAATTGATTTGCCACAATTTTATCGGACTCCATTTTTCCAAGAATCTTTTAATAACGCGTATGATAAATATACAACCGGTCTATCCATACGTTATGGCCATGGAAGTACTCATAAGGCATGGGATACACATAATGATGGACGTCCATTGCTATCTGCGCATGGATATATGGATATTACAAATATTGGATGCTATGTAGATAGCCCAAACACTGTAATAGACTCTTTGGGAAAAGATATGACTGGATACTGGGGTGGTGCGAATTACATTCCGCCTACAGTTTTGGGAAAGTATGATAAAACAAAAGAAACGATTATTTTCCCTCCAAATTATACAAAAAGTACCCCAAACGATGGCTTAATTGAATATAGTGGGCATTTTGAAATTGACGAATGGGATTTTACATTTAAGCAGGATCTTTTTTGGGGATTTTTTATTCAGGCGTATATTCCATATCGGGATGTGAAGATAGATAAGATTACATATAATAATCTTGGTAGCGATACTTTAACGGGTGCAGATATTTGGGATGGTACGAAAAGTAAGGCTCCGACTACTGTAAATGTTAAAGATTTTATGCAAGAAAAATCTGGCACTCTGAATAATGTTTTGGCTGCAATGACTTTCAATAGCAATTGGCAAGATACTTTCAAAAAGTCCGGAGTTGGTGACATTCTTTTATCTGCAGGTTGGCATGGTTCTGGGGATCCTCAATCTCCCATCTTTAAAAGGATAAGCGCTGAAGCTCAAATTGGCGTACTTATTCCAACATCAGGTAAAACTGATTTATCCAAGCCATTTGCGGTTCCACTTGGGTCTGCGGATTCTACGGCTATTGATGGACGCATAAATTTGTATGTTCAGGTTTTTGATTTTCTTGGTGTTGGCGCCAACGCCGGTGGGTTGGTATTTTTTACTCAAGAACGTGATTTACGAGTTAAAACTGATAAAAACCAAGATGGATGGATATTACTTGAACCAAGTTTTGGCAAGGTTGATTATGGTGCTCAATGGGATGTTGGTGCATATGCTCAGTTAGGGTTTAAGGGAGTAATAGCAAAAATTGGAGCATCTTATACGCGCCAGGAGGATACTATTATTACGATTCATGATGATAATTTATTAAAAAATTATTCTCAACAACAGCTTAATCAATATTATCCTGCAAACAATGTATGGCCAAATGTTGTTTCGGTTAATGATATTGTTAATTCCGATCAAAAACTTAAAGATTGGGAATACTATGCACTACATTTTATTGGTGGATATACTCTTGAATTAAAATCAGTTTGCCCAACTATTTTTCTGGAATATGACTATCCATTTTATGGAAAGCATACTTTTAAAACTGACATGTTTGGTGGGACCCTGAGCGTGCAAATTAAATTGAATTTTTAGTTTTTAAAAAATATTTGAATTGTTATTTCGAGCCAAGGAGTCTGTATGTGCAAGTTGGCGGTTGGGTTGTTTTGTATATTTTTTTTTGTTGTAAATTCAAATATTTTTGCAGCAAAAACAGTTGGGGACCCTAAGCCACTAAGAGTTGCATTTTACATAGATTCTTTTAAGGCTGAAAAAGTATCTTCTGCTAAGCTTGCTATTACTAATGGGCTTGCTATAAACATACATCAAAAAGCGTCTGATATTATAATTGCCTCAGTTAATATTTTGAAAATTTTTGTTGAAAAACGACTGAGTAAGGATGTTTTTTTTGCGTCCATAGATTTTAAGCCGGATGATTGGATGGTTTATGGAATAAAAGATACGGATTTTTTTGCGCTTGTTTTAAAAATTCGAAAAGACGATGTTGAAAAATCAAATATTATAAAAATTTATGACGCATCTAAGTGGATTCCAATTGACTCTTATAAAGACAATAATTTTTTGAAGATAAGAGATTATAATTCCCCAAATCCTTTGTATAACTTGGATTCTTTTAAAAATATTTTTGTTACTGAAAGCGATTTGCATGAAGATTCTAGATTTGAGCAATTTAGACAAAATATCACTAAAAACTCAGATGATCTTGTTGATGTAAAGCTAACATCTTTTTTGCGCCCTGTTAATATTGTTTTGAATGGGCATGGAAATGTTGGACAAGCTATTGCTGGGCTTGAAAGTAGTTTAGTTACAGATGTTTTGAATTTCTTAAATGAACTTTATATTAATACTGTTTTAATTTTTACATGTTCATCCGGAGGACAAAATCTTGATTTTATGCAGTTTAGAAAAGATTTGGATGATCAAAAAGTTTCTATGAATCTTAAATACATCTTGATTATTTCGGCTGTTTCGGACGCCCCCATTATTTCGAGCCACCCGGAAAAAATTGAGTCAGGGGAATTGATTGACCCAAGCATAGATGTAAATGGATTTTTTCAGGCTCTTGAGATGCATTGGAGAAAAGGTGATAAACAGTCGTGGTTAAAAGGAGTTTTGAAAAAACTTACACTTTCGAATTATTGGTTTTTAAGTGGATTAGGTATAAACAACATTCCCCAAGTTTTGATTCCAAATGTTGGGTGGTTTCAATATTTTGACATTGATCCTGATATACAAAAGATAACTGATGCAAGTATTGCTAAAGTTTTGGCTAAGCCAGAATTTGAAACTGAACTATCGAATTGGAAAAAAAGAACCAAATTAAAAAAAATGAAGTTTTCCGAGTCACAAATGGCGACCATAGATGTTAATCAAAAATTAGCTTTACTTTTATATCCTGCAATTACTTCTGTTGAACTTAAAATTTCTCCCAAAAAAATTGATATTGATAATGGAAATATTCAATTGAGTGAAAAAATGATTGGTGTGGTTTTGCATAAAAATTATATGCCAGTTCCTGATTGGTTAAAAACATGGAGCTCATATTTTCCAACAACTGATAGTATTAATATTGATTGGACTAAGGCTTCCAGTCCTTTATATTTTTATCCATCAATTATCTCAATGCAACGTGGTGATGCATTGCATTTACTTTCAAAAGTGAGTATTGAAAGTGCTGTTATGGCAGGAGGCGTGAAAACTGGTATTTTGAGCTTTATACGCAACTCTTTTTTGAATTTGCAAGGAAGAGAAAGTCAAAAAACTTTTTTTATCAAAGAATTATGTGGATATAATGACTTTGATAAAGTTTTGGGTTCAAGCAGTGGTGATTTCAAAAAAGCCTTGTCTTTAAATAAAAACGAAAAAATAACGCTTCACAATGTATTTATAAAAACAAGTTTTGATGGAAGAACTGATAAATCCAATGTTTATATAGCGTTTGAATTTGCGGGTGAATATTGGAATTTTACGACGGATTCCAGTCTTTATAAAACCGATAAACCGATGGCTAATGCTTTGTGGAAATTTACCAAAATATCTCCAGAAGATTTTAGCGATAAACTTGGCTCATTCGGATTGGGGGATTTTACTAAATTGGATTTGGATGCGTATGTTCACCGCATTTCTGAACTAAAAAACTTACATCAGAGCGATATAAAACAAGTTTTAAAAACGGCTGGAAGTGCTACAAAAGAAAAGCTGTCATTGAAAGATTATTTGTTAAATCTAGATTTTGATAAATTTGAAAAATATGTTACTTCAGGTACAAGTTTTGCTATTACAAAAACGGGGTTAGGGGAAGATGCATCTAGAGCGTTAAAAACTAAACTAAAAAAATTAAAAGTATTACTGGGTAATTTTAAATTTAAATTAAATGAGTTGCAACAAAAATTAGTAGTTTTAAAAAAGAAGCTATCAGGTGAACAAATTGATACAGGCATAGAGCCAAAGGATGATGTGCAAAAAATAGCGGGAAAAGAGGTTTTTTCGATAATTAAAAATTTTGATGGCAAAAAAAATACGACAGATGATTTAAGAATAGTAGCAGAAAAATTTTCTTTAGTTAGTAATCGGGTTAAAGATGATATTGCAAATGGAGTCGCAAAACTGAAATTTGAGAAAAAAAATATAGATAAATTAAGAATTGATTTTGTAGAATCTTTTTATTTTAATGATCCAGTACTTGATGAAACTCAAAAGTTGAATTTATCTTATATTTTGATTTATTTAATTCACAATTTATATTTCAAATCAACTAATTTTACGAAAATTGCAGATAAATTTAATGGTGGAGATTTTATTTCTACGGAGCAACTTGCAAGTGTGGTTTGGCAAAATATTTATCAAATTATGCAAAGCATGAATGCCCTTGATGATTCAAAGTTTTATGTTTTAGGTGGTGGTTATATAACTGTTGAAGATGAACCTGGAATTGCTCATGTACTTAGAAGTGAAACCGAAAAAATACTGAAAAAATTTTCAGAGATGCTTATGGTTAAATCTATTGCAGCCCAATCAAAATATAAAGTTCAAATTACTGCTTTAACCGATTTGATTAATTCTTTATCTTCTGGCGAATCGACAATTAACACGAAATTAAAAGTATTAAATGGAAATTTTAAATTGCTTGATACTGACATGAAAATAATATTGGGGCAGATGTTGGTTTCAAATTTGTCAGTAGCCTCGGCCAAACTTGTGTGGGCTGAAATTTTAAAATTATTGAATTTGACTCAAGATCAGCAACGTATTTGGAAAAATTCGCAACTTTTTGATTTGTATGGTTTAGGAATCGCAATCTTATTGAAATATTATGCTGAGATTAATAAACAGAAGAATAATTTTGTTGATGATTTTAATTCACGAATATTTTATGAGTTAAATAAAAATACTGATTATGACAATGCCTCAAAACAGTATTTTTATTTTAGTTTGGCTAGGTGTTTTGTGTATGTTGATTTTCAATCTCCGTCGCAAACCAATCCTGTTATAAAAAATATGCTTGGTCTAAATATTAACGAGCTACATCGGTTTGAAGTTGCATTTTTATGTATTAGTCGATATAAAAATTCTAATCCTGATCTTTATTCTGGTATTAAGAACAGCGATTTTCACAAAAAATTAGAGATAACCGAATTTGATTCTGAGAGTTTTAAATTGAAATCAGGAACCCGGTATTTTTATAAGGATCTAAATTCAATAAGATTTGCCTTTAATTTAACAATTTACTTTTTGCAAACAGAATTTAATGTCGGTAAGAATTCTGATTGGATTGTAGATGGTGTTTTAAAAACTAGTTATCTACACATTGGTTATAAAGAGCAGATTAAAACCATAATTTTAGATGGAACAACTCCTTATTTTGAGATGCTTAAAGCGCGGCTTGCTTAATAATAATGCAGCGTGTGATGTTGGTCGGGGCGCATTCTATTGGCTATTTGCTGGTAAAATAGCAAAAATTGGGTAAACTTAGTACTTGGCCTGTGTTTTCTAAAAAATTCTTATAATTCAAGCTGAAAGATGCGGATATGAATCTTTTGTCGATACTTAAACTTGAACTGTTACAAGTTATCAAGAAAACGTTGAACTTGTCTGATGAGGATATGGCTCGCGTGGACATTGCTTTAAATGTTGATAAAGACAAGACATTTGGAGATATGAGCTGTAATGCAGCGATGATGTTAGCAAAACAACTTGAAAAAAATCCGCGGCAACTTGCACAAGAAATACAGCAAGCAATTATACTTGCTTCACAAAATGAAGAAAATCCATTAATTTTTGGCGCTATAAAATCAGTTGAAATTGCAGGCCCTGGCTTTTTAAATATCACATTGAATCATGAAGTCTGGTGGACTTTGGCTCTTGAGTTTTTTCAGCAAAAAGATATGTTTTTTCAACTTGAATTTGATGAAGAAAATAAACAAAAATATCTTATTGAATTTGTTAGCGCAAATCCGACCGGACCATTGCATTTGGGGCATGGTCGAGGGGCAATAATTGGCGACACGCTGGCCAGAGTTCTTAATTTTTTGGGTTACAGTGCTGAAAAAGAATTTTATATAAATGATGCGGGAAATCAGCTTACAATACTTGGTAATTCATTGAAAATACGTTGTTTGCAGCAGTGTGGTCAGTCTGTCGAATTGCCGGAAAATGGTTATGCAGGCGAGTATATGATAGCCTTAGCAAAAGAGTGTATTGAAGAGCTTGGTTGTGATGTTATAAA
This sequence comes from uncultured Pseudomonadota bacterium, assembly GCA_964568625.1. Lineage (GTDB taxonomy): Bacteria > Babelota > Babeliae > Babelales > RVW-14 > JBAZAX01. The sequence goes on along the minus strand of CAZMQG010000001.1, from coordinate 19,093 downwards.
AAACGACGAAGCTTTTTTTGCAGGTTATGCCAAGGAGAAAATGCTGGCTTTGCAGCGTAAAGATTTAGAAAATTATAGAGTTGTTTTTGATAGATGGTTTTCAGAAAAAACATTGCATGAAAGTGGTGCAGTAGCAAGCACAATTGAACTTTTGAAAGAAAAAGGTCTTGTTTATGAACAAGATGGGGCTTTGTGGTTTAAGTCAACGCAATTTGGTGATGATAAAGACAGGGTTGTAAGAAAGAGTGATGGAAGTTGGACTTATATTGGTGCCGATATTGCGTATCATAAAAATAAGTTTGATCGTGGTTATACCAAACTTGTAAATATTTTGGGTCAGGATCACCATGGTTATGTTAAGCGCTTAAAAGCTACTATGGAGGCTATTGGGTGCCAGGCAGATAGATTAGATGTTATTCTTTATCAACTTGTAACAATCAAAGAGAATGACGTTGTTCTTAGGATGTCAAAGAGAGCCGGTAAATTTACCCAACTGAGTGATGTTATTGAGGCAGTTGGGCCGGATGTGGCCAGATTCTTTTACTTGAACCGTAAGGCTGAAGCTCATTTGGAGTTTGATTTGGCTACAGCATTGAAGAAAACTGACGAAAATCCTGTTTTTTACATACAATATGCATATGTTAGAATTTGTAGCTTGCTTGAAAAAGCAAGGCAAGTTGGACAATTTGATGATTATCTGAATGTGCTTTTTACCGGTGGATGGAATGATGAAGAGCTTGTTGGTATTGTAAAGTCGATGAGTGAGCATGAATTTGCCGTTCTTAGAAAAATAGCACAGTTACAGGATATTTTGGATAGTGTGGTTTCAGGCTATCAAACCCATCTTTTATCTTATTATACTTGGGAATTGGCGCAGGCATTGCACAATTATTATACAAACAATAAAATAGTGGATATGGAAAATATTGGACAGAGCAAGGTGCGATTGTTTACTGTAATTTTAATAAAAGATGCCCTTGAGATTTGTTTGGACTTACTTGGTCTAAGTAAGCCTGAAAAGATGTAAAATGATTAAGAATTTATTATTAATTTCTGCTGGCGGAATTTTGGGAACCTGTTCGAGGTATATGGTTTTTGTTTTTACGGAATCATTTATTGGAAAAAGTTTTCCACTTGGAACTTTATTAGTAAATTCTGTTGGCGCTTTATTGGCCGGTCTTTTATTTGGGATTTTTGGCTTTTCTGAGTCATTTAAAAGTTATAGATTGTTTGGCATTGTTGGTTTTTTGGGAGCTTTTACAACATTTTCAGCATATAGCATTGAAACAGTAAATCTGTTTTTTGAGGGTAAAATTAAATTAGGCTTTTTAAATATTTTGTTAAATAATATTTTATCCTTGGCATTTGTTGGTTTGGGATTTTGGTTGGCTCATACTTTGATATTGAAAGTTGATTAAGAAAAATGAATATAGCTAAGATACAAAATTTTGACTTGAAAAATTTTAAACCTGAGAACATCAGAAATTTTTCTATTATTGCACACATTGATCATGGTAAATCTACGCTTGCTGATAGATTACTTGAAGTAACCGGAACTATTGTTTCCGGACATGTAAAAAATGCACAGATGCTTGATAAGCTTCAAGTTGAACGTGAGCGAGGAATTACTGTTAAAGCTCAGACGGCATCATTATTTTATGAATACAAAGGTCAGATTTATCTTTTGAATTTGATTGATACTCCGGGCCACGTGGATTTTAGTTACGAAGTTTCACGTTCTTTATATGCCTGTCAGGGAGCTGTGTTGCTTGTTGATGCAGCGCAGGGAGTTCAGGCTCAAACAATGGCCAATTTCTTTTTGGCTTTTGAACAAAATTTAGAAATTATTCCTGTAATAAATAAAATTGATATGGCTAATGCTGATCCTGAGAGAATTGCAGGTGAGATGCTTAAAGCTTTTGATACTCATAAACAAGATTTATTATACATATCGGCAAAAACTGGTCTCAACGTTGAACATGTTCTTCAGGCGGTTATTGAAAGAGTTAAGCCTCCTGTTGGTGATGCAAATAAACCATTTAAGGGGTTACTTTTTGATTCATGGTTTGATGAATACCGTGGAGTTATTTGTTTGATTGAAGTTATTGATGGAACAATATCAAGAGGTGATAAAATTGTATCGGCGCATACTGGACAGGATTACGAGGTTTTAGATATCGGATTAATGTATCCGGAACCATTGCAGACAGGATCTCTTTATACCGGTCAGGTTGGTTTCTTGATTGCTGGAATGAAGACGGTTAAAGAAGCTCGTGTTGGAGACACGCTTTATCATTTGGGCAAAGAGGTTGAGGCGCTACCAGGGTTTAAGCCTGCAAAATCAATGGTGTTTGCGGGTATATATCCGGTTGATACGTCAGAATTTGAATTTATTAGAGATGCTATTGAAAAGCTTACTCTCAATGATCCTAGTGTTCATGTTGAAAAAGAGAGTTCGATTGCGCTTGGATTGGGATTTCGATGTGGATTTTTGGGTTTATTGCACATGGATGTTTTCAAGCAACGATTGGAGCAGGAATATAATGCATCCATTATCACAACTTCACCAACAGTATTATATAAAGTTTTGTTAACAAATGGCGAAGAGATGATGATTGAAAATCCGGCAGATTTTCCAGAGCAGGTAAGAATTGAAGAAGTTTATGAACCGATTGTAACGGCTACAATTATTACCCCTAAGATATATCTTGGAAATTTGATAAAACTTTGTGAGGATCGTCGCGGTGAACAGCTTGAAATGACATTTTTAGATGAAGATCGTCTTGTCTTGCGTTATAGATTGCCTTTAAACGAAATTATTACTGATTTTTACGATAAGTTGAAATCTGTGAGTGCAGGGTATGCAAGTTTTGATTATGAATTAGCCGGTTATATTGCTTCTGATCTTGTAAAAATGAATATATTGTTAAACGGTAAACCGGTTGATGCGCTATCTGTTATTGTTCATGAAGATAAAGCATACCAAGTTGGGCGTAGATTAACCAAAAAATTAAGAGAGGTTATTCATCGTCAAATGTTTGAAGTTGCGATTCAGGCTGCAATTGGAGCAAAGATTATTGCACGTGAATCCGTTTCTGCAATGCGAAAAGACGTAACAGCAAAATGTTATGGTGGTGACATATCAAGAAAACGTAAGTTACTTGAAAAGCAGAAAGAGGGTAAAAAGAAAATGAAGCAAGTTGGTAATGTAGAATTACCACAAGAGGCGTTTTTGACGGTTTTAAATAGCGAAGATTGATTTTAGGAGAGCCAGATGAAGCGAAAAAAGGGTTTTTATTCAATTTCTGTTGTAGCTGAAATGTTTGAAGTTCACCAACAGACAATTCGTATGTATGAAAAAGAGGGATTAATAGCCCCAAAGCGTTCAGACGGTAATACCAGATTGTTTTCAGAAGAAGATGTAGATCGTCTTGAAGAGATTATTTATTTGACTCACAAGATGGGAGTTAATCTTGCAGGTGTTGAAATAATTTTGAAACTTAAAAAACGCATAGGAAAGTTGCAGGATGAGCTTAATGGTGTAATTCAAAGCGCTCAGTCTCAACTTGATCAGGATGTGGAAGATTATAAACAGGGTGTTCAAAAACAGGCAAGACGGTTACTCGAAATAAAAAAAGAAAATATGCAGCAAATTGAAAAAAATAACGGGAAAAAGCCTATAGACGTAAAAGATGTGGTTGTTGATGATCCTGCAGATAAATTTGGTGATAAGTTTGTAAATAAAAAAAATGATCGGAAAGCAGATTCTGTTAAAGATGTTGTTGAAATTGGAGACAAGAAGGAGTTGGATGATTGGAAAATTGAATACGAAGATTAATCAAGATTGAGGAGCAAGATATGTTTTTAAATCAAGTTAAGACGGCACTTCTGCTTGGGGCTATGAGCGGCTTATTACTGTTGTTGGGAGCTTGGGCTGGAGGAGCAAAGGGTTTGACGGTTGCGCTGATTATAGCTTTATTAATGAATTTCATTTCGTACTTTTTTGGAGATAAGTTAGTACTTTCTATGTACGGAGCTCAGCCGCTTGATGAAGTAAAATTTCGCAATATTTATGAAATTGTTGAAGAGCTTGCACACAATGCCGGAATTCCGATGCCAAAGTTATGGTATATTCCAACTCCCATGGCCAACGCTTTTGCAACGGGTCGCAATCCTGAGAATGGTTCTGTGGCGGTAACTCAAGGGATATTAGATATTCTTGAAGAACATGAGTTGCGTGGAGTGATTGCGCATGAGCTTGGGCACATAAAAAACAGAGATATTTTGATTGCTACAGTTGCGGCGACAATTGCAACTGCTATTGGATATCTTGCAAATATGATTCAGTGGGCTGCAATTTTTGGAGGCTTTAGCGGTCGAGATGATGAAAATAGAGGCGGTGGATGGGGCGCTTTGATTGTTGCGATTATTATGCCGATTGCTGCAACGTTAATTCAATTGGCTATATCAAGATCAAGAGAGTATTTAGCTGATGAATCAGGAGCAAATTTTGCGCATGATTCATTGGCTCTTGCATCAGCGCTTGAAAAACTCAGTCATGGAGTTGAAGCTCAACATGCTCAACCTGAGTCTCCAGCTCAAACGGCAACAGCGAGTATGTTTATTGTTTATCCATTTTCAGGTGGAGGTTGGATTAATCTTTTTTCAACGCATCCTCCGATGGAGAAACGTATTGAACGTCTGAGACAAATGGCAATGAGAAGATAAAATATTAAGTTGCTAACTTGTTAAGAATTTGATAAATTTCTTTCAAAGATTGATATTATTAGTTCGTTATAAAAGAAGTGCCGAGGTGGCGAAATTGGTAGACGCACTGCCTTGAGGTGGCAGCGGGGAAACCCATAGGAGTTCGAGTCTCCTCCTCGGCACCATTTTTTTGTAAAGTTCGGGAGTAGCAGAAGTTAACTTTAAGGAGCAGTTAAATGTTTACACAAAGTAAGCTGATTAGAGCAATTATATCACCATTCATGTTGTGGGTTGCCGCCATTGTTGCCGGCAGTTATTTCATGTTTTCTTTTGATGCAAAAACTTTAAAAGAACCTGCATCTCCTGGATTAATGGGAACTGTTACAAAATATTATAACGCGCTTAAACTTACATATATAAAAAAAGGTATAGATCTTGCTGGTGGAACATATTTGGTTTTGGGCGTTGAACTTGATAAGGCGGTCGAAAATAGATTGAACATTGAAAGTAGATCTTTGGATCAATTATTTAAGACAAGGGAATTGAAGGTTCTTCCAATATCCAAAAATGTTAAAGATGGCGTTCTCACTTTGGCTTTTGAGACTGAAGAAGGTGCAAAAACTTGTTATAATATGCTTGTTGAAACAAAAGCAGCCTCATTACAATCTAAATTGGTTGATAATGAAATTCAGGCAACTTTGACATCTGAGCTTGAACATAGACTTCGTGCAGGTGCTGTAGAGCAAGCTGTTAATGTTTTGGGGAATCGACTTGATAGTACCGGTGTTGCAGGAATGGTTGTTACTCAGCATGGAGACCATCAAGTTGTTGTTCAAATGCCTGGGGTTAGTGATCCAGAGCGTATTAAATCTTTAATCTCAAGAGCTGCTCATTTAGAATTTAAGATTGTAGAAAAAGCAGCCGGATCCCGTGACGCATTACTTGAAGCTTATGATGGTGAACTTCCTTCTGATAAGGTTATTGTTCCGGGTAAATCGGAAATGGATGAAAATGGGGTAGAAGAAGCTGGACGCTATTATCTGGTTTCAGCATTTCCTGATATGACGGGTGACAGAATTGTTGACTCATATGTTTCAAGAGATGAATTTGGCAAGCCTGTTGTGAATTTTAAGTTAGATGGTGTAGGCGCAAGAGAGTTTGGCGAGCTAACTTCTAATAATGAAAAACGCCAGCTTGGCATAATTATGGACGATGTTATGGTTTCAGCACCTAGCATCAACACTCCAATTACCGGAGGTTCAGGTGTTATCACAGGTGGTTTTACTCAAAAAGAGGCGTTGGATCTTTCAATTGTATTAAAATCAGGTTCCTTAGTAGCTCCTTTGAAATTTGAACAAGAAAGTCGTGTTGGTGCATCACTGGGACAAGATTCAATTTATAAAGGTTTGATGTCTTGTTTGATTGCTATGATTTTACTCTTCTTGTTTAGCTTTCTTTATTACAAGATTCCAGGATTGTTTGCAGTGCTTGCATTGCTGGTTAATTTCTTTTTAGTAATGCTTTTCTTATCTTATTTTCATGGTACACTTTCCCTATCAGGAATTGCAGGTATGGTGTTGTCAGTCGGAATGGCGATTGATGCGTCTATTTTGATTTATGAACATATTAAAGAAGAATTGGCAGCTGGTGCGACTCTGCGTAAAGCGGTAAATGATGGGTTTAATGGCGCACTGGCGGTTATTTTAGATTCAAATATTACAACTTTCTTAACAGGGTTAGTGCTCTTTTATTGGGGTGGCCCAGCGGTAAGAAACTTTGCAACAACATTGATGTTGGGTATTGTTGCAACATTGTTGTCTGGGATATTATTCCTTAAGGCAATGTTCCAATTTATATTTGATGTGTTTGAAGTTAAATCAATAAAATTCTAAAATTTGGGTATTGAAATTTTTTGGCGACGTAGCTTCCGCCGACGCCCTTCGTGGCTATGGCGGACAGGCAGTTGGTAATTGAAATTTTCTGGCGACGTAGCTCAGTTGGTTAGAGCGAAGGAATCATAATCCTTAGGTCCTGAGTTCGAATCTCAGCGTCGCCACCAGTCTTCGCTGTTATGCAGCTTCGTCTGGCAAGCCAGTCTTTAAAGCTTTAAATATAAAAAATGTTATCTTTTTTAGTTTTAATCTCAGTTTTTATCTCCTGTTTATTTTCGTATCTGGTTGGAGCTATTCCTACAGGTTATTGGTTTGCAAAGTATTTTTTTAATATTGATATCACTGAGCATGGTTCCGGGAATATTGGTGCTTCAAATATTGGTAGGGTTCTTGGTAAAAAATATTTTGTTCTTGTTTTTTTAATCGATTTTTTAAAAGCGTTTATATCTCTATATATTGTTGCACTGTTCATTTTGGTCATGGTGCCTTTTAGCTGTGGTTTTTGTTGTGTACAAAAAATATTTGTATTAAATTTTTTGGCGCTTTTAATTGGCAATGCTTATTCAATATTTATTAATTTTAAAGGGGGTAAGGGTGTTGCCACAACTGCTGGAATTTTGGCATGGATATTTCCATTTAAATTTTTTATTATCTTTTGTTGTTTATGGCTTTTGGTTTTAGGTTTTTTAAGAAAGCCTTTTCTTGCATCTTTACTTGCTGCATATCTTTCTTGCTTTATTTTTTATTTCTTTTTTCTTGATAACAAAAATATTCATCTTTTTTATTTCTTAATTTTTCTTTCTATCTGGCTGACATTTAGGCATAGATTAAATTTTAAGTGCATCTAATGGTAAAATTCAAGTTTTTTTATCTAAAATGTTGTTGAGTTGTTTAGTAATGGGTATTTATTATATACAACCCTCTTTTAGTTAGTTCATTGACTCAATCGGCATAAAAGGCCATAATAAGTCAAACGTTTTTAGTTAAAATGGCTTTAATGCTGGGGCTGCTATGAAGTTTATTGATGTTGCAAAGTCTTTTGATCAAATTGAAAAAGAGTCTTCTCGAATTAAAATAACAGAAATGTTGTCCGATTTATTGAAACAGGCTACTCCATCGCAGGCGGCCACTATTGCATATTTATCATTAGGCGATTTGCATCCGACTTATGTGGGTACCAAGTTTAATTTTGCCGGCAAAAGTATGCTTAAAGTTCTTGCTAAGTTGTTGGGCATTTCCGATCATACTGTAAAAGCAAAAGAATCAAAAATGGGTGACTTAGGGTTAGTTGCTCTTGAAATTGAAACAAATATATTAATTCGGAATGCATTGACATTACATCAAGTGGAAAAAGAGTTAGATGAATTTGCTTCGATTTCAGGAGAGGGTGCAAGCCAGGAAAAAGAAAAAAAATTATTGGAGCTGCTTAAGCAGCTTGATCCCATTTCCATTAAATATGTTGTACGTATAATTCTTGGCAAGTTGCGGCTTGGTTTTTCTGATATGACTTTACTGGATGCTTTTTCTTGGATGCACGCAGGCGATAAATCCATAAGAAAAGACTTAGAAGAAGCATACAATGTTTGTGTGGATATTGGTTTAATTGTGAAAATTTTGAAAGAAGACGGGCTTAAGGGAATTAAAAATATAGGAATTATTCCTGGAGTTCCAGTACGTCCTGCGGCTGCAGAGCGTCTGCCTGATGCAAAATCAATTATTGAAAAGCTTGGTAAATGTGTCGCTCAACCAAAGCTTGATGGATTCAGACTTCAAGTCCATATAAATAAGACACAGGCAAAGCATGAAGTTCACTTTTTCTCACGTAATTTACAGGATATGTCAGATATGTTTCCTGATCTGAAAAAAGCAGCTTTACAGCTTAATGTTAAAACATTAGTCGCAGAGGGAGAGGCTATATCATATGATGTTGAGACCGGAACATTTTTGCCATTTCAAGAAACAGTGAAACGTAGACGAAAATATGATATTGAAAAAATGGCTGAAGATTTCCCATTAAAGTTATATATGTTTGATGTTTTATACATGAATGGTAAATCATATTTGGATAATACTCATGAAGAGCGAAGAATGGCCCTTTTAAAGCTTCTTGATGAAGAGCATATTGCAAGGCAGGCAGTTATCCACGCAATCGAAGAGGTTGAAATTAACACGGCAAAAGAACTTGATGAATATTTTGAACAAAATATATCATCAGGGCTTGAGGGTTTGGTTGTTAAAAAAACAGATTCTGTTTACCAGGCTGGAAAACGAAATTTTAATTGGGTTAAATTAAAACGCCAGGAATCCGGCGAATTAGATGATACGGTTGATTGTGTAATTTTGGGCTATTATTCCGGCAAGGGCAAACGCGCATCATTTGGAATAGGGGCATTGCTTGTGGGTATTTATAACAAGCATGAAGATGTTTTTCAATCGATTGCCAAAATTGGAACCGGGTTGACTGACGAGGAGTGGCGTGATCAGAAAAAAGCCTGCGATAAAATTAAGATATTCCAGAAACCGCATAACGTTCAGTGCTCCAAAGAACTTTTCCCGGATGTTTGGGTTGATCCTAAAATTATTTGCATGATTCGTGCTGATGAAATCACATTGTCTCCGCTGCATACTGCTGGTAAAACCGATAAGAAATTAGGATATGCTTTACGTTTTCCTCGATTGATGGGGTATCGTCCAGATAAGTCTGCAACTGAAGCAACTGAGATTAAAGAGATTGATAGCCTTTATAAATTGCAATTCAATAAAAGTAAAAAGTCATCTTCAAGTGAGAAGCAACGTTCTTTGTTTGATGAAACAGAGAAATAAAATACAAGCGCACTTTATATTTTAGGCCACAGATCTTTAAAATATATAATATTAAAATCTGCCTGATATTTTTTTACTTATCGCGTCAGCATATCTATCTTCAACAACTTTCCAGTTAATATTCAAGAAAAATGCATTAATATAATCTGCGCGACCGCCAGCCTTATGGTCAACCATGTATGCATGTTCCCAGACGTCCATAACAAGCAGAGGGACAAAGCTTGCAATATGTCCATTTTCATGTTCTTTTACAAAAACATTTATCATTTGACCGGTAATTGTGTCCATATACAAAATGGCCCAGCCTATGCCACGTGTTTTGCCTGAATTGGAGAAATCTTCCTGCCAGGCTTCCACAGTACCCCAGTGCTTTTCTATGCTCTGGCGTAGCGCCCCTGTTGTTAAAGTGCTGCATTTTGGACAAAGATTTCCAAAATAATATTCATGCAATATCATACCATTGTATTCAAATCCCATTCTGCGACGTCTGTCGGAGTAAAGAAGCGAATTAGTCTGATTTTCGCTAATAAGCTGAATTAGTTCATCATTTAAGCGATTTACTTGATTTACGTATCCAACGTATAGACTCCAGTGATCGTTAATTTGCGCATCGGAAATGTTAGACAAATTTAATGGCTTGAGTTTTTCTTGAACGGTGTATTTTACAATTTCTTTCATAATCAGTCCTAAAAAGTTTAAGGGATCTATTTTTTGTTGTCCTGATCTGCTCGTACAGGTTGAAGGGTTTCCTGCCAGCATTGTTCTGAGTTTATCGAAAGTTAAGTGGATTATCCAGTGTAGTATTAACACAGTTGGTATAAAGTCTGAGCTTGATTTAAGATTTTAAATTATACCAACAATGACTTAAAATATTGTGCTTCTAGATGAGGATTGTCAGCTTTTATAATTGCTGATCCAATTGCAATACCTTGAGGTTTTAACGTAAGTATTTGGTGAATGTTTTCCCTGTTTATTTTATCTGTTATATAGAGGGGTAGTTGAGTGTTTCCCTTTATGCTTTGCCATTGGGATGGAAGTTCTGTAGGATCGATTGTTGAGCTTGGGTTGTGAATTAATAATATATCTATTCCAAGGTGTTTTGCGTCAAGCATGAATTGACCGGCATTATGAATATCAATTATATCAAGAATAAGTTCAACACCACATCTTTTTGCTTCATCAGAGGCCTTTTTTATGGTATTCTGCGAGATTCCTGCAAGAATTGAAATTAGAGTTGCTCCAGCTTGTGCGAACATATCGATTGCATTTTGAGCGTTGGCTGTTATTTTTGCATTTGCAAATATTGGTTTTTTAGGGAAATTTGATTTGAACTGTTTAATTGCATTTATTCCCTCTTTGTAAATTAAAAGTGGACCAACCTCGATTATATCGGCATAGTCAACTGTTTTGCGTGCTATGTCCAGTGCCTCGTTAAGGTCGGTGAAATTGTAAGATATTTGTAATTTCATAATAACTGCTCCTTTGTTACTTAGAAAAAAATGTGGTATAAAATGTTGTATAAGTGGTATAAGTAGTACTTAACAAGCTACTTCATTCTATTTTACACGGCAAGGTTTTTATGCAAAAAATTGGATTGGCATCGAATATGAAAGAAATTATCAATTATTTAAAGACATGTCAGAAGAGAGATGTCTTGGTTGTTGGCGATGTTATGCTTGATGAATACCTATTCGGTCATGTTGAAAGGATATCCTCAGAAGCGCCAATTCCTGTTGTTCGAGAACAATCATATGAATACTGTTTGGGCGGGGCTGGAAATACGGCTCTTAATTGTTTTGAGATAGGTTTAAATACTACATTGTTGAGTTTAGTTGGGAAAGAGGATTTTTCAGGACAAAAAATTTTATCCTTACTTAAACGCGCGAATATGCCTGTAGATGGAGTTATTGAAAGCTCCGAGCGTCAAACAACACTAAAAAAGCGCGTTGTTGTCAAAAATCAGCAACTTATCTGTATTGATTCTGAATGTACGGATCCCCTTTCAAAGGATGAGCTAAATTCTGTAATAGAAAAGGTAGATAAGTTACTAAAATCCAGAATGGTAGTTTTAATATCTGATTATGACAGGGGTTTTGTAACTCCTGAGTTATTAAGCTATATCATTTCCAAGGCTAGATCATTAGATTGTTTAATATTAGTTGATCCAAGTGGGCCTGATTATTTAAAATATAAGGGTGCAAATTATATTAAACCAAACGCCAAAGAAGTATCTGAGATGATTCAATCATTTGGCTTGAGTGAGTCTGATGATATTGAAGTTAATGCAAGGCATATTTGTTCTTTATTAGATTTGGACGGTATGTTTGTTACTCTTGGAGAAAAAGGCATTAAATTTGTCAGCAAAGAAAAAATTATTTCGATTCCTACACAGGCAAAAGAAATTTATGGAGTTGTTGGAGCTGGAGATACGGTTTTTGCATTTATAGCTTTGGGGTTAAGCAGTAATTTATCTCCCGAGGTTTATTTGAAGCTTGCAAATAAGGCGGCAGCTGTTGCAATTTCGCATGTTAAAACTTATGCAGTAGGTTTAGATGAATTGGTAGATCGAGATACCGAGTATACGGAGAAAATCTTTAATGATTGGGCACATTTAAAGATAGAGCTTGATTGGCAGAGTATGGGGAAAAAGAAGGTAGTTTTTACCAATGGTTGTTTTGATATTTTGCATGCAGGACATGTGCATTTACTGAAGGAAGCCAAGAAACTTGGAGATTTTCTTGTAGTAGCGCTTAATTCGGATGAATCAGTGAAAAATCTTGGAAAAGGTCCAGGTCGACCAATAAATTCACTTAAAGATCGCGCAGAAGTAATTGCCGCGCTTGGGGTTGTTGATTTTGTTGTATCTTTTGATCAGCATACGCCGGAGGAATTGCTTAAATATTTACAACCTGATGTGTTTGTAAAGGGAGGCGACTATAATGCAAATTCAATGGTTGGAAGTGATATAGTGAAAAGCTATGGGGGAGTTGTGAAGACAATTCAATTTTTGTCAGGATTTTCAACAACACAAATTGTTAAAAAAATTAATGAAAATTCGATATTTTGAAAAAAGAAGAGAGATTCTGAATCAAGTTCCAGCCATCGCTGAGGCTGTGGCTGATAGGCAGTATGACAAAAATGGGATTTGCTAAAAATTGATTGGAGTTTAGATGCAGAAAAAAATAGGAATTTTGGGGTTTGGGGTTGTAGGGAAGTCTGTACTTAATTTCATTCAAAATTTTAAACGTGAAAAAAATGTGTTGAATTTGAATCAGTGTGATGTTGATTTAAATAGTACAAAATTGGATGTATGGGATCAAAAAACATTGGATTTTCCTGTTTTACAGGATTTAAACAAAGTAGAAGTTGGGGCTTTTGATTCTTCAAAAGTGATCATGAAAGACTTTATTGATCAGCATGATTATATAATCCCAAGTCCCGGTGTGAATCTTAATGATTTCTATTCATCTAACCAAAAATTTATTTGCGAGCTTGATCTTTTTAGTACTTATTTTAAAAAGCCTGTAGTTGCAATTACCGGTTCACTGGGTAAAACAACGACGACAAAGCTATTTGCGCAATTGCTTTCAAAAATTAGGCAGAACCAAAAGAGCTATTCAGAAAATAAAAAAAATGCACGTGGTGGTGAGCAAATAGTAAATGAGTCATCAGATATAGTTGGGTCTGGAATAAGTAAATTGGTTTACTCCGGACCCAACTTAAAGCCTTTTGTTGGCGGTAATATAGGGTTGGGAATGCTTGAGGCTATCCAGCAGCAAGAATCTTATGACATAGGGGTGTTGGAGCTTTCCAGTTTTCAGCTTGAGTTTAGTAAATCATTTGCCCCTGATCTTGCAATTCTTATGAACTGCTATCCAAACCATTTAGATCGCCATAAATCATTTAAAGACTATTTTGATGCAAAATTTAATCTTTTTAAGTATCAGACAGACACCCAGTTTGCTCTTTTCCCATGGCATATTTTGCATGGGGATACAACTCGGTTGTTTGCTGAGCAAGTAATAAACTTAAAATCTAAAATCTGTTTTTTTAGCGATTCTCATGTTGATACTAATTTGCCAAAAACTGTTTTATCTAAATCTGGGGCTTTAAAAGAATACAAAATTTTTTATAAACAAGATAACAAGCTTGTTTTGTTTGATTCTGTAAATAATCAAACAATTCAGTTGTTTGATTTGTCCGTTCTTCCGGATGTTACATTTGTTCAAAACTGGATTTTAATAGTATCGGGGCTTTATTTGCTTGGCGCAGATTTGGCAGTTTTACATGCTTTTTTTGAATTAGAGGGCAAAGATTTTACAATCGACGATCATCACCATAGGGTTGAGTACTTTGCAACAGTAAGAGGCGTTAAATTCTATGACGACTCAAAAGCGACTGTTGTTCAATCAACTCTTGCTGCTGTAAAGAGCTTAATTGATAAAGGGCCTGTTATTTTGATATTGGGCGGTCTTAATAAAGGCGTTGATCGTTCACCAATTATCAAAGAACTTGAGCAAATCAATGGGTTAAAGAAGGTCTATTGCTATGGACCTTCTTGTGGTGACTTTGGTTCAGCTTCGTGCAATTTTGGCTCATTGGAAGAAATTCTTTCAGATATTTCAGGTATGATGCAGCCTGGGGATCAGGTTTTATTTTCACCTAGCGGCACAAGCTTCGACTTTTATCAGAATTACAAACATCGCGGACAGGTTTTCAAAGATTTGGTTTTAAAACTAAAAAAATAAAATATAACTTTAAAAAAAGAGCCGGTGTTTAAACCGGCTCTTTTTTTAAAGTTAATTTTGTAAAAGCTTGTTTATAAGCGATTATAGAATTTTAGTGAAATTTTCGTAAACTTCATCGACTGAAAGTTTTGAAGCATTGATTTCTTCAATCTTAATATTATTTTTTCTATAAAAATTCAATACATCTTCGCTGTACTTTGCATATACGCTTAATCTTTCACGTACAACATGTTCTGTATCGTCTTGTCTTCTTATTAATTTCGATCCACATTTTTCGCAAATAAGATTGTTTGGATCTTTCATAAGTTTAAGTGAGTATGTTGTTTGACAAGCTTTATTTTCGCACATTACTCTGTTTGTTATTCTATCAACTATTTCATCTTCTGGAACGTTGATAGATATTACTCTGAACTTATAATCTTTAAAGTTTGTATTCAATAAGTTAAGTAATAGCTCGGCTTGCTTAGCTGTTCTTGGGTACCCATCTAAAATAATTGTTTTGTTATCAGCTGTTTCTTTGGCGAGCCAATCTTCAACCATATCTGAAATGAGTTCATCAGGTACGAGCTTGCCTTCTTTTATTATGGATGTTATCAACTTAGATTTTTCATCGTCCTTAGTCATTGCAGCACGACATAGATTTCCTGTTGATAAAACCTTGAAATTAAGCTTTTCTACGCATCTTTCAGCTAATGTGCCTTTACCAGATCCAGGTGCTCCAAAAAATGAGAATATTGTTTTTTCCATTTGTTTACCTTCTGTTTCTTGCGTTGTGGCTTTGTTTTTATCCGAACTGAAATTACATGCTGGGAATACCAGTCCTGCTGCAATTAAAAGCCACAAATTCCTATAAATCATGACAAACTCCTAAATTATGCCTAAAAAATACAATTTTACCTCAAAAAAGCCAGTTTTTAAGATAAAGCTAATTTTACAAAAAGTAATACAAATGTATAACTATTTTTTGCAAATTACGCAACTTTTAAATTCATTTTTTAAGCTTAATGGCGACTGAATCATGATTTTGGGTAAATGCGCGGTGGTTTTGTGCTTACAGGCGGACGTTTCTGTTTATTTTAGTTCGACATTTTGGTTTATCATGATATAATCAAAGAAGTTAAGTGAAATTCTTTTTTTAGGAGTATCTGATGAAAATCTACGTTGGCAATTTGTCTCGTGTTGTAACCGAGTCAGATTTGCGCCAAGCATTTGAAGCTTTTGGACAAGTTGTATCAGCTTTGATCTTGAAAGATAAATTTAGTGGGGAACCTAGAGGTTTTGGATTTGTTGAGATGCCATCTGCTAGTGAAGCAGAATCTGCAATTGCAGGTTTGAATGGCACTGAACTTGGCGGTCAGACTTTAAAAGTCAACGAAGCTCGTCCAAAGGCTGATAGACCTCGTTTTGGAGGTAATGGTGGTCGTGGCGGTGATCGTCGCGGTGGTGGAAATAGCGGTGGATTCGGTGGTCCTCGCAGAAGCAGCCGGTTTTAATATTTTAAATTAATTGATAGTTTTTTAAGTACAATTTATTGTACTTGCGTTTTTTAGATTGATAAGAATTTCACTTAGGTTTGACCGCTGGAACACAAATTCCAGCGGCTCTTTTTTTGTTCTAATCGTATACATTTAATGTTTCATTTTTTTGCAAATTGACTCAGATTAATTGAATCTGTTAATGTTTTGTTAGTGGTAATATTTGTATTTAAATTTTCGCGTTTAAAAGATATCTATTATGATTTTAAATGAAATTTTGGAACGTAATGCGCTTGAATACGGAACCTCTCCTGCGCTTACTATGCGTATGGGATATCGAACTGTTAGTTTGAATTATAAGCAGGTTTACGATTTGTCTTGCAAGATTGCTTTATTTCTTCAACAACAGGGCATAGGCAAAGGAGATAAGGTAATTATTTTTGCCCCAAATTCACCATACTGGGTTTGTGTTTTTTGGGGAATACTTCTAAATGGAAGTGTTGCTGTTCCCATTAATGTCCAAAGTACGCAGCAAATGATAGATAAAATTTTGGCCCAAACGGAAGCAAAGCTAATCTTTAGAGGCAAATATTTAAAATACAATTCAAAAAATGATTTGGGTATTCCATCTTTTATCATTGATTTTATCGATGAGTTAACTGAGGCTTTTGATTCAAATAATTTTAAAAAAATTGATTTAGATCAAGATGATTTGATTGAAATTTTGTATACGTCTGGAACCACTGGAGATCCCAAGGGTGTGATGCTTACGCACAATAATTTGCTTTCAAATGTTCAGGCCATTTCGACAATCATCGTATTAAAACCTGGGGTTGTTCGTCTTCTTTCAATTTTACCACTGACTCACATTTTTGAACAAACAATTGGGTTGATGTTGGCATTTTTTTATGCGGCGCACATTGTTTATGCCCATTCATATACTGCAATTGGTGATTTGTTGTATGAGTATCGTATAGATAAAATGATTGCAGTCCCTGAGTTTTTAAAAGTTTTTATGCAAAGAATCAGGTTTAACGTGCAAAGTGTGGGAAAGTTGGGGTTTTTTGAGTCGATGCTTTCTATATCTCAAAAATTGGACAATAAGTTTATATCTAAGATTTTGCTTTATCCTATTCGCCGTAAAATTGGAAGGAAGCTTAATACAATAGCATCTGGGGGAGCTCCTCTTGAGCCTGAACTTGAACGTGAATGGCGTGCTTTAGGCATTGATTTAATACAGGGATATGGTCTTACTGAAACATCACCGGTTGTCTGCTTAAATTCTTTTGATTTTCATAGGTTGGGTTCTGTTGGAAAGGTTTTGCCCGGTGTTAATGTTAGGCTTGGCGATGATGGCGAAATATTAGTTAAAGGCCCTGGAGTGTTTCATGGGTATTACAAAGACAATGTAAAAAATATGGAAGCCTTTACTGATGATGGTTGGTTTAGAACCGGTGATATGGGATATTTTGATCAAGACGGCTTTTTGTTTTTGAAAGGTCGTAAAAAGTACATGATTCTTGGCAGTGGAGGCCAGAATGTATTTCCTGAGGATATTGAACTTGAATTAAATAAAATTGCTGGGGTTAGAGATAGCTGTGTATTAGGTATTGAACGAGGTAATGGCCCAGTTCAGATTTATGCGGTGTTGCTGCTCGATCCATCATTTAGCAATCAAGAAAAGAATGATCCTGAAAAGATTATTGAACAAGCAAATTCAAATCTTGCATCATATCAACTTATAAATGCATGGTCAGTTTGGGATGGAGATGACTTTCCTCGATCTGCTACACGCAAAGTTAAACGAGATGAGGTGAGAAAGATCTTGCTGTCACAAATGAATGGAGGAAAGAAGCAAGTTGTAAACGAGGGTAAAAGTAAAATTGTTTATATTATAAGTAATATTTCAGGTGTTGATCCAGACAAAATTGATTTAAATACTCGTATTGTAAGAGATTTAAATATGGATTCTCTTATGCGCGTTGAGTTAGTTATGCGCTTGGAATTAGACTTAGGAGTTTCTGTTGATGAGTCTAAAATAAATACTCAAACGACGGTTCAGCAACTTGAAGAGTTAGTTGAGCAGTGCAGGGGTAAGACCAAAACTATAAAATTAAAACGTTGGCCTAGAAATATTTTTGTAAATTTTATAAGAAATTTATGCCAAACTTTTGTTTTTTTAATTAGTCGAACTTTTATGTCCGTGCGAGTTGAGGGTGTTGAAAATTTAAGAACTTTGGATACCCCAGTAGTTTTTATGCCAAACCATATTAGTTATTATGATGCTATTGCTGTTTTGAGAGTTATGCCTTATAAGTTCAGAAAAAAAATAGCACTTGCAGCGGCTCGTGATGTTTTATATGAGGAATATGCAAAATTTTCTTGGTTGGTAGAACTGTTTTTTAACTCTTATCCGTTATCTCGCCTGGAGGATGAAAGCATTAAGCTTGGACTTGAAAATACCGGAACACTTATAGATTTAGGTTATTCTATTGTTATTTTTCCTGAAGGCAAAGTTAGTTTGGATGGAAATCTACAGCCTCTTAAACTAGGGGCAGGTTTTATGGCAGTTGAGATGGATGTTGCGATTGTTCCGATAAAGATTGAAGGGGCGGATAAAATTGCTCCTTATGGATGTGTTTTTCCTCGTAGGCATGCGGTAGTCAAAGTGAAAATTGGGAAACCTATTAAATTTAAAAAATCGGATTCATATGAGATGGTAAAAGAGCATATTGAAACGGCAATGAAAAATTTATAAAAAGATTTAAAATAAGTTTGATTTTTTAACCGCATAAAATATCAAATGTTGACCAGTTATGATATTCCATGGATGGGTTATCTATTCTTAACTCAGTGTTTGCCTTGTTTGCAATAAGTAGTTGCATGATAAGACCATGTTTTTGACTGTTGAATGTTTTATACCACCACGCAGCAATATGCAATGCTGTCCATCCATGGTGATAGCTGCCGGGAGTATTTACTTTTTCGTTTGGATTTGCCCCTGCACTGATTAGTACACGCACAATTGCTTCGTGCCCTTGATCAGTGGCTATTTGTAATAATGTCCAGCCATGATAGCCATATCCCTTATCATTTACTCTCATATTAGATAGTGCGCCGGGTTTTATAAAACTTATATTGGATAGAGCACTAATTACTATTTCGGTATTTCCCTGATTAGTTGCAGTAATTAGTGCGTCAATAAATGCTTTAATAGCTTCACGTTTTGCTGCCAAGTCTTCGTGATGATGAGGTTGTTGAATCGGTTCATTTTCACGAGATTTCATCGTAAATGAAGTTGAGTAAGCTGAAAAAACAAGAATACTTGATAACAATATTTTATAAAAACGTTTCATAATGAGTTTTTACCAAATTACACTTATCCTACTTTTTATTTAATAAATAGCCAAGAATTCCCCAAGGCTTATCAAGCCTGGGGATGAATTGG